>DATCXR010000058.1:0-6721 GCA_036565685.1 Gemmatimonadaceae bacterium
CGATGTCGCGGGCTGCCGCGAACCGCATCGTTGTTCATACATGGCTTCTGCTGCACTTACGCGCCTCGGCGCAGACGTTCGCGAGATGTTGCACGAGCAGTTGGAGTTCCGCGAGCTCCTCCTGAGCATCGTGCGCCGCGATCTCCTCATCCGCTACAAACAGACCATCATGGGCTTCGGCTGGGCGATCTTCATGCCCGTGCTGAACACCATCATCTTCTCCGTGATCTTCACCAGGGTCACGCGGCTCGACACGGGCGGGATCCCCTACCCGATCTTCGCCTTCGCGGGGCTCCTCCCGTGGAACTTCTTCGCCACGTCGCTCCGCTTCTCGGTGGCCTCGCTCACCAGCAACAGCGGGCTCGTCACCAAGGTCTACTTCCCACGCGAGCTCTTTCCGCTCTCGGCCGTGCTCGTATCTCTCATCGACTTCGCCGTGGCCTTCCTCGTGCTGGTTGCGATGATGATCTACTACCAGATCGGCGTCACCTGGACGGTGCTCTTTCTCCCGGTGGTGCTGCTCGTGCAGATCGCCTTCACGCTCGGCGTGGGGCTCATCCTCTCGATGGCGAATCTGTTCTATCGCGACGTGAAGTACCTGTTCGAGGTCGTCATCACCGTCTGGATGTTCGCTACTTCCGTGGTGTACCCGGTGGAGCTGGTTGGAGGAAGGCTCGCCAAAGTGCTCATGCTGAATCCGATGACGCCGATCATAGACGGGTACCGCGCCGTGCTGCTGCGCGGTACGCTCCCCGACCTGGGACCCTTCGCGGCCGCGGCCGCTCTGTCACTCGTGGTGCTCGCGATCGGGTGGGTGCTCTTTCACCGGATGGAGTTTCGATTTGCGGAAGAGATCTGATTCATCCGAGCCGCCCGTCATCTTCGACGGCGTATGGAAGAAGTTCCGGCGCGGTGAGCGAGCGGACAGCCTGCGCGACCTCATTCCGGCGGTCACGCGCCGCATCGTACGCGGGAAGCCGCCGGCCGACGAGCTGGAGGATGGCAGCGGCGACTTCTGGGCGCTTCGCGATGTCTCCTTCGAGGTGCGTCCGGGCGAGGCGTTGGGGATCATCGGACCCAACGGCGCCGGGAAGTCCACGATCCTCAAGCTGCTCACCAAGATCCTCAAGCCCACGCGCGGGACGTCCGCCGTCTACGGGCGCACGGGCGCGCTGATCGAGGTCGCGGCGGGATTCCACGCCGACCTCACCGGACGCGAGAACATCTACCTGCAGGGCGCCATACTCGGAATGAAGCGGAGCGAGATTGCCCGCGCCATGGACGAGATCATCGACTTCGCTGACCTCGGCGAGTTCATCGATACGCCGGTGAAGCGCTTCTCGAGCGGGATGAGCGCGCGGCTAGGCTTCTCGATCGCGGCGCACCTCGACCCGGACGTGCTGATCATCGATGAGGTGCTGAGCGTGGGCGACATGGCCTTCCAGCAGCGCTGCCTCGATCGCATGAAGCTCTTCAAGTCTCGTGGGGTCGCGATAGTGTTCGTGTCGCACAACCTGCAGCAGGTGGCGTCGCTCTGCGACCGTGGGATCTTTCTCCAGCGGGCGGTGCGCGCGCAGGGACCGGTGCAGGAAGCGCTCGCCGCGTACGTGAACGGGACGGACGCCCTGCACGATACCGGAGCGGGTCGCGAGATCGAGATCACGAAGGCGAGTCTCACCGACCCGTCCGGCGAGCCGGTGACGACCGTCGAGCCCGGAACGCCGCTGCATCTCACCGTGGACTACGAGGTGCACGAGGAGCTCGGCGATTTCCATTTCGGGTTCGTCATCTATCGCTCCACCGACAACATGATCGTGTACGACGGCGGCATAGACTGCGGGGAGGTGGGCCTCGACACGGTGCACCCCGGCCAACATCTCCGGCTCCGCTTCGACTTCAACGCGCACCTCACGCGCGGCCAGTATCACATCCAGGTCCACGTCTTCCACAATCCCAGCCAGGCGCATCTGTGCAAGTACTCGCCGGCCGCCTCACTCGGCATCGAGGAATCACGATCCTACGCTGGCGTGGCGGACGTGGAGCTGTCGTGCGTACCCGCGCGCCCGTTAGTCCCGCACGCGCGGGCGGTGCGGCCAGCGAGCGGCTGGTGAGCCGCGTGCCCAGGCCCCCATGAGCTCGCGGGCGCCGCGCGTCTCGGTCGTCATCCCCTGCTACGCCCAGGCGCATCTCCTCCCGACTGCGTTGGAGAGCGCTCTGGCGCAGAAGGGCGCGTCGGTGGAGGCGGTGGTGGTGGACGACGGCTCACCCGACGACGTGCACGCGGTGACCGACCGCTTCCCCGGCGTGCGCTACGTACGCCAGCGTAACCAGGGGCTCTCGGCCGCGCGCAACACCGGGCTGCGCGAGAGCTCCGGAGAGTACGTGGTATTCCTCGACTCCGACGACCGGCTCCTCCCCGGCGCGCTGGCCGCGGGGCTCGCGTGCTTCGCCGAGCACCCCGAGAGCGCCTTCGTCTACGGCGACTTCCGCTACATGAGCGAAGAGGGTGCGCCGCTCGGCCGGCGCGAGCGCCCTCCGCTCGATGTGGACCTGTACGGCGGGATGCTCATCCGCAATCACATCGAGATGACCTCCACCGTTCTCTTCCGGCGAAGCGTTCTCGATCGGGAAGGCGCGTTCGTCTCCTCGCTGCGCTCGGCTGAAGACTACGAGCTGCTGCTACGGATCGCGCGGCTCTACCCCACGAGTTTCCATCGCGAGCTGGTAGCCGAGTATCGCCGCTACGAGCATCAGGGGAGCAGCCTCTCGAAGAACCCCGGAGTGATGCTCCGCTCTACCATGCGTGTGCTCCGCGCGCAGCGCCGCTTCGCGCATGGTAATTCATTCTACGAGTCGCAGCTCGCCGAGGGGACGCGCTTCTTTCAGGATTACTACGGCGGCGAGCTGGTGAGTGAGGTGCGATCGCTCCTGCGCCAGCATCGATGGCTGGGTGCGCTGCGTGGCACGGTCCTGCTGCTACGCCACTACCCTCGTGGAATCGGCGAGCGGCTCCTCCGCCGCGTCCGGACCGCTCTTCGACTCGCGCACTGCTGACGTTTCGAGACGATGGAGCGCGCGCGGCCGAAAGCGTTCGCGTCCAAAGCGAGCCGCGGCACGGAACCTGACGTCTCGATCGCGACCCGTTGGACCAACTGCTGAAAGGTGCCCGCAGTATGAGTAGTACGGCGCCAGTGGCCCGAGTTGCAGTCGTCATTCCCTGCTACAAGCAAGCGCACTTTCTCGGCGACGCTATCGAGAGCACACTGAAACAGACCCTCCCCCCGTCGGAGATAGTCGTCATCGACGATGGCTCTCCCGACGACGTCCGTGGCGTGACGGCCCGCTACCCAGGCGTCCGGTACATCCGGCAGCGAAACCAGGGGTTATCGGCGGCTCGCAACACAGGGATCCGCTCGACCACGAGCGAGCTTCTCGTCTTCCTGGACTCGGACGACCGCCTCCTGCCGCACGCCATCGCACGCGGCGTCACGCATCATTCGCGACACCCGGGGTGCGCCTTCGTCGCGGGACGGATGCACACGATAGCGGCCGATGGGTCACTCCTGCGCCGCTGGCGGCCCTTCCCCGTGACAGACGACAACTTCGCGCAGTTGCTGATCAATCACTGCGGCATCTACCCCCTCACCGTGATGTACCGGCGGTCGGCGATCGATGCAGTGGGGGGCGGCTTCGATACCTCGTTGCGTTCGGCCGAGGACTGGGACATGGACATCCGCCTCGCGCGCCGCTTCCCGTTCCACCTGTACAACGAGCCCATCGCGGAGTACAGGAAGCACGGGAACAACATGACGCGCAACGCGCCAGTCATGATGAAGTCCATCATCCGCGTGCTGCGAGCACAGCGCCAGTTCACGAGGCAGACTCCGCACCTCGAGCCGGCGCGCCGCCAGGGAATCGCGCGCGTGCACGGCCATTTCACCGAGCTGGTCATAACGCAGATCCACGAGGATCTCGCCGCGCGCCGCTGGAGGACCGCGTTCGCGACGAGCTGGGTTCTGCTGCGTTGGCACCCGTTCGTGGTGGTCGAGCGAGTGGGTCTCAAGTGGTCGAGGGTGACGTCGGCACGGCGCAAGCGCGACGGGCGCACGGTGGCGGAGATGAGCCACACCGCCCGCTGAGAGCGAGCGGCCAACCCCTCCTGTCGGTAGTTGCGAAAGCGGCTCCGTAGAGCCAGCTTCAACGCGATGCCCCGACCCGACGATCCTTCACGCCTTCGACCTCCCACAAAGGTAGATCTTTCGCTCCCCGGTGCGCTCGACGAAAGCTCGCCGGAGCCGATGCTGGCCGGAGTCGTGGAGCGGTTGAGAGTCGCCTTCCAGGGCGAGCCGGGTGCATTCAGCGAGGATGCGATCCACGCGCTCTGGGGGCCACTCGCCGAGCCCGTGCCCATGCCCACCTTCGCGGCGGTGATGGATGCCGCGGAAGACGGCGACGTGGACTTCGGTCTGCTCCCGGTGGAGAGCACTCTCGTAGGCGACGTCAGCTCGGCATACGACCTCCTCGCGCTCCACGACTGCCTGGTGATCGCCGCCGAGGTCGTCCTTCCCGTGCGCCTCGCGGTGCTCGGTCTTCCCGGTACGACCGTCGCGAAGCTGCGGAGCATCGCGAGCCACCCGCTGATACTCGAGCACTGCGTCTACTTTCTCGAGCGGCACCGCGGAATCAGGGCGGAGGCCACCGCCGATACCGCGGGCGCGGCGCGCGAGGTGGCGGAAGCCGGTGATCCCACTCGCGGCGCGGTGGGGAGCCGCGGCGCGGCGGAGCAGTACGGGCTCGATATCCTCGCCGACGGTGTGGAAGACCGGCCCGACTCGCAATTCCGCTTCCTGGCCGTCGCCCGGGATCCCTCGCCGCTCTCGGAGAACGCCACCGCACGAACCGCGGTATGTTGCGTGTTCCCCGACGCCGCGGGGTCGCTCGTGAAGGGATTGAAGCCCATCGCCGACGCGTCGTTCAGGATCACGCATCTCGCCGCGCGCCCCACGCGTGAGCCGTGGACCTATCGCTTCTTTCTCGAGTTCGAGCACCCGGCGTTCGACGCGCGTGCTTCGTCCGCGCTGGTGCAGCTCCGGAACGCGTCACTCGAGTACCGGTTGCTGGGCACCTACGCCAAGTGGACGAGCGATGAGCAGGAGACGCCGCCGCTGCCGTAGCTCACCTCCTTGACGCCGTCATCGACCACAGTTAAGGTGTGGCCCGCCGTGCACGACACCCGAGCGCCGTCGCCGGGTTTCGGACTGCTCCGGCATCCGGTTCGCCACGCATGCGTGGCAGGAGGGCACTATGACGCGGTACGTGTCTCCACCGACCTTCGCGACCCTGTCGCTCGCGATCCTGATGGCAGCCACCGGTTGTCGCGACAGTCCTCCCCCCACACCAACAGCGCCCACCCTGCTCGGCGCCCGTAGCTCCGCGACGAAGGTCACCCTCGATGTCGTCGACGGCGGCAGCACGGTAGGCGGTACCGTCGCCTCCAATCGCGGGGGGATCGGCTGCACCATTCCTGGCTCGGGAGCAGCGCTGAAGGGGAAATGCTCGCAGCGCTTCAACACCGGCACCGTGGTGACGCTCAAGGCGACGCCGTCGGGAACGGGTACCCGCATCACCTGGTCGGGGTGCACCGGCGCCACCGACGACCCGCTCGCGTGCGAGGTGACCCTCGACTTCTCGCGCACGGTGAAGGTGACGTTCTCACCCCCGCCGCTCAGCCAGACTCTCGACGTGACATCGGGCGCGGAAGGGAGCGGTCGCGTCACCTCGGACGTCCCCGGGATCGACTGCACGATCACTGGCGGCGCCGCCGCATCCACTGGATGCAGAGCCGCCTTCCCGACCGGTACCGCGGTGACGCTCTCTGCCACGGCCGCCAGCGGCAGCTACCTCAAGGCGTGGGCGGGCGCGGGTTGCGACGCCGCCGGAAGTGGAGCGGGAACGTCCTCCGGCAGGTGCTCGCTGACCATGGACCAGCCGCACAGTGTGGTGGTGAGCTTCGGCCAATCATCCGCCGTCGCTACGCTCGGCATCTGGGACGCGCCGATATCGTGGCCCGCCGTAGCCATTCACGCCAGCGTGCTCCCCGACGGTCGCGTGATGACCTGGGGGCGGTCCGACCACCCGCCGCAGCTCTGGGATCCCGCGGGTGCAGGGAGCTTCGCCAGCACCGCTCGACCCGCTGACCTCTTCTGCAGCGGACACGCATTCCTTCCTGACGGACGCCTCCTCGTTGCCGGCGGCCACAGCGGCACGGACAACCAGGGGATCCGCGACACCGAGATCTTCGACTATCGCACCAACGGCTGGAGCGATGGTCCCGACATGCAGAACGGCCGGTGGTATCCGACCAACACCACGCTCGCGAGCGGCGAGATTCTCACGCTCTCGGGCGGCGACACTGCGCAGCAGCGTAACCTCATTCCCGAGGTCTGGCAGGCCGATGGAAGTTGGCGCGCGCTCACCACCGCCTCGCTCTACCTGCCGTACTACCCGTGGATGTTCGTGGCACCCGATGGGCGTGTCTTCGCCGCTGGTCCGAGTCAGACCACGTATTATCTCGACGCCACCGGTACCGGCCGCTGGACCGCCGGCCCATCGAGTCGCTTCGGTAGCCGCGACTACGGCTCGGCTGTGATGTACGACGCGGGGAAGATTCTCATCGTGGGCGGCGGCTCGCCCACCAATACCGCCGAGGTGATAGACATCA
>DATCXR010000062.1:0-2258 GCA_036565685.1 Gemmatimonadaceae bacterium
CCGTAGCGATTCACGATTCCAGACCTGACCCCGATGTATTATTCGCCATGCAGAGCAGCGACTCCGACTCCTGGCGAAAACACCTCCTCGAGGATGCGAGCGACATCCGCCGACTCCTCGAGGAAACCCATCGCATCGCCGTCCTCGGAATGAAGGTGGAGGATTGGCAGCCAGCGTTCTACGTCCCGGAGTACGCCGAGAGGGCGGGGTACGAGATCATACCTGTGCCAGTGTACTACCCCGAGATCACGGAGATCCTCGGACATCCGGTTTACCGCACCGTATCGGCGGTCCCTGGCGAGATCGACATGGTCAACGTCTTCCGCCGCCCGCACGACATCCCGCAGCACGTGGAAGACATCATCGCCAAGCGTCCGAAGTCGGTGTGGTTTCAGCTCGGGATAAGTAACGACCAGGCGGCGGAGGCGTTCGCACGCGCGGGGATAGACGTGGTGCAGGATCGCTGCCTGATGGTCGAGCTGCGAATGATCGGGCGCTGAGTATCGCGCCGCCGGGGCGCAAGGCCCAGGCTCACTCCCTGGCTCCGCCGAGTGCGCGCGTTTCTCGGCGCGCACTCGAGGCACGGCCCCCTCACTGCGCGCGGAAAACCGCCAGCGCGCCGCTCGAACCCGTGAGCGTGAGCGTAGAGTCGGTGGCCTGGTAGCCGGTGACGTCGGGAATGATCGCCAGGTATGCGCGCTCCAGCGAGTCGCCCTCGGCGCATGCCATCTTCGTGGAGATGGCCGGTCCGAAGCCGAGACTGTCGCCCGCGATGGTGTAGGGAGCGCTGTACCGGTTGCAGCCGGCGAAGCCCGCCGCGCGCGATGCAGCGGAGTCGAAGCGGATGGTGGCCGGCTTGCCACCGGAGCCCTGTGGAGCGGCGCTGTCGCCGAGCGTGACGAGCGCCCACTCCCGTTCGACTATCGCAGCTGAAGATGCGCCGCCCGAGCGCGACGCGGCCGTGTCGGATGCTCTATCGCCCGGCGCCTTTGCGCAGGCGAGCAGGAGAAAAGCGGCGGCGCATGCAGTGAGACGCGTGATTACTCTGGATGACATCGTCATCTCCGTTAGCTCGAGGGAACGACCTCCCGATCGCCGCACAGCTTCACCACCTCTCGTCAGCCGACGGGCCGTAGATCGATGGGATGGGGACGTCCAGCTCACGCATGTACACGGTGAGCTGGCCGCGGTGATGAATGAGATGTCTCAGGTGCATACGGACCGTGGGCCCGCGCTTCGACGTGAAGAGCACGTTGTCGCCGTGCTTGAGCTCCCAGTCCTCGTCGAGCGCAGCACCGGTTACCGACTTCAACGCGTCGCGCGCCGCGGCGACGTTCTTGTCGAATTCCGACAGGAGCTTGTCCGTCTTCTCGAAAGTGTAGCCGGCGGAAGTGGCAAGATCGATGCGCGGCTCGCGCAGCGTGCTCGCGATCCAGCCCGGCATCCATGCGACGAGCTGCGCGAGGTGGCCGAGTGGAAATGACTTCTCGTGCGGCTTCCACGCTCCCTTGTCATCGGGAACTCGCTCGAGGAGCCTGCGCGTGGTAGCCATCTCCTGGTCGAACTCTTCGAGCGGAATAGCTGGTGCGGTCATCTGCGATCCTCCGGTGAAACGTGGCTCATCCTGCTGCGGAATCACTGGATGATGCCGGAGACGCCTCGGCGGGTTCCCGCATTCCCTTCAAGCCGAGCGAACGGGCTAGATGACATCCGCCGGCGACCGGGCGCACTTCGACGGTCATGCCGTACTGGAGATTGGGCGACTCCTCGGCGATCGCGCTGGCCTCGTCCATACTCTCCGCGGTGAGGAAGAAGTAGCCGCCGATCATCTCCTTCGCCTCCGCAAAAGGTCCGTCGACTCGGCGGCCGGCGGCGGCGTGGGAAACGATGCGTCCCTCTGGGAGCAGCGGATGCCCGTCCTTCAACTTGCCCTGCGCAGCCAGCTTGTCGCACCACGCATTCCAGTCGGCGAGCGCTCGTCGCCGCTCCTCGCGCGACATCGCTTCGTAGCGCTCGGGAGTGGACTCGCGAAAGATCAGCAGGTAGGAGTTCGAAGCGGCACCCATGGGAACCTCGGAAATAATGAAGCGTTTCGTCGGACCCTGATCCTGCGCGTCCCGCCCCGCGTGCGCAACCCCCGTGAGAGGCGGGGTCAGGTCTGGAATAGTGAATTGATACAGCCGGCCAAGGCCGGCTGTATCAATTCACTATTCCAGACCTGACCCCGCCTCTCACGGGGGTTGCGCACGCGGGGCGGG
>DATCXR010000064.1:0-3041 GCA_036565685.1 Gemmatimonadaceae bacterium
CGCGCTCGCGAGCGCGCGACCACCGCTTCCATCCAGCTCCTGGTCTAGCGGGCGCGCCTCATCCAACGCACCACTTCTCGCAACGCCGGTCGCTTGCCGTACATGAGCAACCCGGTCCGGTACACGCGCGCGGCGAGCACCACGGCGATGTAGCACGAGCAGGCGAGCGCGAGGAGCGCGATCACGATGTCGAACGTCTCGAGCGACACCACGCTCATGCGCAGCGGCATGATGATCGGAGATGAGAAGGGGAGCCACCCCATCGTGTACGCGAGCTTGCTCTCCGGCGCGGAGAGCACGGGCGCCAGCGCGAACACGCTCACCACCAGCAGCATCACCACGGGCATCTGCGCCTGCTGCGCATCCTGCTCGTTGCTCACGGTCGCACCCACCATCGCGAAGAGCGCGGCGTAGAAGGTGTAGCCGAGGACGAAGAAGGCGAGCAGGAGCAGGGCCGCCCCGATCGATATGTCGGGGATGTTTATCGGCGTGATCTGGACGCCGAAGTGGCCGAGCACCTGCGCTCGTATTTTCATGAGGGTGAAGCCGACGCCGATCCAGATGGCCATCTGCGTGAGACCCACGGCCCCCACACCGAGCACCTTTCCACCCAGCAGCTTCATCGGAGAGACGCTCGAGACCACCACCTCCGCCACCCTGGTCTGCTTCTCCTCGATGACGCCTCGCAGCACGGCCTGGCCGTACATGATGAGCGAGATGTAGAGCAACATCGCCACACCGAAGGCGAAGAAGATGCTCACTCTGGCCGAAGCTCCCCTCCCGCGGTCGGTGATTCGCTCTGCATCCAGGTCGAGATGCATGTTGGCCAGTGCCGCACTCTGGAAGCGATCGAGCCCGGCGTTCTCCAGCCGCATCTCGACGACCTCGTCGCGGACCACGCGGTTGATCGCCTCCATGTCAGCGCTCGACGTGGCGTTGGTGCCGGCGTATCGCGCCGAGCGCCCGGCGATGGTGTTGGAGTCGAGGACGAGGTATCCGCGCGTCGCTTTGGCGACGGTCTGGCGCGTGGCCAGACTCTCCGCTTCGGCGAGCCTGGCCGGCGCCACTGCACGCACCTCGGTGAGCGAGGTGTCGCCTGCCAGGCCGCCGTTCAGCTCGGTCGCGATCCTGTTACCGAGGTTCGTCCCGGTGGCATCGAGAATCACGATGCGCGCGAGGTTGGCCGACGCGGTGTTGCGCGACGTCAGCCACGGCGGCACGAAGAGGAGGAGGCCTATCAGGATGGGCCCGAACACCGTGGCGATGATGAACCAGCGCGTTCGCACGCGCTCGAGGTACTCGCGAGCGGTGACCACGAGGAGCTTACGCATTGGCGTTGTCCTCCTCCGCGGAGCTCGCGGCGCCTACGCGCTCCACGAAGATCCGATGCAGCGATGCCTGCGCCAGCTCGAAGCGCGCGATGTTAGCGCCCGATTCGACCAGCCGCCGCAGCAGCAGCTGCGCGTCGGCACCTGGCGCCAGCTCGATGTCGAACACGCGGTTTGCGTCGTTCACCTTGCTGACGAGCGTCCGGTCCGCGAGCACCGACGCAACGCCGTTGACCCTGCCATCGCCCAGCTCGAGCGCCACGCGCCGGCCGCCGTGCTCCTCTCTCACCTTCGCCACGGGACCGTCTATCAACTTCTCCCCGCCGGCGATGATGCAGACGGAATCGCAGAGCCGCTCGGCGCTCCCCATCATGTGCGTGCAGAAGAGAATGGTCTTGCCGCTCCGACGCAGCTCGATCACGATGTCCTGCAGCGTTTGAGCGTTGATCGGGTCGAGGCCGCTGAACGGCTCGTCGAGGATCAGCAGCTCGGGATCGTGCAGGAGCGCGCCGATGAACTGGATCTTCTGCTGCATCCCTCGAGAGAGATCGTCCACCTTGGCGTTGCCCCAGTCGCGGTCGGCGGTGCGCAGCCCCAGTCGCTCGAGCCAGCCGTCTATCCGCCGGTCGGCCTCGCGGCGTCCAATCCCCTTCAACTCGGCGAGGAAGCGGAGCACGCGGCGCACCTGCATGCGGCGATAGAGTCCCCGCTCCTCGGGGAGGTAGCCCACGCGGTCGATGGCGCCGGGGGCGTTGTTGGGCACGCCCAGCACGTCGATCGTTCCCTCGTCAGGCTCGATGATGTCGAGCACCATGCGGATGGTGGTAGTCTTCCCCGCGCCGTTGGGTCCGAGGATCCCGTACACCGCGCCACGCGGGACGGTGAGCGAGAGACCGCGCACCGCGGTGTGACCTTCGTAGCGCTTGACGACGTTGCGAATCTCGACTGCGGGTTCGGACATGCGGGATGACGGAGCGGCGAGGGGGAAGGCCAGGAGCGCAGCTGATGGGCGATCTAGTCGGCCGCCAGCGATCATCGAGTGTATTCAATGTGGGGGTGGTGCACTGTCGGGGCCAGACTCCCCGCATGCCACGGCAGCATCTCTGCATATGTACGGACGCTCTGCTGACGCGTCAGCGGAACTCGATCGGCGTCGCGTGAATCGCCGGTGCAGCAGGGTGACGGCCAGGGAGACTGCGGAATGGAGAGAAGACTGACTATCGTGGTGTTGCTGGTGACGGGGTTCGCCCTGCTCCTCGTGGGGTGCGCGCACGGGCGGGCCAATACCGCGCTTCCCTCCAACCCGGTGGCTGTTCACACGGAGGCGCACGTCGCCCCGGGGTCGCCGGACCAGCTCGTGGTGAGCATTGCGGTGAGCAACGCCACTCGGGATACGCTCCGACTGGACCTCGCGGGTGGGAGCTCGATCGCATCCATCCGGCTTTACGATACTGATTCTGCGACGACGCAGGCGGCCTACGACGAGGGTCGGCACCTGTTCGTCGATCCGCAGACCGGCGCGCAGGGAGTCATGGCGATAACAGGCATGCTAGTCCGGCTCCCGCCGGGAAAGAGCGAAACTTTCAGGCGCGCGTACACGGTCCCGTCCCTGCTTGGCGACACGCTTCCGGGAGGCGCCTACCGAGTTGGCGTGCTGTTCGGAGCTGGTGTCTCGAGTATGGATGGCGGAGTGGCAGGCCCGCCCATCGACAG
>DATCXR010000069.1:0-9998 GCA_036565685.1 Gemmatimonadaceae bacterium
TCCGGAGCTGGCTGCTCCACGGTGGGCTTGGGAGGTGGCTTCACCGGCTCCGGGACGGGCCTGGGTAGCTGCGGCTTCTCCTCCGTGACGGCGCTGCTGGCAGGAGGCGAAGGAGCGACCGCGACATAGCGCAGGCGCTCCCCGTCGCTCGCGGCATTCCCTGCCGGCCGCGCTCCCGCGGACCCTCCGCCTCCGCCGCCCACCGGACCAGGGCCACCTGCGCCACTCGGAGCGACGATGTCGGCCGTGGCCCATATGGGAACGAGGAAGAGAGCGACAATGAGAAGGTGAACCACGGCGGACAGGGGCACGCCCCACCATTCGCGGCGCTCGAGCGGAACGCCGACCGGCGGGCGGTAATGCTCACGCCTGCGTTGCGGGGAAACAGGGGCGTTCGTAGTGGTCACTCGTCTCTCTCGGCGTGCGTCGGCGTGCGGCGCCTGGCTACCCCTGAAAATAACACAACGGACGAGGCGTAAGCCCTCGTCCGTTGTGTGACTGCCGAACCGCTGGATCGGAACCGCTTACTTGGGCGGTATTCCGATCACCTTCACGCCCGCTCCACGCGCTACGTCCATCGCGTGGACGACGTCCTGATACTTCACCTTGGGATCACCTTTCACGAAGATGATCTTGTTGGGGCGCCCGTCGTACACGTCCTTGAGAAACTGGTGGAGGTTGGCAGCGGGCACCACCTCGCTGTTCACCTTGTACTGTTCACCAGGAAGCACCTGCAGTACGATCTGGTCCGACTGCTCCTGCTGAACCTGTTCGGTTGGCGTGGGATCGGGGATCTGCACGTCGATCGCCTTGCGCAGCATCGGCACCGCCATCATGAAAACGATGAGGAGCACGAGCAGCACGTCGATCATGGGCGTCACGTTGATCTCGTTCGTGAGCCCGCCCCCACCGCCGGTAGACATAGCCATTGCGATATCTCCTCAGGATCCCTGAGCGCCCGGCTTCTTTTCCTGCTCGGGCGACGTGGTGCCGGGTGTTTGATCAGTAATCTCGCCGACCACTCGAACGCCGGCCTGGGACGCGATGTCGATGGCGTCGAGAACCTTGGAGTACTCGAGGTCCTTGTCAGCCTTCAGATAGAGGATCTTGTCCTCCGTCCGGGCATCGAAGATTGCCTTGAGCCGCTCCGGGAGTTGGTCGTTCGGGATTGCGCGCTTGTTCAGGTAATACTGGCCATTCGCGTCGATTCCGAGCACCTGGTCGTTCGGATCTTCCGGGTGCGAGGACAGGTTGACCCCCTGAGGGGGCTGCGCCTGGAAGCCTGCGTTGATCAGCGGCGTCACGATCATGAAGATGATCAGCAGTACGAGCATGACGTCGATCATCGGCGTCACGTTCGGCTCCGCCTTTACCCCGCCGCTGCCGCCGCCTGTAGACATTCCCATGGTTGAACTCCTTGCCGGGGGCTTGCCTTACTGATTGATGGGGTTACCGCCGGCGCCTGCGGGCGAAGCATTGAACTCACGGGTGAAGCGCGAGCGGCCAAACTCGCCAGCCACGCCCTTGATCAGGTAATCGATCATCTCCTTCGAGGTATAGGTCATCTCGACGTTGAGATTGTCGATCTTGGTAGTGAAGTAGTTGTATGCCCATACCGCCGGGATGGCCACGATCAGTCCGAAGGCGGTGGTGATGAGCGCCTCGGCGACACCTGCCGAGATCGCGCCGATACCACCCGCACCGGAGGCGGCCATACCCTGGAACGCGTTCACGATACCCATCGTGGTGCCGAGCAGTCCGACGAACACCGAGGTAGCACCCACCGTGGCCAGAACGGCGAGGCCGCGCTTCAGCTCGGAGGTGATGATCATCATGTTGCGCTCGATCGCGCGCTCGGCCGAATTGATGTCGGCCACCGTAACCGAACCGTCCTGGAGGAGCGGCCGGACCTCGCCAAGCGCGCCACCGAGCACGCGCGCCACGTGCGACTTCTTGTAGCCTTCGGCCAGCTTGATCGCCTCGTTGAGGTTGTCCTCCTCGAGGAACTGCGAGAACTCAGGGGCGAACTTGCGGGTCTCGCCCTGGGCCTTCTTTAGTCTCCACCACTTCTGGACCATGATGGAGAGCGATGTCACGGACATGATCGCAAGGACGAAAACGATGCCCTTGGCGAACCAGCCCATGGAATTATAGAGCTCGATCAGCGACATGTTCATGGTGCTACTCCTCCCGAGATTGGGCTGTTGATCTTACCTGGGGACCTTGAAGCCGAACGGCATCTGTACGAGCTGTCTTACCTTGTGCCCGCCGACCTCGGCCGGGTAGAACTGCATCCGAGGCAGCACCTTCTTCACCGCGCTGGCGAAGAGGTCGTTGGAGGCCTTCAGCACCTTGAAGCTGTTCATCTCCGCGTGACCGGTGGTGTCCACCACGAACTGGACCAGTACATCACCCTCCACTCGTGCGCTCTCCAGCATCGAGGGATACTGCGGCGTGGGGTTTCCTTCCCGGGCCAGCACCGGCTTCTCGACCTGGAATTCGAAGTAGGGCTGATCCTGGTTCACGGGCCCCTTGCCACCCACCACACCCTTGGCAACGCCACCCTCGACACCCTTACCGCTGAAGTCGGCCTCGTTCGTGACCGCCTTCGACAGGTCTACTTCGGGGATCTTGTCGGGGATGTTGATAGGCGCCTGCAGGGTCTGGAAGCCCTTTGGCGGTGGCGGCTTGACCACTACATCGGGCGGCGGCGGAGGCGGCTTCTCGGGCTCAGGCGGAGGCGGCTCCTTCTTGACCTCCACGAAGTTCACGTCCTCCTGCACCTTCTCCTTCGCCGCGGCCACTCCCGCCTGAGCGGTGATCCACACCGCGAGCGCGATGAGCGCGATGTGCGCGACGATGCTGGTGACGGTACCGCCAGCGTTCGCGTCTCGCTTTCGCTTCGACTCGATCAGGTTGTTGAACATTCTGGAGTCACTCGGCCCTGTTGAAGTCCGTGCCAATAGTGCACTTGCGTAACTGCACTGAAACTATACGGCCCTTATGGTGAAGGAATGAGCCGAACATTAAGAATTGGTGAAGACGCTGTTACTTTTCCGTCATACTGCTCGTCGACGTCCTTCCCTCCTCCAAACCGTCGGCCACCGGCAGGGTCACGGTAAAGGTGCTCCCTCGACCCAGGCGCGACCGAACGGAGATGTTTCCGCCGTGCGCTTCAGCGATCCACTGGCTTATTGCGAGACCCAGGCCAAAGCCGCCGCGCTCCGCCGACCTGGAGCGGGCCCGATCCGCCCTGTAGAAGCGCTCGAAGACGTGCGGAAGATCAGCGGCGGAGATGCCGAGCCCGGAATCTCGAACCGAGAATGACGCCGTCCGGTCGTGGGAGGTGAGCGAGAGATCCACGCTTCCACCGCGCGGAGTGTACTTGATGGCGTTGGTCGTGAGATTCAGGAAGAGCTGCCGCAGGCGTGTCGCGTCGCCCATCACCATGACCGGCGTGATCTCCGGCATGACGACCGCTATTCCGGCTGCCTCGCCCAGTATCGATGCGGTCTCGAAGACATCGCGCACGAGCGGCTCGAGCTCGATCGGCTCGCGATGCAGATCGAAACGCCCCTCGTCGGCGCGCGCCAGGGTGAGGAGGCTCTCCACCAGGTCGGCCATCCGCGTCGTCTCCTGGAGCGCCTCCTCGAGGGCCACCAGGCGCTCCCCGCGCGAGACGCTGGAGCTCATGGCGCGCTCCACGTCGGCCCGCAGGACCGCCAGCGGCGTCTTCAGCTCGTGGCTCGCGTCGGCGGTGAAGCGTCGAAGCGCGCCGAAGGACTTCTCCAGCCGCTCGATCATCTCGTTCAGCGTCACCACGAGACGCGCGATCTCGTCGTTGGACGCTTCGAGCGGGAGGCGCCGGTGCAGACTGCGCCCGTCGCTTATCGCCCGCACCTCGTCGATGATCCGGTCCACCGGGCGGAGGGCATGCCCGGCGATCACGTACGAAAGTCCGACGGATGCGATCACGAGGAGCGGTGCCACTACCAGCATCGTGCCGAGCAGCTCGCGGATCGCTACCTCCGTGGAACGGATGGATGATGCAGCCACGACGCGCGACACCTTCGACTCCGCCGCGCCGGTGCTCACCGCCACGAGGAGAAGCCGGTCGTGCGGGAGATCGTATATCTGGCCCGTGCCGCTGGCCGGCGCGACGATGGCCGCTGTCTGCAGGGCGGCGCGATCATCCTCGTCCAGTTGACGCACTGCGAACGATCCGTAGAGCATCCGTCCGCTCTGGTCGAGCACCAGCATGTAATCGGGGATCCCCTCGAGGAGGTTCCGTATGGGACGCGTGATCGTCGGACCCACCGCCGTGTCGTGCGTGACGGTTACCGACTGCCCCGCCTCCTCCGCCTGGCGGATGACGTTGCGCGCGAGGTTCGCCTCGGCGTAGACGTGGCGATTGAGCTCCTCGTAGGAGCTGGCGCGGCGCGCGGCCCAGAGTGCGACGGCGAAAGCCACCACCGTGCCGACCATCGCGCCCGTATAGGCGACGGTGAGACGCGACCGTATGCTGCTCATGGCGCCCGCACCGTCGTGCCCCTCACTCGCGGATCACGTAGCCGACGCCACGCACCGTGTGGATCAGCTTCGGTGCGCCGCTCACGTCGATCTTCTTGCGGAGATGGTTGATGACTACGTCCACGATGTTGGTGCCCGGATCGAAGTGATACCCCCACGCGTACTCCGTGATGAGCGTGCGGCTCATGACGCGTCCGGTGTGGCGCATCAGGTACTCGAGGACCGTGTACTCCTTGGGAGTGAGATCCACTGGCTCCCCTCCCCTCGTGACCGTGCGCGTGTCCTTGTCGAGCTCGAGGTCGCCGACCCGCAGCACCGGCGACGCGATGGCACGCGGCCGACGACTGAGTGCTTCCACGCGCGCGAGCAGCTCCTCGAAGGCGAAGGGCTTGGTCACGTAGTCATCGGCCCCTGCGCGGAGCGCTCCCACCTTCGCATCGACGGCATCCTGCGCGGTGAGGACGAGGATCGGGCGCTCGAATCCGCGCGCCCGCAGGCCGTGTAGCACCTGCATCCCCGACTTGCCCGGGAGGCGCATGTCGAGAACGATGAGGTCGTACGCGTCGGACCGCGCGCGGCGCTCTCCCTCCTCGCCGTCGGACACGAGGTCGACGCCCCAGCGCTGCTCCTCGAGGCCCCGCTTCACGTACTCACCCACGGTGGGATCATCTTCGATTACCAGGATCTTCATCGCGCTGCGTGCTCGCTCGCCGCGGGTCGCTGGAACCCGAAGTGGCGGATCTTCCTGTACAGAGTCTTGGGCGAGATACCGAGAATCTCGGCGGCCCGGCCCTGGTGCCAGCCCACCTCGTCGAGCACCGCTCGAATATGATCACGCTCCACGACCTCCAGCGGCAGCGAGCTTCGCTCGGGGCTGCCCTTTCCTACCTCGGGTACGGCGCCGGCCGTGGTGAACGGTAGACTGGCGGCGCGAATCGTCCCATCGACCGCGCGGGTGGCGGACCGCTCGATCACGTCGCGCAGCTCGTCGATGTTGCCTGGCCACAGGTAGCTCTCGAGCGCCGCCAGCGCATCCGCTCCGATCTCGGGCGTGGGTGTCACTCCCGTCTCGGTGAGGAAATAACGTGCAAGCGGAAGTATATCCACCGTACGCTCGCGCAATGGCGGGAGCGTCACGTTCACGGCGTTGATCCTGTAATAGAGATCGCCGCGGAACAGCCCTTCCGCGGAGACGGCCGCGAGATCCACCCTGGTGGTGGCGACGAGACGGGGCGACGCGTACGCCTTCTGGGTACCGCCGGTGCGGTAGAAGCTCCCCAGCTCCAGAGCGTGGAGAAGCTTTCCCTGCAGCGGCTGGCTCAGCGCGTCGATGTTCTCCAGGCAGACCGTCCCGGCACTCGCTAGCTCGAGGAGACCGAGCTGGCGCGAGGTTGCGCCGGAGGCCGCCGTATACTCGCGGCCGAACAGCTCGCTCTCCAGCTCGTCGCCGCGGAGGGCGGCGCAGTCGAGCTGGGCGAATACTCCGGAGGCGCGACGCGAGCGCGAGTGTAGCACCCGCGCGAGATGGCTCTTACCGGTGCCCCGCTCACCCGAGATGAGCGCCGCCGCATCGCTCCCCGCTACACGCCCCACGAGCTCCAGCACGGCTCGCATGGGCGCGAACTCGGTGATCATCTCCATGGGCCGCTCCGTGCGCGAGAGCATCGCGCGAAGGAGCACGTTCTCCAGCACCAGGCGGCGGCGCATCCACGCCCGCCGCGATACTGCTTCCGCGAAGGCCAGGCGGTAGGGGCGCACGAGCTGGTCGTACTCACCATCGAGCGCGACGTGCGGCGTGCCCGGGTCCGCGAGGAGCACCACCTCGCACGGGGCCTGATCGCCGCGAGCCGCTCGGAGCGCCTCGAGCACGCCGCCGTCGCGGAAAGCGGAGCCGAGGAGCGCCACGTCGAGCAGCGCTACGTCGAAGGTCTCCGACCCGAGCGCGTCGAGCGCCGTGCGCCCATCCGCGCAGCGCGTGACCTGGAAGCCGCGCTCGCCCAGGAAAAGGTCGAGCGCTCCGTCGGCTGCCGAGTGCGGATCGGCGATCAGGATGCGGATGCGCGCATCATCCATCAGGGCACCTTCCACTCGATGATGCAAGGTTCCGGCATCGAAGCGCGCTCGATTCGAGCGAGCGGATTTTCATCTCGAGTCTGCGATCGCATGCGTGCGCTGAACTGTGATTCCAGCCGGAAGCCGTCGAATTCTGTTGTGTTCGCCTGAAAGGTAAGCAGCAGATGTAGAGTGCTACAAGGATGAAAGCACGTTTCACGACGCTCCAGCGAGGTCGAGCGCGCGCTCGCCGCGTAGTGCGAGCACGCCTCATGGAAGAACGCCAATCGGTACGTGGGTTGCAGGACTTGGGAGGGCACCCGAACAAGGAGACAAGTATGGCTTACCGAGGCACAGGATTGGTTCCCTTCTTCGGCTCTAACTTCCCGATGTCGAGTCTCCGGCGCGAGATCGACCGCCTCTTCGAGGATGCCGGGATGCCGTCGGGCGGTGGCCGGTGGATGCCGGCGGCCGACGTTCGCGAGAACGACGAATCGATCGACATAGACATCGAGCTCGCCGGCATAAGCCCCGACGACGTCGACATCAACGTGGAGAACGGTATTCTCAGCGTGAGCGGCGAAAAGCGGACGGAGAGCAAGGAGGGGAAGGAAGGACAGTATCACTCCGTGGAACGGCGCTATGGCTCCTTCGTCCGCTCCTTCCAACTCCCGCAGGGTGTGGACGAGTCGAAGATCACGGCCAATTTCGATCACGGTCTTCTGACGATCGAGATTCCCAAGTCGGCGCTCCCTCAGCCGCGCAGAATCCAGATCGGCGCGAGTGGCGGCCAGGAAGTCCAGGGGAAGGTCGGACGCGAACAGGTGTCGTCGGGCCGCTCGTCGAGCAGCAAGAGCTCCGGTGACCGCATGGCTGCCAGCGGCACGGAGCAGCAGGGATCCTCTGGCGAGGAAAAGAGCTCGAAGAAGTAGTGCGAGCGCACGCGGACTGTCCGGAGCCGGGTGCAGCGAGTGCTCGCCCCGGGGGCGAAAGCGCCGCGGGGCAATGGGTCAGAGCTTGCGACCCTGCTCCGCGGCGCCGCGCGTACCACCGGCGCTCGGGCGCGGAGGACCGGTCTTGATGAGGTCTTCCGCCGCGAGGAGGCTGCGCGCCAGATCCGCCATGGTCATGTTCCGACTCTGGCTCGTGCGCTGCAGCACCCGGTACGCCGCACTCTCCGAGATCCCTTCCCGTTCCATGAGGATCCCCTTGGCCCGCTCGATGATCTTGCGATCGTCGAGGCGCCGGCGGAGATCCTGGCTCTCCTTGCGCTCGGAGAGCCACTCCTCATGGCGGGCAACGGTGACCGCGATCGCGGCCCCCAGTTGGGCGGCGCTCACCGGCTTGACGAGATAGTGGAAGATGGGCACGCCCACAGCTTCGCCCACCGTCTCCGCATCGCTGTATGCGGTGATGATGATGATCGGAACCGGCCGTTCCTCGTGGATGCGCGCCGCCGCCTCGAGCCCCGAGAGGTGCGGCATCCGCACGTCGAGGAGAACCAGGTCGGGACTGAGGGTGCGCGCCATGGACACGGCGGTCTCACCGTCGGCTGCGATACCGATCACGGTGTGGCCGAGTGACTTGAGATCCTGCTCGAGACCGAGCGCGGTAACGCTTTCGTCCTCACCAATGAGGACGCGCAAGCTTCGGGATGGCACTGGGGGCTCCGGTGTGGCGACTTCGCCGGGTTGAAAGTGAGTGACACGCCTGCAAGAGGCGGACCCGTCTCGGAGCTTCGCCTGATGACGCTCGGGTATACTAATTTGTCGGGAGGTGGTGCCGCGGCCGCCGCTCCGCGAGCGCCTCACCTCCGAGCCACTACCTCCATTGCGGGGCCCGAGATGCCGAACTCCAGCCGGGTACTGATAGTAGCCGAGCGGTCCACCGCGCGTCTCAAGCGGGCGTTCGAGCGCGCGGGGCATCAGGTGTCGCTCGCCTCGTTCGAGTCGGCTGTGGAGGCGGCAGCCAACGGAGCGGAAGCGGTGGTCGTGGTCGCATCGCGCGACGAGGTCGTGTCGGTAGCGCGTCGGCTCAAGACGCGCTTTCAGATGCCGCTCCTCCCGGTCATCGCACTGGTTGCGCGTCCGGCGCACCCGCCCGACACGGCGGCGCCCGACGCCTGGCTCCCCACCGGTGCGAGATCAGACGACGTGGTGGAACGCGTGGAGGAGTTCGTCCGGATCCGTCGCGCGGAGCGCGAGCTCGTGCGGCTGAGCGCGTCGTTGGCCGACCTGGCCGCCGAGAACGGTCGCCTCTACGACCGCGCCCGCCGCGACGCAGAGGCTACGACGGTGCTCCTACGCGAGCTGCAGCACCGGGTACGGAACAATCTCGCCGCGATCCAGGCGCTGCTGGTGCTCGAACGACACCGCGAACCGCCACGCGAGCTCGGCGAGGCGCTCGATGTGGCGATCGGCCGGCTGCGTAGCATGGCTGCCCTTCAGGACTCGCTCGCGCCTCGCAGCGAGTTCGTGGATGTCGCAGGCCTCGCGCGCGCGGTATCGCAGAGCGCACTGGAAGTCTTCGGCGCGACCGGGCACGTGGAGTGCACGGTGGCGGGCGAGGCCACCCTCCCATCTCGCAGCGCGAGCGCCGTCGCGATAGTCCTGAACGAGCTGATCACGAACTCGCTCAAGCACGCTGGTGCCCGGGCGGTGCTCGTGGAAATGCACGAGAACGGAGGCTCGCTCGAGCTGCGCATCAGCGACGACGGCTGCGGGATGCCGGCCGAGCCATCGCAGGGCAGCGGGCTGAAGATCGCGAGCGCCGTCGTTCAGAACGAGCTGGCCGGCACGCTGGAATTCCCGCCCTCGGAGCGAGGGACGGTGGCTCGGATCAGCGTACCGCTGCCGGTGCAGGTGGAGTGATACGCGCCGACATCGGCGCCGATTCGGCGGGCGGCGGAGTTGCAACCAGCACGGCGGTGACTGCCAGTACGATCACCGCGAGTCCCACCTCCGCGAAGGCCGATCCGCGGATGCGCCGGGTGGCGCCGTCGGTTCCAAGCTTCGGTCGCAGCACGCGCCAGTTGATGAAGGCCACCACGAGCAGCACCGCAATGACGGCGAGCTTGATGAGAAGCACCTGGCCGTAGCGGCTCCCCCAGAGCGCGCCGAACGAGCCGAGATGGAGAACGGCGGCCACGACTCCGGTCACCACGAGGAGGCCGGCGCAGAATAGTGCCACCGGCGAGAAGGCGCCGATCAGCGCGGACGCCTCGCGCCCGCGCGCGCCGGGCGCTCCGCGCAGCGTAACCGGGATTCCGGCGATCACGGTGACGAGGAGAGTGCCGAGCCAACCGCCCGCACCCAGCAGGTGGAGCGTATCCGCGAGCACGGCGAGCGTGGAGAGTCGCGGCGTGGCCACGGCGTGGCCCGAGAGAGGGAGCGCCGCCGCGGCGGCGAGCGCGGCGA
>DATCXR010000074.1:0-2120 GCA_036565685.1 Gemmatimonadaceae bacterium
GCGTAGCCGAGGCCGAACGAACCGCCGCCGATGGGGCGCGCGGTCATCACCACCTCACAACGCGGGCAGAGCGGCTGCTCGCCCCCCGTGACCGCATCGCGGATGGCACTCTGCTCCTCCTGCGTATACTGAGCACGCTCAGCCATCGTCCACGGGGAAGGATGGCGGCTCGGGCTCACCGGATGAGGACTCGCGTGGCGCGGGCGCTTCGATCTCCGCACGTATTCCCGGCTCTCGCTCGGCCAGATCGCGGAATCGCGAGAGCTCGAGCTTGAAGTGGGCGAGCACTGCCACACGTCCCACGGCATTCCAGGCGAGAGCACCCAGGAGCGAGCCGCCGTGCACCTCGTGCACTCTCCGGACGATGGTCTCGGCCCCATCCGCGATGAAGCTCCAACGCTCGCTCCCGCTCCATGGTCCGGTAAAGGCGAGCACCACTTCGCGATCGCTCACCGCTTCCAGCGTGTACTCGAACACGAGAGCACCGAGCACGTGAATACGGAAGTGATCGCCGGGTCCGAGCCGCGAGGCGTGCGTCAATGGAATCGCCGCAACGTCGGGCGCTACCCACCGCCGGAGATTCTCGGTGCCGAGCAGCACGTCGAGCATGCGAGCGGTGCTCGCCCTGACGGTAACCAGCTCTTCTACGCGGTCCATGAAGAGAAAGCTAACGCTTCACTCCCGCACCCGGATGACGATCTTCCCGAAATGATCCCCGGAGGCCAGCCGCTCGAAGGCCGCGCGGCCGGACTCCATCTCGAACACGGAGTCGAGCGGTGGCGTGAGCATTCCCGCCGAGAACGCCCTCATCACGGCGTCCATCTCGCGATCGTTCCCCATGGTGGACCCCATTATGGTCCACTGATTCCAGAATAGGCGGCGCACATCAGTCTCCACCATCGGTCCGCTGGTTGCGCCGCAGGTCACGAGCCGCCCCTGCTTCCCGAGCGCGACCAGCGACTGCTTCCACGTGGACTGGCCCACGTTGTCGATCACTACGTCCACACCGCGCTTCCCGGTACGTGCGCGAACCTCGCGACCCACCTCGACCTCGTTGTGGTTGAAGATCTCGTCCGCGCCCAGCGCACGCGCGCGATCGAGCTTCGCGTCGCTCCCCGATGTGACCCACACGCGCGCTCCCTGCAACTTGGCCACCTGCAGCGCCGCCACCGCCACGCCGCCGCCGATCCCCCATATCAGGACCGTGTCCTCCTCGCTCACCGCCGCGCGCGTCACCACCATGCGCCAGGCGGTGAGCGTGGCCAGCGGGAGCGCGGCCGCGAGATCCCACGGCACCTCGGGCGCGATGGTGCGGAGATTCACCGCGGGCACGACCACGTACTCCGCAATGGTACCGGGGAGATGCTCACCCAGCAGCTTGTAGTTGATACAGAGCGACTGCTCGCCTTTTTCGCAGTACTCGCAGGTGCGGTCGCTGATCCCCGGGTTTATCACCACGTGATCGCCGCGCGAGAAGCCCCTCACCGCGCTGCCTACCGCGTCCACCACGCCAGCGCCGTCGCCACCCATGATCCACGGCGCCACGATGTTCACGCCGGGGAGCCCCTCCAGCACGAAGAGATCGAGACGGTTGAGCGCCGCGGCGTGGATGCGTACTCGCACGTCGGTGGGCGAGCGCAGCTCGGGTATCGGCAGATCGTCACGGTATTCGAGTCGATCGAGTCCGCCGTGGGCGGATATCGTCAGTGCTCGCACGGATGTGGAGGTCGGTTATATTTGGTGGCTGGACGTTCGAAGGAGACGCACCGCGGCGCGCTGTAGCCGCGCCGCGCTCCCGCAGCATCTCCCAAGTATACAAAGACTCGAGGGACGATGATCTCGATAAAGGTGCCGCCGCTCGGTGAGTCGATCGTCGAAGCTACCGTCTCGCGCTGGCTCAAGCAGGAAGGCGAGGCAGTGGCTCAGGGCGATACCCTGGTGGAGCTGGAGACCGACAAGATCACGGTCGAGGTGCCCGCCTTCAAGGCAGGCGTGCTCGCCAGACAGCTCCGCAAGGAAGGGGACGTGGTGAAGGTGGATGAGGAGCTCGGCCAGCTCGACGAGACGGCCAGCCGGGCCGCCACCGCACAGCCCTCCCAGCCCGCGACCGCGCAGGCGGC
>DATCXR010000091.1:0-1952 GCA_036565685.1 Gemmatimonadaceae bacterium
GGGCGAGCTGTCCATCGAGCTCCCCGAGCTCTTCGATGTCGCGATGCGCGCGGGGCCGATGCGAGTGTGGCAGTTCGTGGGCGAGATCCTGCGCGATGGGCAGAAGCGTGGCGAGCTCGGTACCCACTTCGATCCGCACGCAGCAGCGCGATTCATCGTGTCGGGCCTGATGCACCAGGCGCTCCTGCAGACGGACCTCCAGGAGCGGGGCCTCGACGACACACCGCCGGATCGGATCTTCGAAACAGCGCTGGAGGTCCTGCTCCACGGCATCCTCCTCGCCCCGGCGAAGCGCCCCACCAAGAAGCCCCCCGCGGCCGGGCGGCGCCGGGGCTGAGCCGGCAGTGGAGGCGGGCCCTCTTGACGGCTAAGATACTGAGCAGTAAAATACCTACCAGAAGGTAAGTTACTACACCCGGCCGGGCGGCAACCCGGTACGCCCCGCTGCTCCACCACCGTGATCAAAGTGCCTCCAATCTTTGCTGGCTTCCCTGACGTACCCGCCCCGGCCCCGCCGATGTCGCTCCGAGCTCTCGCGCTGGCGCTCGGCCTCACGGTGATATCCCGCGCGGCGCTGGCCCAGGCTCAGGACCCCGCGACCCGGGTGGATCGCGCGGTCCGCCTGGTCGACGAGCACCGCTTCGATGAGGCCCGGAGCGAGCTCACCACCCTCACCACGCAGCGGCCGCTCAATGCACGCGTCCCGCTCGCCCTGGATCGCGTCCATCTCGCCGAACGCGAGACCGAGCAGGCGATCGAGTGGCTCGAGAGAGCCGTGGATCTCGATACCACGAGCGCCGACGCGCGACTCTGGCTCGGACGGGCGATCATGGAACACGCCAGGACCGCAAGCAAGTTTCGCCGACCCGGTCTCGCGCGGCGGGTGAAGGCGGCGTTCGAGCGCGCGGTGGCACTCGACCCGCGTTCCGTGGATGCCCGCCGCGCGCTCCTCGACTTCTATCTCATGGCGCCCTCGGCGCTCGGTGGCGGCAAGGATCGCGCGCGGGCGCAGGCGGACTCGATTCACTCGCTCAGCTATCTGCGCGGACGCCTCGCGTATGCCGCCATCAGGCAGAAGCAGAAGGACGTGGCTGGCGCAGTCCAGGAGCTGCGCGCTGCCCTCGAGGAGTACCCGGACACGGTCGCAGCGCACTACGCCATGGCCGAGCTCTGGACCGCCGCCGGCGCGCTCGATTCGGCCGCCGCGGCGTACGATGGCCTGCTCACGCGCTGGCCCGGCGAGTACAGGGCTCGCTGCGAGCTGGGCAGGGTGTGGACTCGTATGGATGGTGGGCTCGAGCGTGCCGCGCGAGCGCTCGACGAATGCCTGCGCGCCACGCCCGATCACGATGGGCCAGCGGTGGCCGAAGCGCACTTCGCGGTGGGTGCGCTGTACGAACGGCGCGGCGAAGTTGGCCGCGCGGAGTCGGAGTACCAGGCCGCGCTGCAACGCGTGCCCAGGCACCGAGAAGCGAAGAAGGCGTTGGAGGGATTACGATGAGCGGCACGCGGCGGTGCCGCGACCGCCGCCCGGGAAGCAGGAGCACCACTCGATATGCTTGTTCCGGGCAGTATTATACTAACCAGTAGGTATCTTACAGGAGAGAATGATGCGCAACACGATCCTGATGCTCTCTGTCCTGGCTGCCATGCCGGCCGTGGCCGCCGCACAGTACGCGTCCGACCCGGTCTCGAGCTCGACCTTCACCCGGACCTTCGAGATTCGCCCCTTCGCCGGAGTCTTCGTCCCCACCGGCAGCCAGCGCGACGTACTCGATGACGCGGGATTCACCGGACTTCAACTGGGCTTCGAGGTCCACCCGAACGTCACCCTCGTCGGCTCCTTCGGCTGGGCGCCCAGCGAGGACGTCACACGCTCCAGCGCCAACAAGGTGGACATCTACCAGTACGACGTGGGCGCCGAGCTCGGTACCACGAGGCAGCTCGGCAGC
>DATCXR010000095.1:0-6235 GCA_036565685.1 Gemmatimonadaceae bacterium
GTCCAGGGCACTGACTTCGGGCGCTGGCCTCCGCGATGGCGCGGGGATCCACCTTTACAGGGGTCGACGATGACTCGCACGCGTTCCACCATATTCACTCGCGTCACTTCGGTTGCGGTCGCTGCACTGCTCATGATGTTCAGCGTCAGCTGTTCATCCGACGCGCTTCCCACCGGTCCGTCGAGCCAGGCTGCGAGCCAGCCCGCAGTCTCGCCTCTCCTGGGTCTTCCGATAGATGGCATCCTCGGCGGCACCACCGACGCGATCACCGGGCTGCTCGTCTGCGCGCCCCAATCATATGCGTCGGCCAGCAAGGTGATCGGTCCGGACGGCGGCACGCTCGTCGTCGGCAAGCACACCTTCGTGGTTCCGCAGGGCGCGCTGAAGGACAACGTGCTCATCACCGCCGAGGCGCCCGAGGGGAACGTCGTGTCGGTCCGCTTCGGGCCCGAGGGTCTGAAGTTCAACAGCCGGCACCAGCCCACTCTCACACTCGACTACAGCGACTGCGGGCTGCTGGTGAACCTCTTGCCGAAGCGGATCGCGTACACCAGCGATGAGCTGAGCATCCTTGATCTCCTGCCCTCGGTCGACGATCTGCTACACGAGCGAGTGAGCGCGAACATCAAGCACTTCTCGCGGTACGCGATAGCGTTCTAGGACCGGCTGGATGTCCAACTTGCGACCGCGCAACCGTCCTTCCTCCTTCTACCCGCGGGGATCGTCCGCTCTGCTGGTTCGGAGCCCGGCATCACCGGCCCGCCGTGCGGGCGACCTCCTCGCTCTTGCGCGCGAACGCGAGCGCGCTGGTTTCATCGACAGGGCCATCGAAGCGTACGAGGCGGCGATAGAGCGCGCGGACGAGAGCGGCGAGAGCTCCGTACTCGCCGAAGCGCTGCGGAGACTCGGAGTTGTGCAACACCATCGCGACGAACAGGTCTCCGCGCGCACGCTGGCCGAGCGCAGCTTCGACGTAGCGATGGACGCGGGTCACGACATCCTCGCGGCCGAAGCACTCAATCTGATCGCGGCGGTGGAGTTCGAGAGCGGAGCCATACCCGCCGCGCGGCAGATATACCAGCGGGCGCTCGCGCTTGCGGGTACCAACCTGGAGATCCGCGCGCGCATCGAGCAGAACCTCGGCGTGCTTGCCAATGTGCAGGGCAACCTTCCAGCCGCCCTGGAGCACTACCAGCGCTCCCTCGACGCCTGCCGCAGTCTGGGCGACGAGCACGGATGCGCGATCGCATACCACAACCTTGGCATGATCAGCGCCGACCAGCAACTCTGGGACGACGCCGATCGCTACTTCACATCCAGCGTCGAGATCGCGCGCCGCAACGGCGACGTGCGACTCGAGGGGCTCTGTCTCCTCAACCACTGCGAAGTTCATCTCGCGCGTCAGCATTACGACCTCGCGCGCGAGAACGCCGAAGCTGCCCTCGCCATCTTCGACCGTCTCGATGCCCGCCTCGACAAGGCCGACGCGTACAAGGTCCTCGGCGTCGTCTACCGCGACACCGGTCGGCACGCGCTGGCGGAGTCGCGCCTCACCGCAGCGATCGACCTCGCGGTGAGCACCAGCTCCGTGCTGAGTCAGGCCGAGGCGACGCGCGAGCTCGCGAGGCTGTATCAGGCGATGGGTCGGAACCAGGAGGCGCTAACCCTCCTGAACACCGCGCACAGTCTCTTCGAGCATCTCGATGCGCGCGTCGACATGTTCGACGTGCTCGCCAAGCGCGCGAGACTCGAGGACACCTATCTCGCCATCGTCCGCAACTGGGGCCAGTCGATCGAATCGGCGGACAGCTACACGCACGGTCACTGCGAGCGCGTGGCCGGCTACGCCCTGGAAGTCGCGCGCCAGCTCGGCTTCGACGAGGCGGCGCTGACCACCATCCGGCTCGGCGCCTACCTCCACGACCTCGGTAAGGTGAAAGTGCCGCACGAAGTGCTCAACAAGCCCGGCTCGCTCACGCGCGAGGAGTTCGAGGTGATGCAGATGCATCCCGTATGGGGGATCGAGCTCCTCGAGAACGTCGAGTTCCCGTGGGACATCAAGCCCATCATCCGGTGGCACCACGAGAAGTACGACGGGTCCGGATACCCCGACCGCCTGCGCGGCGACGAGATCCCCGTGAACGCGCAGGTCATCTGCATCGTGGACGTGTACGATGCGCTCACCACCACGCGCAGCTACCGAAAGGCGCTCGACAAGAGCGAGGCGCTGCGCCGGATGCGCGAGTCGAAGCACTGGTGGCGGCCCGATGTCTACGACGCGTTCATGCAGACCGTGGGCGCGGAGGAAAACGCGGGAGCCGGGAAGGTAGATGGCCGCAACGCTTGCGCGGAGGGTGACGGACCGGGCATCGTGCGGGGTGAGGCCGCATAGCGAAGAATCCGCCCCGAGCGACGAACGTCACATGCGTCGCTGCATCGAGCTCGCGCGACTCGCGCTCGATGCGGGCGATGTACCCGTCGGCGCGATCGTCGTTCGCGATGATCGCGTGATCGGCGAAGGCTACGAGCGTACTCGCGGGCGCCTCGACCCCGCCGCGCACGCGGAAGTCGAAGCGCTTCGCGCCGCGTGCGTCACACTCGATACTCTGGATCTCTCGGGTAGTACGCTCTACACGACCGTGGAGCCGTGCGTCCTCTGCGCCTACGCCGTGCGACAGACGCGCATCCAGCGTGTGGTCTACGGAGTGAAAGCCGGGTCGCTCGGCGGCGCGACGGGTCCCTTCCCTCTCCTCAGCGATGCGTCATCGTTCGCGGGGCGCGAGCCGCCGAGCGTGACGGCCGGCGTGCTCGCCGAGGAGTGCGAGCAGCTGCTCGCCGAGCGCGGGAGCCGCGCGTAGGAGCGACGTAACCGCATCGCGGCCGCACCGTACTCGCGACTCAGACGTGCCACCAGCGCCGCATCACGCCTGCGACTGCTCCCTCGCCTCCGCCCACGCCGCGTCCTCCCACTCGCGCTCCAGTGCACGACCGCCCGGACGGCGCGGATCTCTTCTCCCCTCGAGATGCCAGTGCGCTCTCCGCCCCGGCACCGGTCCGCCCAGGCGCTCGCTCGGCGTCTGCCTCGTGGCGCCGCCCCGGCCCGGATTCGCGACCGCTTCCGCGTAGCGCTCGGCCTTCGTGTCGAGCTCCTCGATGAAGGCGCGCACCGCCGCGTCTCCCATGTCCTCCACCAGCCCTGGGATGAGCCCCTTGATCAGCACCAGCCGCTCACCCGGTGACAGTGCGCGCGCTTCCCGAACGAGACTCCGGATCGTCGGCCGGTCCAGCCACGAGTAGAAGGGACTCTGCTTCGCATCGACAGCCCGCATGACTCCTCCCGCGTGAAGTATCGACTCGTGCTACCCATGAGAAGCTTATCATCGTGCGCGACTCGTGGATGGGAAAGCGGCGAGCACGGCCCACTTCGGTATGCGCGGGAGCCGTGAAGTATCTCTCTCTTCCGTCACCGTGTCTGCCAGATTGTCATTGGCAGAAATTGCCAATGCGCGTTTGCACGTCGCTCCCGATCTTCGGTGGACCATTCACCTCTACCGGAGGCACCAGATGAAAGCGCTCCTCGGAATTCGGAAGGCGACGATCCTCGTTCGGCTCGCGATCGTCCTCACCCTGATCGGCTCGATCGACTGCGTTCGGAGCACGACCGATCTCGCTCGCAACGAGAACGTCTGCATCATCATCGACGGCCAGATCTACTGCATACCCGGCTCGGGAGGCGATGCCTCCAGCGTACACGCCGCCCTGGATCTCCGGCAGCTCGGAGTATTCGGTGCATGGCCGGAAAACGCCGCGCTGGCGACGCAGCGACCGCAGAGACCGCAGCGCGGCGAAGCGACGGCTGCACGCGACGGCCGTCCTGTGTAGCGGCCTCCCTCGCACGTACTGCGCGAGACGCGCGGCGGCGACATCGGGCTGGCCCAGGAAGATCCGCGCGCTGGCCTCGAGTGGAAGGATCTCCGGGTCGCCGGCCGCATCGACCAGGGAGCGTCGGATGGTGATCTCGGCGCTGTCGCGCAGGCCGGCCCGCGCCAGCACGGCCGCGACCAGCATGTAGAGCCGCGGTCTCACCTCGCGACGGAGTGCCGAGTGCCGGCCGCCCTCCGCGGCGATCTCGAAGGCTCGCCGCGCGGCGGCCGGATTCCCGCCCGCGTCCAGGGTGAGAAGACTGAGCCGGCAGTATGCACCCGTCCAGCTCCGACGGAAGCGACGCTCGATCTCGTCGCACCACCGGCGCGCACCAGCGTCATCTCCGATCTCGTAGGCAGCCATGAAGAGCCGGTTCAGGATCTCCTCGGCGTCGTCGAGGTAGGCATCCGCCCCGTACGCTCTATCCGCGGCGAGGTACGCACCGGTGTAGTCGGCCTGTGAGTAGAGCGCGGCGCTCAGCAGACTCCACGCGGAAGCGCGATCGGGCTCCATGCCCACGGCCCTTCGCAGGGCGCTCAGCGCGCGAGCCAGGGTCGCGTGCGCGGAGTCGGATGCGAGCGGTGCCTGCAGCCAGCACCAGTACGAGAGGAGCCCGAGCGTCTCCAGAGCGGTCGCGTCGCTCGAATCCATCGCTACCGCGCTCTCCGCGTGCGCTATGCCCTCTCCGAGCAGCGAGTCGGCCAGCGCGGCGTCGCTCGAGCCCGGCATCAGGTGCAACACGGCCAGCTCCCACGCGATGTGCGCCCGCTCGATCACCGGCCCCTTCCATTCAGGCGCGATCGCTTCCGCGCTCGCGAGAAGTGAGTCGGCCCGGCGGAGCGCGCGTGCCGCCGCGGAGATGCGCCCTTCACGCTCGAGCCCCTGGGCCCTCTCATGCTCCGCGCCCGCGTCCCTGGAGAGCCGCCGTGCGTGATCGTTCGTCGCTGCCAGATAACGCCCACGTTCGCGTACCTCGCGGCCGATCGCGATCCGTATGGCCGAGGAAGCTTCACGCGAGAGCGCATCCACGAGCGCGATCGAATCGGATGACTCGTGCTCGATGACGGCGGTTTCGAGCGTGCTCCCCGCGATGGCGTCGATCACCTCCACGTTGACGCGAACGCGTGCCCCGGAGCGGAGTACGCTTCCGTTCACGAGGAATCGCGGCGACCGCGCCGTATCCACACCTCCGCCGCGAGGCCGGCTCGGGGTGCTCGCTGGTACGATGTCGAACGATCGCACCGCAGCGAGCTGGCCGACGACCGCCGTGGTGATGGCCGGTCCGAGCACGCCCGGACGCGATGAGGTAGTGAGGTCGGTGAAATCGTTCACGACAATGCGCACGCTGGACGATGGCTCGGGGCTGCGGTCGGGCGGAGAAGTGCGCTGGAGCAGAATCCCGAGCACGGCCAGTGACGCCATCGCCAAAGCAGCCGCCATCGGCCAGACGAGCGCTCGCGCGAGCGGACGGTGTGGAGCACGGCGAGCGATCGTGCCCGGTGTGCTCGCCGGCCGCGCAGGTACGGCGGCGACCGCAGACTCGCCGGAGAGCAGCGAAGGCAAGGCACGCTGCTCCTCGCCGGCATCCGGTACGCGTGCCGCTGTTGCGGGAGGTGGAGCGTGCAGCTCGCTCCAGCGGTGAAGTCCCGATCCGCCTCCAGCACGGATGGTATCGATCAGTCGCCGCGTCTCGGCCGACGGCGCGGCCTCGAAGTCCTTCGCGAGGCGCACCGCGAACTCATGGTAGGCGTGGAGCGCGCCCGACCGGTCGCCAACGCGATCCAGAAGCCGGAGGAGCTTCTGGAGCGATGCCTCATCGTCGTGCGAGAGCTCGGTGGAGCGGCGCGCCCAGCGTGCCGCGATCGCCAGCTCTCCCTCGCGCTCCGCATCTTCAGCGAGCCGCCACGCAGCGTCACGTGCCTTCCGCCTGAGGCGCGGTCGCTCCTCGTCAAGCCAGCGCTCGAAGCCGGGGGCGTCATCCACGAAGAAGCCCGGGAGCAGATCGCCCCGGTACAGGCGCAGCGCCTCCTCCAGGTCGCCGCTCTTCAGCGCCTGCTCGAACGCCACCGCATCGCACCAGAGAGCCGCTGGCGATGTCCCCAGGCAGCCATCACTGCGGGAGACGATCACCCCGCGGCCGAGCGCCAGGCGCAGGGAGTACAAGGCCTGCCTCAGGGCGCTTCGCGCTCGCCGCTGGTCGAACTCGGGCCAGAAGAGCGCGAGCGCGGCGTCGCGGCTCCGGAGAGCGCCCGGCCCCGCGAGGGCGAGGTAGACCAGCAGCGCCACCCGCTTCCGCTGTCCGAGGAGCGCG
>DATCXR010000100.1:0-7081 GCA_036565685.1 Gemmatimonadaceae bacterium
ATACGGCTGGCTTCACCAGCCGTATCGATTCACGATTCCAGACCTGACCCCGCCGCCCCGCCGCTACGCTAGATCAGATTCCGCACTTGGCGTCGAGCGATTGCTGCACTTGGGGCGCCGCGAGCGTGGTCGGATTCTGGAATACGCCGTCCTTGTCGGCCTCGATGATGAACGTCGCCAGGAGCTCTATCGGCTGCGACGTGAAGTTCTGCGCTATGTGGACCATGCCATGAGGCGGCTGGAACGCGGAGCCCGTGGGATAGCTGTTGCTCGAGCAATCCTCACTGGTCAATGTCAACGTTCCACCGCCGGTCACCACGACCAGCACACCGGGAGCTGGGTGGGTGTGCCAGGGCACGAAGCCCCCGTCGGGAGGAATGATCACCTTGGCAGTGACGATCTTCACCGCCCGTTGCGGCTGTGTTTGCAGGTGTACGCGCGAGTCGAGCATGCCGGCACCCAGGCCAACGCTCGTGAAGCTCGCGGTCCCGGTGACCTGGAAAGAGGACGAGAGCGTCGCCGCCTGGCCTTCGGGCGTGAGCGGTGCGTCGCAGCCGGCGAGGGCCAGCAGCGCCGCGATGATCAGGGTGCTGCATCGCGCGGTGTGCAGCCGATTCGAGCATCGGGGAGACATGGAGAACCTCCGTTCGCGTGTGGTCTTCCGGAGCGCGGCTCATACCGCGCTCCGAGCGCCACCGTCTCATCGGAGGCGCAGCGCACACGTTACTCGGCGCGGGTGAATCCGGTCTCCAAGTGGAATGAATTCGCCGTGAACTGCGTCGTTGACGCGGTGGTGGTCCAGGTGGATTTCCCCGATCATGCCATCAGGGTGAGAGATACAGTTCTCCCATCAATAGTCAGAGTCGTCTCAGGCGACTTAGATCCGATCACCCACCAGTGGGCTCGTCGATGATCTCGGCGCGGATCAGGTGGTCCAGACGCGGAAACTCGCTGTCGAGATAGGCGTTGCCACCGGAGACGATCTTCCCCTGGCGATGCTGGCGGACCCCGCTCCCCGAACGGTCGCCGTAGCCGGAGTAGAGGCTGTCCAGCACAGCCATCCCCCGGATCACGCGCCCGAAGACGGCGAACGGGTTGCTGTCGTTGCGGGTGTTGTCCTTCAGGTTCACGTAGAGCTGGGTGTTCGACGTGCCGGGCACGGTGTCGCGCGCGAAGGCGAAGGTGCCACGCACGTTGCTGCCGTACTTCGGATCGTCCTCGAACTGCGCGTGGAGCCACGCCGCGTTCACGGCCGGATCGCCGTTCAGCCCCCACTGCACGATGTAGTTCTCGATAACCCTGTGGAAGCGAACGTCGTCGTAGTAGCCGAGGCGAATCAGGTTATAGAAACGGTCCGACCCGTTCGGCCCGTCGGCGCGCACGCACTTCACCACGAAATCACCCTTCGAAGTTTCGAAGCGCGCGTACCACACCGGCGGCGAGTCCCTGCTCCACTCGGGGTTCGAGGGGTCGAGAAGAAGGGACTTCGCCGCGGGGCGCGTACTCTGCTGGGCGCCGGCCGTCGCCCCACCAACGAGGAGTACGGCCGCGAGCAGGAGCGCGGTGGTCGCGAGGATGTGGCGGGTTGGTCGAGGTTCCATGAGCTCATTCGGGTGGAATCGAGAACGCATGCCGGAAGCTATCTCGTTGGGTCTCGATTCGCACATACGTCATCCCTGGATGAGTGCTCGCCTCTCTCGCACCCGGAGCCAGGTCAGTGGTCGACGGAGGTGTGGCCGCTGGGACTATCTTTCACCATGCACGCCTCTCGCCGCCCCCTCCCGCTTCCCTTCCCGGTACTCGGTAACACCGCGTGGGCATGACGCTCTGGATCGACGCCGACGCGGCGCCAAGAGACGTGAAGGACATCTGCATTCGAGCGTCCGAGCGCCTCACGCTCGCGACCATCCTCGTGGCCAATCAGCGCCTGCAACTTCCGCCAGGGTGCGCTCACCTGTCGGCCGTGCGAGTTGACGGCGGTCCGGACATGGCTGACCGCTACATAGCGGAGCACGCGGGAGCAGGCGATGTGGCCGTCACGGCTGACATCCCATTGGCCGCGCTCCTGGTGGCCAAGGGGGTCGCAGTCCTCGATCCTCGCGGTGAGGAATACACGGCAGAGAGCATCGGCGAGCGCCTGTCGGTACGGAACTTCATGGACGGGCTCCGAGGTACGGGCGTCGACACGGGCGGCCATGCAGCCTACGGCGCGCGCGACAAGCAGGCATTCGCGAATGCGCTCGACCGTGCGCTCACACGCGCGGCCCGGCGTCGCTGAGCAGCGCGGGCCCGTGCCGGTGCCAGCGAGCATCATTGTCGCGGTTCAGCCGATGATGATCCCCACCTTGCCCAGCGTTCCCCTGTTGAAATCGGCGAAAGCCGACGTCGTCTCGTCGAGAGTGTAGCTACGCTGGATTACTACGCGGGTGCGCCCCGATGCCTGGTTCTCGGCGAGACGTTCCAGAGTAGCCCGCGTCGGATCGGCGTGGACCGGCACGACGACGGCTCGCTCGCTCGGAAGCTGATCCGGGGAGCTCAGGACGGTGGAGACGAGTCTTCCGCCGGGGCGCAGTGCGGAGAGCAGCGGCGCGGGAGCGCCCGCAAGATGCACTACGGCGTCCACACCTCTCGGGTGCACCGCGAGCACCTGCGTCGCGATGTCTTCCATGTAATACACCACCTCCGCGGCACCGAGCGTGTTGACCAGCACCTTCTCCGCGGTGGAATGCACGGTGGCTATTACATGGGCACCGGCCGTGGCCGCCAGTTGGATCACCTGGTTGCCGACCCCACCGGTGGCGCCCGCGATCAAAACCGTCTTACCAGCGTCGAGTCCCGCGGCGTCGACGGCGGCCATCGCTGCCGCGCCGGCGAGCCCGAGAGCGCCGCCTTCCGGGAAGTCCACCGTCTGCGGCAGCTTGGCCATGCCCGTCGACACATGCACGACCACGTATTCGGCGAACGAACCGTCGCCCAGGTACGGCTTGGTGACTACGCCGAAAACGCGATCCCCCGGAGCATAGTCCGTCACACCCGCGCCCACCGCGTCTACGGTGCCCGCGAAATCCTTTCCCAGTACGACCGGGAACCGGTGCTCCATCATCCCCTTCAATCGACCGTTGGCGACAGCGATGTCGAAGCCGTTCACGGAGGCGGCACGTACGCGGACGCGAATCTCTCCCTCCGTCGGCTCCGGCACTGGGAGCTCGAGCATCTGTGGGTGCGCACCGAGCTCCGTGAGACCGACTGCACGCATGGTGTGGCTCCTCGCGAGAGTTCGAGTGCCGTGACCTTCACATCGAGGCTTGTATGCGGCCCGCACGTGCGCTGCACATCATCGAACGTGCTCGACGGGGACGACGATGTATCCCGTGAGTGGCGATCGTGACAGGCCGGCAGCGCTCGGCACACGCCGCATGGACTTCAGCTAACGGCAGGCGGTATGCCGCCGCGGCCCGACGCAACGGACTTGACTAAGGAGGGGGCACGATGACGAGCGCAACTGCAGTCCCGACCCCGATGCCCGCGTGGAAGCTGGCTCCAGCGTGCTCGAGCGTCCGCGACCGAAGCTGCGCCCGGCTCGCGTACAGTCGCTCGTGCTCCTCGCACCTAAGCTCCATCCGGGATATCCGGCTCGACGAGCTGCGCGAGCAGCAGCAGCGATTCCTGCCATCCGAGGTAGCACATCTCCACCGGGATGGCGGAAGGGATCCCTTCCTGAACGATGCTGATATCGCACCCGCAGCTGACCGCGCGCAACTGCACGGTGTTCCGCATCTCGCCCGGCAGGTTCGGGTCGTCGAAACGGTCGGTGTAGCTGATGCGCTCGTTGGGCGTGAGCTCGGTGTACGTGCCACCGAACGAGTGACTGTTCCCCGTGCTGAAGTTGGTGAAGGACATCCGGTACTTTCCTCCGACCCGAGCATCCATCTCGTGGACCTTGCCGGTGAAGCCGTGGGGCGGAAGCCATTTGGCCATCGCATCTGGATCGAGGAAAGCTCGATACACTCGCTCTGGCGACGCGCGAAGCACGCGGTGAAGTCTTACCGTGCCGGTGGAGCTGGACATGGGTGATGTCTCCTTCGATGCTCGTGATGTGGTGCGTGCGCCAGGAGGTCGCTACCCCGTAAGCGCACGGGAGCACACCAGTAAGTGGCTCCATCAACACGTCGAACGGGGAGACTGGATTTCGACACGGCCAGCAGCGGGATTTTGAACGACACCCACGCGATCAGCGCGGCAGCGCGAAGGCGACTACATAGTCTCCGCGCCCCCACTGATCGCCGCCGCCCACGCAGATCACCACGTACTGCCGCCCTCCCACGGAGTAGGTCATCGGCGTCGCGCGCGCTCCGGCCGGGAGCTCCCCGCGCCAGAGCTCTGCGCCGGTCTCGGTGTCGAAGGCTCGAAGGTAGTGATCCATCGTCGCCCCGATGAAGGTTATTCCGCTCGCAGTCACTATCGAGCCGCCGAGGTTGGGGAGGCCCAGAGGCTTCCCCGACGGCGCAGCTGATCCGGGCCGTAGTGTGGTGGCGTCGCCGAGCGGCACGTCCCAGCGCTTCGCACCGGTCGCGAGATCTATCGCGACGAGCGAGCCCCACCGCGGCGGCGCGCAGGGCGCCCCGCTCTGCGCAAACAGGAAGCGACGCCGCATGATGTACGGCGTCCCGTGCATCCGCGTGTACTGATCGGCGAGCCGTGAGACGTTGCGATGCATCTCGGCGGTATCGAGCTCGGCGATCGGGATGAGCTGGACCATCGCCGCGAGGTGATTCACCGGGATGATCGCGAGCTGCCGCGCCGCGTCGTACGCCACCCCGCCCCAGGCCGCACCGCCGACGTTCCCCGGCATCACCAGCGTTCCCTTCAGGCTCGGTGGTGTGTAGCTGCCTTCGTAGTGCAGCGGCCGAATCTGCGCGAGGCACGATTCCCGGTCCTCCGGCGTCAGCCCGAACACGCTGTCCAGCGGGAATAGCTGGGGCGAGAGCGGCGGGATGACGGTGTTGAACGGCTGCGTGGGCGACGCTTTCTCGCCGGCGATCGTGCTCGCGGGGACCGGCCGCTCCTCTACCGGGAAGACCGGCTTGCCGGTATCGCGGTCGAGCACGAAGAGCTGCCCCGTCTTCGTAGCCTGGAGCACTACATCGATTCGCTTACCGTCATGAGTGATCGTCGCCAGCGCCGGCGGCGCGGCGTTGTCGTAGTCCCAGAGATCGTGATGCACGGTCTGGAAGCTCCAGACCACCTTACCGGTGGATGCACGCAACGCCACGATCGAGCTCGCATAGCGATTGTCGCCGAGTCGCTCGCCGCCGTAGTAGTCGGGGCTCGGCGAGCCGGTGGGCACGAACACCATATCGCGCGCCGAATCCGCCGCGATCACCGACCAGGCGTTCGCAGCACCCGTGCTGTGTGCCATCGGTCCTCGCCAGGAGCTCCACGCCGGGTCGGTCGAGTCACGCGGAACGGGATCCCACGTCCATCTGAGCGCTCCGGTACGTGCATCGTAGGCGCGGACCTCACCGCTCGCCGCGTTCGTGCGAACGTTGTCGGCCACCGCCGAGCCGGTCACGATCATCCCGCTGATCACCGCCGGCGGGGAAGTGAGCTCGTACTCCGGCGTTTCGAACGGCGTGTTGCGCAGGCCCGCGCGGAGCGAGATGGTGCCCTTGCTACCGAAGTCGCGACAGGGCGTGCCTGTCTTCGCGTCGAGTGCGACGATGCGCGCATCGAGAGTAGCGAGGTAGATGCGGCGCCTGCACGGCGCGTTCGCCGCTGCCGCGGGATCGAGCCAGGTGGAGACGCCGCGACTCGCCGGGTCGCCGAAGTCCGCCGTCGCATCCGCGTGGGCATCGTACGTCCAGAGCTCGCGACCAGTGGCCGGGTCGAGCGCGATCGCCCTGCCGAACGGAGTCGAGAGATAGAGAACGCCGTCGACCATGAGCGGCGTCGCCTCGAAGCGCGTGCGATCGTCGGAGCGCGCGAAGTCGCCCGTGCGATGGGTCCAGGCTACCGAGAGGCGAGCCACGTTGTCTCGGGTGATCTGGGTGAGCGGCGAGTTGCGAGCGCCGCCGGGGTCACGGCCGTAGGCGGGCCACTCGTTGGCGGACTGTGAAGCGAGGGGCGAAAGAGCGAGGACGCTGGCCACCATGAGTTGAAGCGCGAGGGACGGAAGAAGTCGGTTCATTGGGAAGAGTTGTACTGTGATGAGCGAGTACGCGATGTGGATGAGCTCGAGGACTACGTACGCGCGTGCCCGGACAATTGTGTCACCTGCGGCTCCGCCCGCGGCCGCTGTGGCAACCGCTCGAATCGTGCCGAGCTCGCCGCGAGCGCTCTTGACGGCTTCCCGAGTCCCGCGCGTAGTATTGAGTGCCTGAATGGCCGCGAGTAACCCTCAACCAGGAGCAACCATGCTGCTGATTCGGGAAATCATGTATTGCAAGCCGGGCAAGGTACGCCCGATGGTCGAGAAGTTCCTGGCGATGTCCAAGCTCGGTGAAAAGTCGGGTATGCCCCGCATGCGCGTCATGACCGACTTCTCCGCGGAGCGTTACTGGACCGTCGTTGCGGAGATGGAGGTGCAGGACATGCAAACGTTCGAGCAGATGATGTCATCGCCGCAAGAGTCGGACGATGACATGAAGCAGCTCGAAGAGATAATGGAGGGGTACCACGACCTCGTCGACCACGGGAAGCGTGAGATTTACAAGATCGAGGGGTGAGCGCGTCCGCCTTCCCGGATCCGCGCCGCGGTGAGCCGTGTGGAAGACGAACTGACGATTCGTGCGGCGACGGTGGCCGATGCGGCCGCTGTCGCCGCCATCTACGATCACTACATCGCTCACTCGATCGCGACGTTCGAGGAGGAGGAGATCCCGGCGTCCGAGATCGCGCTACGAATCCGGAGCACCGCAGCGGCGTCGCTGCCCTGGCTGATCGCCGAGCGAGAGGGCGAAGTCGTGGGTTATGCCTACGCGAGGCCCTGGAGGGAGCGCCGGGCATATCGCTACTCGGCCGAGATCACCGTCTATGCCGCGCCCACGAGCACCGGACACGGAATCGGCTCGAGGCTCTACGA
>DATCXR010000109.1:0-6303 GCA_036565685.1 Gemmatimonadaceae bacterium
CGGCGAGCGGGTCTCGCGGAGTTGAGCGAGCGCCGGCTCGTGGTGGCGCAGCCGGAGCCCGTTGCAGCCGGATCGCTGGGCCGGGAGCCGGCGATCGCCGGATCGGTGGATGGCACGCATGGAGAGGCCGAGTCCAGCTCGCGGCACGCGATCGTGGTACCTCTCGCGCTCACGCCGGCTGGCAGCGAGGTACTCGAGCGTCTCGTCGCCGCGCGCCGCGAGCAGCTCGCCGAGCTATTCGCCGAATGGGGGCCGGAGAAGCACGAGCGGATAGTGAAGATGCTGAATCGTCTCGCGCGCGAGCTGGTACCCGAGGCGCGGCCAGGAGACTCCGCCAAAATCGGTGCCTCCTCCGCGCGCGAGAGAGTCTGACCAGCCGGCGACGACCACGACCACTACCACGACCTCGGACCGAGCACACGAGTACACGAGCACGGCCGACCGCACCACGGCGGGCACCAGCGACTGCGCCGCATAGCGTGCCGTCGAATCTGCCGCGCAGGCTACTCGTGTCGCAGTGCGAGTAGCGGGTCGATCCGGGTCGCGCGTCGCGCAGGTATGTAGCTAGCGACGAGCGCCACGGCGCCCAGGAGGAGTGACATGGCCAGGAACGTCAGCGGATCGGATGGCCGCACACCGTACAGGAAGCTCGACATGAAGCGACCAAGGGCCAGCGCCCCAACGAACCCCGCGGAGGCGCCGACGACCGCGAGCATCAGGGCCTGTCCGACGACGACTCTGATCACGTCGGCTGGCCGGGCGCCGAGCGCCATGCGGAGGCCGATCTCGTGGGTGCGCCGCGATACGGAGTAGCTCATGACTCCGTAGATCCCCACCGCCGCGAGCATGATCGCGACAGTCGCGAAGGTTGCCAGCAGCAACAGATTGAAGCGCGGCTGCGCCGTGGAACGGGCGACGACCGCATCCATGGTCTGGACCTCGGACACCGGCAGATTTTCGTCCAGCGACCAGACCACGTTCCGGACCGCCGGCGCGAGCGCGGCCGCGTCTCCACTCGTCCGGATGACCAGCGTCTGATATGCGATGTGCGCGCCCGAGTCCTCGAGATAGGATCGGTTCTGCAGGAAAGGCAGATAGATCTCCTCGTGCTTCGGTGCTGCCCAATCTCCCTGTACGGCGTTCTTCACCACGCCTACTACCGTGAGCCAGCCGGTGGAATCCCGCTCCGGACCATCCAGTGTGATGCGCTTTCCGATCGGGTCCTCCCCGGGCCAGTAGCGGCTGGCCAGGAACTCGTTGACCACGATCACCGCGGGAGCGCTCAGGTTGTCGCTTTCATCGACGTCGCGCCCGCGTAGAACGGGGATCTGCATCGTCCTGAAGTAGCCGGGAAAGACGACCCGGTACGTGGCCTCCGGGGCGTCGGCCGGGTGCGCCAACGGACGTCCCTCCACCCGGAAGGTGCGGCCCCACTCGTCTCCCGCGAGCGGGAGATGATTGATAGCGCTGGCGGAAACCACACCTGGAAGCGTCCGTACTTGCTGGAGCAGCTGCTCGTAGAAGATCGCCCGCCGCTCCGGTGCGGCTTCTCTCGAGCCGGCGACGGGGACCACCATCGTCAGCAGCTCGTGTGGATCGAATCCGGGATCTATCGCCCGCAGCGCGACGAAGCTGCGGATCATGAGCCCGGCGCCCACGAGCAGCACCAGTGCCATCGCGAACTCCGAGGCCATCAACAGACTGCGGAAGCGATTGCGCGTGATCCCTTCCGTGGATCCGCGCCCACCTCCCTTGAGCGCATCGTTCGGATCTGTAGCCGATGCCCGTAGAGCCGGCACCGCGCCGAAGCCCACACCCGTCAGGAGCGAGACGACCAGCAGGAAGAGCAGCACTCTCGCGTCGAGTCCGATGGTCTCGATCCGCGGTATCCCGGCGGGGCTCAGCGCCACGAGGGCGCGTATTCCACCGAGTGCCAGGAGCAATCCCGCACCGCCTCCGAGCAGCGCCAGCAACAGGCTTTCGATGAGGAGCTGGCGTACCACGCGCGCTCGGCTGGCCCCGAGCGCGGTTCGCAGCGCGAGCTCCTTCCTGCGTGCAGCCGCGCGGGCCAGCAGCATATGAGCGACGTTGGCGCACGCGATGAGGAGGACGAAGCCTACCGCGGCGAGCTCCACCAGGAGCGCCGGCCGGATATCGCCCACGACTTTATCCTTCAACGGCTGGACGGTGATGTCCCGATTGGTCCCCGGATATTCCTGCTCGAGGCGCGTCGTGATGGTGGCCATCTCGGTCTGTGCCTGCCGCACGCTCACGCCGGGTGCGAGCCGCGCGAAGACGCGAAGGCTGTTCGCATCGCGGCCCTTCGCGGCATCGACTACCAGGGGCGCCCAGAGCTCGGCCTTCGTCGCCCAGAATGGAGCGAACTTGAAGTCCCGCGGCATCACGCCGACGACGGTGTACTGCGCCCCGTCGAGCGTGATCGATTCACCGACGATGCGGGGGTCGCCACCGAAGCGCCGCTGCCAGAGCGAGTAGCCGAGGACCACCTCATGCTCTGCGCCGCGCTCGCCTTCTTCCGCCAGGAAGGTGCGTCCGAACAGTGGCGCTATGCCCAGCATGGGGAAGATGCTCGGCGTCACGTGGAGAGCCCAGAGCTTTTCTGGCTCGTCAGCGCCGGTCACGTTAGGAGTCCAGTATTCGGCGGCCCCCATGCTCTCGAAAGAACGGCTCTGGTCGCGCCAGTCCGCGAAGTTGGCGGGCGACACGGGGCCGTCACCGTCGTGCAGGATGACCGCGAGCCGTTCAGGATTCTCATAGGGGAGGGGCCGTATGAGAACAGCGTCGACGACGCTGAAGATCGCTGCGTTGGCACCGATGCCGAGCGCCAGCGCGAGCACCGCGGCCGCCGTGAACGCGGGGGTGCGAGCGAGCATACGCGTGCCGTACCTGACATCCTGCGTTATGGTATCGAGCAGCGCACCGTTTCGCTCGGCGCGTACCTCGTTCGTATCGAGCGCGCGCTCGATCGGCCGCCCGTGAAGCACTTTCCGCCAGAGACCGGAAACCCGCGTCGCAATCGACATCGGTCACCTCACCAGGTTGGCTGTCACAGCAGCGCTGTCGCGAGTGACAGGTAGACACCCGACGAGTCCGGATGGTTTGCTGGAGCGGGCGAGGCGTTCGGCGCCGTGTCGCGGTGTACCGCCAGCCGGGTCGACGGGCGCGTCCGTGCCCGGGTCCGGCTGCCTTTCGGTGTTATGATTGCTATCGAGATGGTATTTCCAGAGCCGATCCAGCGCAGGCACCCGAAATGTCCGACCTTACCCGATCCAGCATCCGCGCCCCGGACTTTCCCGAGAAGCTCGACTGGATGAACACCGGCGGCCAGCATCTCTCGCTCGAAGATTTGCGCGGGAAGATCGTGCTACTCGACTTCTGGACGTATGGCTGAATCAACTGCATCCACGTAATCCCGCAGTTGCGGGATCTGGAGAAGAAGTATCCGGAGGCACTCGCGATCGTGGGCGTCCACAGCGGGAAGTTCCGCGCCGAGCGCGAGACCGAGCGCATCCGCGACGCGGCACTGCGACTCGGGAACGTGCATCCGATCATCAACGACCGGCAGTTCCGCGTCTGGCGCGGGTATGCGGTGAATGCGTGGCCCACGCTCGCCGTCGTGAACACCGAGGGACGCGTGCTGGGCATGAGCGCTGGCGAGTTCACCGTGGAGCAGTTCTCGCCGTTCATCGACCAGTTGATCGCGTCGTACACCGCCGACGGCACGCTGCGCACGGGAGCGCGCCACTTCCGCCCCGACGAGCCGAACATCGCGCCAACTATGCTTCGCTATCCGGGGAAGGTGGCGGTGGACGGCGATCGGCTCGCGATCGCCGACAGCGGAAACAATCGCGTGATCGTCGCGCGCCTCTCGGGCGACGGCGCGCGAGCCACGCTCGAGCGCGTGGCGGGGAGCGGCACCAGAGCTTTCGCCGATGGCGTCGACGGCAGCTTCGACTACCCGCAGGGCCTGGCCTTCGACGGCGACACTCTCTACGTGGCCGATGCCGGGAACCATGCGATCCGCGCGGTGAACCTCGACACCGGCGAGATCGGCACGCTCGCTGGAACCGGCCGCCAGCTCCGCACGCGCGACGATCAGCGCGAGGGAGCGATGTCGTCGCCGTGGGATGTGACCCTCGTGGGTCGCACGCTATTCATAGCGATGGCCGGGATCCATCAGCTGTGGTCGCTCGATCTCGCCACGCGTGCGACGACCGTGAACGCCGGGACCATACGCGAGGATATCGAAGACGGCCCGCACGCCCAGGCCGCGCTCGCGCAGCCCATGGGTATCGCTTCGAGCGCAAAGAAACTCTACTTCGTGGATGCGGAGACGAGCGCCGTGCGTTGGTCAGACATCGATCCCGCGGGACGCGTGGGCACCATCACCGGCACCGGCCTCTTCGATTTCGGCGACCGCGATGGCGTGGGCGACGAAGTGTTGATGCAGCACGCGCAGGGCATCTCCCGCCACCCCGACGGCCGTCTTCTCGTTGCCGACTCCTACAACGACTCCCTCAAGTGGGTGGATCCGGCGACCCGCACCGCCACCACGTGGGTGCGAGACCTCCACGAACCTGGCGGCGTCGCGTGCGGTGTAGATGCCGCGTACGTCGCCGACACCAATGCACACCGGGTGCTGCGGGTCGATTACCGGGATGGTGAGATGCGGGACGTCGAGTTGGTCTAGTGGGCCTGGTTCATCGGGCGGAACGGCGCGTGCGCCGTTCCGCCCGATGAACCAGGCGGCCGAGATGAACGAAACCAGCCGCCCCCAAAGCCTATGCCTCAGCCGCCCCGAGATTCTCCTCGAGGTGCTGGATCTGCTTCATCCCCACCAATCCCACGGAGATGACCGGCAGCGATCGCACGAACGCGATAGCGCGCTGGGCGTCGGTAGCATGGCCCGGGATCGCGTCGTGCAGCTGCGCCGGTAGATTTGCCGCAAGCTTACCCTGCAGCAGCGTCGCGCTCGCGACCACGCTCACGCCGAGTGCGGCGGCGGCTTCTATGAGAGTCATCGAGCGGCCCTTCACGCGCTGCGTGGACGCGCGCACCGCCTCGGTGAAAGCGAGGTTCACCGGGAGCTGTACCACCCTGAAGTGATGCGCGTCGCCCGCTACCTCGTGCGCGAGCTCCACCAGATCGGCAAGCTCCAGATGACCGCGTGCTTCTGGCGCTGACCGGAAGCCGTTCCAGGTCGCGCAGCCGTACACCCCGATCTCGCCGCGCTCGCAGCGCTCCTCGAGTAGTTCGAACGCCTTGCCCAAGCGCGCGAACAGCTCCTCCAGAGAGACCGCATCGAGCTGCTGTTCGGGGTTGTGCACATAGTAGACGTCCAGCGCTTCGAGCCCCAGGTTCGCGCGGCTGCGCTCGAGCTGCGACGCGAGATAGCCGGGCGCGAGGCAGTGACCTCCGCCTACCACGTCGTCGGGCTCCATGATCCCACGCTCGAAGTATTCGCGTGTGACGTACTCCTGGTACTCCTCGCGCGACGCCGGCGCGCTTCCGTCGAGCGGGATGTAGCCGCCCTTCGTGCACACCACCACCTCGTCGCGGGCTACCGTGCCGTCGTCTATCGACTTCGCTATCGCGCGTCCCAGCGCCCGCTCCGAGCGCTGACATCTGTAGTTGATCGCGGTGTCGAGTAGATTGATACCACGCGCGAGCGCCGCGCGAGCCGTGTCGGTGTATCCTCCGTCGCCCACATCGTCGCACTCGCCCAGGTAACTGCCGAGCCCCAGGGACGACACACGCACGCCGTCCCTTCCGAGCGCGCGGTAGAAATCGTCGGCGTAACGCTCGGCGAAGCGTGCCTCGAACCTGGTGGTCCCCTCGGCCGTGGCGCGTCCTGGTACGTGCGCGGGCGACTCCTTTGGCCGAGCAGATGGCTTGCTGGTCACATGCTGACGCTAGTGCTCGGGGTTGGGAGAAGCAAGGAGGGGGAGCGGCAGGGTTCAGGAACTACAGGAAGCAAAAAGCAGGAAGCAGGAACGACAGGAAACGGGAAACAGGAAGAACAGGCAAGGGCCTCGAGAGAGAGAATTCGACGTGAAGCATTCGACAGTTGTTCCGGTTCTCGCGTTGGCGCTCGCCGCGTGCAGCCAATCCACCCGGGTGCAGCCGGCTCCGGCTCCCGTGCCCACGCAGGCTGGCGCGCCGGTGCGGGTGGACTCGCTGCCCACGGTCATCATGATGGCGCCGGCGACGAAGGAGATCACAACGCCATCGAGCGTGTCGGGGAATCTCCCGGAGTTCGCCCGGCTCGACCCCATGGACTGG
>DATCXR010000113.1:0-7460 GCA_036565685.1 Gemmatimonadaceae bacterium
GAAGACTCGACGATTCATGTTCATCTCCTGGACGGGGTCGGGTCTCGACTCGATACGTTTTCTGGCCGTGGCCAGAAAACGTATCGAGTCGAGACCCGACCCCGTCCAGGAGATGAACATGAATCGTCGAGTCTTCATGAAGTCCGGCGCGATGGCGCTGGTGACGATGGGGTTGTCGCCCGCATTTCTCAGGCGGAGCGTGTACGCGCAGGATCTGCTGAAGGGCGCCGCGCGCTACGGTAACCGACGCGGCAAGGTGCTCATCTGCCTCTTCCAGCGCGGGGCGGCCGACGCGCTCAACGTGGTGGTGCCGCACGGTGAAGATGCGTACTACCGGATGCGTCCTTCCATCGCCATCCCGCGGCCGGGACGCTTGGCGAGCGGGGAGAGCGCGATCGACCTCGACGGCTTCTTCGGGCTGCATCCATCGCTCGCGCCCTTCCATGATCTGTGGCGGCGCGGGATGCTTGCTCCGGTCCACGCCGTCGGAAGCCCGAGCAGCACGCGCTCGCACTTCGACGCGCAGCAGTACATGGAGAGCGGTACGCCCGACCGTAAGGGTACGGTGGGCGGATGGCTCAACCGATATCTGGCGACACGGGGAACGTGCGAGGAGTGCGACGCGCGCGAGCGTCCGTCGGCGTTCCGCGCCGTGTCGATGACTCCGCAAACGCCGCTCATCCTCGAAGGTCCGGCGCCGAGCATCGCCATGAACGACCTGAACGACTTCACCATCCGCAGCAGCGGCTCGCAGGCGGAGGAGATCGAGGCGCTCTACTACACAGGCGCGGCAGACATCGTGCACGCTGCGGGAAGCGAGATGGTGGAAGCGATGCGCGTGCTGCGCGCCGCGAATCCGTCGCAGTACCGGAGCGAGAACGGCGCCGAGTATCCGCGCTCCCCCTTCGGGCGCCACCTGCAGCAGATCGCGCAGCTCATCAAGGCCGACGTCGGACTCGAGATCGCCTTCGCCGACGTCGGCGGCTGGGACACGCACGTCAACCAGGGCGGGAGCTCGGGACAGCTCGCTCTCCGACTCGGCGATTTCGCGCGCTCGATCGGCGCGCTCGTCACCGACCTCGGCGACCGGATGGCCGGCGTCACGATCATGACGATGTCCGAGTTCGGCCGCACGGCGCGTCAGAACGGAAACGGCGGCACCGACCACGGTCACGCCAGCGCCCTCTTCGTGATCGGCGGCAGCGTGCACGGCGGAAAGGTCTACGGCCGCTGGCCCGGCCTCGAGCCCGAGCAACTCAACGAGGGCCGCGACCTCGCCCTCACCACCGACTTCCGCAGCATCTTCTCCGAAGTGATCACCAAACAACTCGGCGCCGAGCGCATCGACGCGATCTTCCCCGGGTGGGGAGGGGGGAGGGGGGAGTGGGTGGGGGTGATGTAGGAGAGGAGAAAGGGAACAGGAAACGGGGAACAGGAAACAGGAACTGCCTCGGAGTAGAGGGCTCTCTCCCGAGGAGCCGGTACCTGTTTCCTGTTTCCTGTTCCCTGTTTCCTTTCTACCTTACCTCACCTTCCACACATTCAACGTCCCCCCTCCCCTCCTCCCCCTCCTCGATCCTCCCTCCGGGAGGGCGATCATTCCGTCGATGATGATGGGGCTGTTCCAGTGGCCGCCGCCGGCGTCGAGCTTTGCGAGCTCCTGGCCGGAGAGGGCGACGTAGACGCGGAGATCGCCGCCGGGGTCATAGACGTATAGCAGACCGTCGGCGACCACGGGGCTGGTTCCCTCGTTGGAGTTGCCCCACATCATGTGGAGCTTGCCGTCGCGGAGCGTCCAGGCGGCGGTGCCACCGTTGTCGGCGGCGAAGAGCCAGGTGGCCCTGTCCGTGTGCAGCACGGCGGGCGCGGTGAACAGTCGCGTGCCGGAAGGCGTCGGGACCTCCTGCAGCGGTGGCTCGCGATGCGGCGCGGGACCGCGCATGAGATCTTCGCTCAGCAGGCGGATCTTCTCATCCTTGCCGCCCTGCGCGATGAAGCCGTCGCCGAGGAGCACCGGCGAAGTGGAACCGATGTCCTGATCGCGCGCATCCAGCTCGTCGGTGTTGGGCGGCGTGTAGTTGCCGAGCAGCTCGGTGGCGTTGGAATCGAGCTGCAGGGTGGCGTCGCCCCAGTAGGTGCGGCCATCCCACCTGCCGTCGCCGGTGGCGACGAAGATGTTGCCCGTTGTGGAATCGATCACCGCGCCCGCGCGCCCCCAGATGGCGGAGCCGCTCTCGGGACAACTCTCGGGCGCGATGAGCCCCTTGCGATCGCTGCAGAGCGAGTTCCAAACGTGCAGCAGGCGTCCGCTCTCGCCATCGATGATCGCGACGTGTCCCTGGTATGGAGGTGCATCGCCGATGTAGCCGCCGGTGGTGGCGATCACGCGGCCGTGCCAGTAGCCGAGTGGCGATGCGATCTTCTCGCGCCCGGGAAGGAGCGTGATCGCGGTGCGCCATACCGCGCGACCGTCTTCGATGGCCAGCTTCTGCACCTGACCATCCGGCGATGCCGCGTAGATGAACTCGCGATCGGGGTGGGCGACCGGAGTGGAGTTGGTGATCTGGGCGGTGCCCTCCCAACCGTCGAAGCCGGGCGGCGTGTACGTCCAGAGGATCGCGCCGTCGGCGGCGTCTACAGCTATCGTCTTCCCGTACGTGGTGGTCATGAAGAACGCATCGTGTAACGCGCCCTTCACGTGCACGTCGTGCAGGTAGATCACCGACGCATCCACGATCCCTTCGAGATCCACCTGTTGGCGGACGAGGGAGGAGACGTTCCGGGCATCGATGCCGGTCGCGACATCGGGCGCGCTGGAGCGAGCGACATCCCAGCCAAAGGTGGGCCAGTCGTGCCCTTCCGCGAGCGGTGGCGTGTCGTGCGGAGCGGCCGATGCAAGCGCGCCGGCAGACGTTTGCCCTGCTGGCACGCTACTCCGCATGGTGAGCGCGATGCAGCAGATCGAGAGCGTTCTCGCTGCATGAGCGAGCGACAGGGCCGCGTGGACCATGTGTCCAGTGTTGCGCGCCGCGCGCCAACGGTCAAGGCTGGCCGCCGTCCCCCTCAACAAACGGTCGGGTGGGGACGTAAGGGGGAAGTGTCGCCAAAAGGTACGGTCCCCATATACTTTATCCGGAACCCGATTCTTGCCCACGGAGCCGCGCGGCGCGCCCGCGCTGGCCGGTATCCCCTTCCCTCCGCTGCCTCCCAATAGCCATGAAACGTCCGCTCACCTTCGTCCTTCCGGTGCTCCTCTCGTTCGGCGCGGGCGCCTCGCTGCACGCACAGCTGCGCGGCATCGTGTCAGACGCCAACACCGGCACGCGTCTGGCCAACGTGGCCGTGGCGGACTCGGGCGGCGGGAGCGCCAGCTACACCAACGCGAGCGGCGAGTTCTCACTCTCCTGCACCGGCGCCACCACGCTCGCCTTCAGGAAGAGCGGCTACGAGACCACCTACCGCACGGTTTCGAGCTGCGAGCAGCGCGTGCGGGTCGCGCTCGTTTCCGGTGCGCAGCTGCTCGGCGGGGTGAACGTCGTCGGTGCCGCCCAGCGGCCCGCGGTGCAGCGCCCGGCCGCCACCACCACGCTGCAACCGCAGGAGCTGCAGCGGAGCACTGGCCTCTTCCTTCAGGATGCGATCAACCTCACGCCGGGGATCTACATGCAGCGGCGCAGCATGTCCGGCGGACAGACGATCCGCATCCGCGGCTACAGCAACACGAGCGACGGCGGCAACTTCATCGGGACGGGATACAAGGCGTACATCAACGGCATCCCGATCACCGACGCCGAAGGACAGACGATTCTCGACGACATCGACTTCGCCAGTCTCGGCCGAGTGGATGTCATACGGGGCCCGTCCACGAGCATCTACGGCGCGGGAATCGGAGGCGTGGTGCACTTCTACAGCGCGCGTCCCGAGCTCCCAGGCGTGACGATAAGCCAGGGGATCACAGCGGGCGAGGACGGCCTGCTCCGCTCCGACACGCGTCTCTCCAACGTCACCGACAACTCCACCGTCCAGCTCAGCTACGGCCACCAGGGTTACGACAGCTACCGCATCCACAGCGATTCGAAGAAGGACTACGGCACCTTCCTCGGCGACTTCCGCCCGTCGGAGCGGCAGAGCGTCTCCACCTACCTCAGCTACGCGAAGTCGCGCGACCTTCGCGCTGGTGAGCTGGACAGCGCGCAGTTCGCGCAGGAGCTGAACACCGGCGAGGACCGCTACATCGCCAACAACGCGCGCTCCGAGATAGAGAGCTTCCGCGCCGGCGTCACCGACAGCTACCGCTGGAACGATGTCCTCGAGAACGTCGCGACCGTCTACTACACAGGGAACACGCTGGAGGATGTGTACGCGGTCGGCCTCAACGCCAAGTCGGGGCAGACCTTCGGCGCGCGCCTCCTCTTCAACACCACCTTCGCCCACTCGGCGCTCCCACTGCGTGGCACCACGGGTGTGGATTTCGAGAAGACCAACCTCTCGGCGCAGGGCTACGGGATGAACGACGCCGTGCTCGGCGCGATGCGGAGCGATCTCGAGACGGCCAACATGCAATACAGCATCTTCAGCCAGTGGGACGCGTCGCTTCCCGCCGACATCACGCTCACCGCGGGCGCGAGCGTGAACTTCATCGAGTACTCGATCCAGGATCGCATGGCCACCAGCGCCAACCCCGGGCACCAGGATGCGTCGGGACGCAAGGTGTACGATCCCGTGGTCACTCCCACCTTCGCGCTGCGCAAGATGTTCGCGCCCGGCTTCTCGCTCTACGCCAACGTGAGCGAAGGGTACACTCCGCCCACTTCGTCCGACGCGGTGATCCCCTTCACCGGCGAGCCGAACAGCGGGCTGAAGCCGGAGCGCGCCTGGCAGTACGAGATCGGGAGCAAGGGAAGCTTCATGGACGACCGGCTCTCGTACACCCTCGCGCTCTTCCAGATGGACGTGAGCGACAAGCTCTCGTCGGAGGCCGTCTTCGATACCGACGGAACGGTGCTCTACAGCTACACCGTGAACGCCGGCGACCAGCGCGACCGCGGGATCGAGCTCGGCGCGAGCTTCTCGCTCATCGATGACCCGTCGCGCCTGCTGTCGCTCGTAAAGCCGTTCGCGTCGTACACCCGCTCTAACTTCGAGTATACCGACTTCAAGAGCGACGCGAACGACGATGCCAACACCGTGGACTACACCGGCAACGACGTCGTGGGCACCGCGCGCAACGTCTTCAACCTCGGCGTGGATGCTCGCCTCCGCTCGGGGATCTACGGGAACGTGACCTACCACGACACCGACGGCATGCCCATCAGCTACGACAACGCGCACTGGGCGCCCGGCTTCTCGCTCCTGAACGCCAAGCTCGGCTTCACCCGCGACTTCGCCGACCGCTTCACACTCGATGCGTTCGTGGGCGGTCAGAACCTCGGCAACAGCCGCTACTACACCCAGGTCTTCCTCAACCACAAGTTCGACACCCCGAACCCCCACATGTACCTCAACGGCCCCTACACGGCCAAGTACTTCGGCGGTTTCAAGGTCACCGTGAGGCCGTAGGGGGAGGGGGGAGAAAGCAGAAAGCAGAAAGCAGAAAGCAGTGAACTGCTAGAGGGTTCAGGGTTCAGGGGGCAGGGTTCAGGAACTGCCTCGGGGCAGAGATCCCGATCGCCGGGTAGTACCTGAACCCTGAACCCTGCCCCCTGAACCCTCGGGGTTTCACTGCTTTCTTCTCTCTGCTTTCTCTCCCCCTCTCCCCATCCACTGGCCCCTTCCCCTCTCTTCCCCTATACTATCGGGCGGCAGTGCGTGAGGAGCGGCGGTGGCGAGCGAGATCCCGACTGGACTTCGTGAGAATCTGGCAGACCGGTACGCGCTCGAGCGTCTGATCGCGCGCGGCGGGATGGCGTCGGTTTATCTCGGCCGCGATCTCAAGCACGACCGCGCCGTGGCCGTCAAAGTGCTGCGACCCGAGCTCGGCGCACTGCTCGGCGCCGAACGCTTCCTGCGCGAGATCAAGCTCGTCGCGCGTCTGCAGCACCCGCACATCCTCCCCCTCTACGACTCGGGCGAGGCGGACGAGACCCTCTACTACGTGATGCCGTACGTGCCGGGCGATTCGCTGCGCGATCGCATCCGGCGCGAGCAGCGCCTCGCCCTGCGCGTCGCGCTCCGGATCGCGCGCGAGGTGGCCGACGCCCTCTTCTACGCGCACTCGAACGACATCGTCCACCGCGACATCAAACCGGAGAACATTCTCCTCTCCGGTGACCATGCGATGGTGGCCGACTTCGGCATCGCGCGCGCCGTGCATGTGGCCGGCGGCGAACGCTGGGAGACGTTGACCGACAGCGGCGTGGCCGTGGGTACGCCCGCGTACATGAGTCCGGAGCAGACGGCTGGCGATCGCGACCTGGATGGACGCAGCGACATTTTCAGTCTCGGCTGCGTGGTGTACGAGATGCTCGCCGGGATCCCTCCCTTCACCGGTCCGGACGGCGAGGTGATGATCGCCAAGCGCTTCACCGATCCGGCACCGGTGCTGCGCGCGGTGCGCGACGATGTGCCGGAGTCGGTGGACTTCGCGGTGCAGCGCGCGCTCGCACGCGAGCCAGCGGAGCGCTTCGCGAACGCGCTCGAGTTCACCGAGGCCATCTGGGACGACACCGGCGCCGCGATGCGCCGCTACGTCAGCGGGCAGAGTCAGGCGCGGGCCGCGGAGCATCCCACCGGACGGCGCGTCGCGCACGAGCCAGCCGCCGGAAACGGAGGCAGAGGCGGCAGCGGGATCGGAGGCGGCACCGCGGCCGCGAGTCCCGCTTCCAGCTGGAAGATGGCTGGCATCATGGCGGCCGGCGTCGCCGTGCTCGCGACGCTCGCCACGCTCTGGATCGTGAGGCCGCGAACGTCGGCGTCGGTAAGGGATTCGGCCACCGCCGCGAACAGCACCGCGACCGTCGCGGCATCGGTCACCGGAGCGAGCGGAGATTCCGCCAGGCAGAGCTCCTCGCCCGCCGGCACGGCAGTGAAGGAATCGGCATCGGCCGCGGCCGGTAACGAAGATTCGGCGCCGCCACTCCCCATACCTGGTGTGGGGAAAGTCACCCGATCACCTCGGCCGCCTGCGGAAGAGGAGCGCCCGGCGGCGCCAGCCACTCGCTCCGTTCCACAGCGCGTGGCGCCGGAGCCGCAGGTGAAGGTGCCGGTGCCGGCCGCACCGCGCACCGACAGCGTGCTGGCTTCGTTGCGAGCGGCCGCGCACGACGAACGCAGCCGCGCGGTGGGCGACGGAGCCACACAGGCCGATCTTTTCAGGGGCGACTCGCTCGAGCGCGCGGCGGAGACGTCAGTCGCCGGCGGTCGCGTTGCCGATGCGATGACTCAGCTGGTGAGCGCGAGCGCCGCCTGGACGGAGGGCGCTCGCGCCGCGAGGTCGCGGGCCGCGCAGACCGCGCTCGCCG
>DATCXR010000115.1:0-20778 GCA_036565685.1 Gemmatimonadaceae bacterium
CCGGGGGCGGGTGGTTCGCTACTCCGATCGTCGTCCGCCGCAACGCAGGTCACCCCAGCCAGAGGAGCACGAGCAAACAATGCCAGAATTCGCCTTCTTGGCGTCGCATTGGTGGCAGGCCGTGGTTTTCGTCATCATCGCCGGCCACATCACTAACGTTTGCGTTACGCTCTTCCTTCACAGGAATCAGACCCATCGCGGCGTGACCTTCAGCAAGTTCGCCGAGATCCCCATGCGGATCTGGCTCTGGCTCTCCACTTCCATCGTCACCAAGGAGTGGGTGGCCTGTCACCGGAAGCACCACGCCTTCGCCGATCGCGAGGGCGATCCGCACAGCCCGGTCATCGAGGGGCTGCGCGAGATCATCCTCAAGGGCGCCTTCTATTATCGGCGCGCAGTGAAGCAGCCGGGAATCCTCGAGAAGTACGGGAAAGGCACCCCCAACGACTGGCTCGAGCGCTACGTGCTCGGACGCCTCCCCTGGCTTGGCATCATCATCATGCTGGGGATCGACATCTACCTCTTCGGCTTCTACATCGGCCCCCTCGTCTGGGGCGTGCAGATGCTCTGGATCCCCTTCTGGGCCGCCGGTATCGTGAACGGCGTGGGACACGCGCTCGGCTACCGCAACTTCAACGTGAAGGATGAGAGCCGGAACATCTCACCCATCGCGATCTGGCTGGGGGGCGAGGAACTGCACAACAATCACCATGCCGACCCTCACTCGGCTAAATTCAAGGCCAAGTGGTACGAGTTCGACATCGGCTGGATGTACATCCGCCTTCTCCAGATGGTGGGGCTAGCGAAGGTGAAGTACGCCCGCGCCTGAGCGCCACCGAGCAGTCAGAGAGTAGACAATGGACATAACGTGCACCCGCTGCGGCCAGACGCGCACGGGCCTCGAGAAGATTCCGTTCCCCGGCCCCATCGGCCAGCGCGCGCAAGCCGAGATCTGTGCGGAGTGCTGGGGACTCTGGTTGAAGCAGCAGACGATGCTCATCAACCACTACGGCCTGAACCTCATGGATCCCCAGGCCCGCTCCTTCCTCACCAGGAACATGGAAGCATTCCTGTTCAAGACCGGGAGTGGCGAGGAAGTGGATACTAGCAGGCAGGGTACGATCAACTGGTAGCGGCAAGGGAACAGGAAACAGGGAACAGGTACCGGCTCCTGGTGGTAAAGCCCTCTACTGCCGAGCAGTTCCTGTCCCCTGTTTCCTGTTTTCTGTTCCCTTTTTCCTTTCTTCTCCCTCTCTACAAATGCGCTTCTCTCTCCTCCTCACCTCCGCCCTCATCCTCTCGGCTTGCGCTACGGGGGGAGTGAATGCAGGGAACACGACGCCCAGCGGCTCCATCGCGGCGGCTTGCAGCGGTGTAGCGAGTGCGGAGAAGTGGGCGGATTGCGCGCTCGGGCACATGACGCCGAGGGAGAAGGCGGCGCAGATGGTGTGGCCGCAGCTCTTCGGCGACTACGTCTCGGCGGATGATCCCGAGTGGGAGCGGCTCGGCCGCTTCATCGCCGAGGACAAGGTCGGTGGAGTGATCATCTCCGTTGGCTCGCCGCTGGAGATCGCCGCCAAGCTGAACGCGCTGCAGAAGATGAGCGACCTGCCGCTCCTCGTTAGCTCGGATCTGGAGACGGGCGCCGGATTCCGTGCGCGCGGCGGGTACTTCCTTCCGAACGGGATCTATCTCGGAGGGTCTACCGTCTTCCCGCCGCAGATGGCGCTCGGCGCCACGGGCGACACCACGTTCGCTCACGAGATGGGGAGGATCACCGCGCTCGAGGGGCGCGCACTCGGGATTCACATCGGCTTCGCGCCGGTGCTCGACGTGAACAACAATCCCGCCAACCCGGTGATCAACACCCGGTCGTTCGGCGAGGACCCGCACGCGGTGGCGCGCTTCGGCGTGGCGTTCATCCACGGGATGCAGGCGAACGGGATGCTCGCAACGGGGAAGCACTTCCCCGGGCACGGCGACACCGGGGTGAACTCGCACCTCGCGCTCCCGGTGGTGAACGCATCGCGCGCGCGCCTCGACAGCGTGGAGCTGGTGCCGTTCAAGGCAGCGATCGACGCCGGCCTCTCGACGATGATGACCTTCCACGGGTCCATGCCCGCGCTCGACAGCTCGGGCGTGCCGGGCACGCTCTCGCACAAGGTGCTCACCGGTCTCCTGCGCGACGAGCTGGGATTCGACGGGCTGATCTTCACCGACGCGATGGACATGAAGGGCGTGGTAGACATGTTCGGCTCGAAGGAGGCCGATATCCGCGCGGTGGAGGCGGGTGCCGACATTCTGCTGATGCCGCGCGATGTGGAAGGGGCAATCGATGCGGTGATCGAGGGAATGAAGGCCGGACGCTACGACGAGGCGCGCCTCGATGCGTCGGCGCGTCGTATCCTCATCGCCAAGCACAAGCTTGGTCTCGAGCGCCAGCGGCTCGTCGATCTCGACAGTGCGCGCGCGATCGTGGGCGACTCGTCGCACGAAGCGGTCGCGCGGCTCGCGGCGGAGAAGTCGATTACCTTGGTGAAGGATTCGCTGGGGCTGCTTCCGCTGAGCAAGCTCTCTCCGAGCTCGCGGATACTCTCGATCACCTACTCGCGCCGCTCCGACCTGGGTGCGGGCATCACTTTCGACTCCGAGCTGCGCGAGAAATTCCGTGCGGTGCGGAGCGCGTTCGTGGATGAGAACGATCCCGCCCCCAACTTCGATCTCCTCCTCGCGGCGGCAGACTCCGCCGACGCCGTGATCGTCGGCTCGTATGTGACGCACAGCTCGAGCGCCACCAGCGTGTCGGTACCGCAGAACTTCGTGGACTTTCTCGCCGAGCTGCGCAACCGCGGGACGCATCCGATAGTGGTGGCGTTCGGCAATCCGTATCTGCTGCAGCAGATCCCCGACGTCGGCTCGTACGTCATCGCATGGGGCGGCTTCCCGGTGTCGCAGCGTGCTGCGGCACGCGCGTTGCTCGGCATCGCGCCGATAACGGGTAAGCTTCCGATCGCGATTCCTCCGCTCGTACCACTCGGCGCGGGGAAGACACTTGCCGATGCGGCGTCGCGATAGCGCAGGTAACCGCTTCGCGTTCAGTTTGACGGAAGCGCATCCAGATCATATAGTCGCGTAACGATACGATCGGCGCGGTCACTAGCAGTGGCCGCCGATCGACGGGGGTTGACATTAGTCGCATTTGGTGACTTATTCGTCGCCGATGCCCACTCGCTCTTCGGTTTCCGCGGGACGAACATCGACGCGGCGCGCCGCGCCGACTGTGGATGTAGTGCTGCTCACGCCGCAGGGTCGTCGCCTGTCGGTTCTCCTGCAGCGAGTGGAAGGCGCGAAGTCGAAGGAGCGCTGGGCGCTTCCATGGGAAGCGATGCGCGGCGACGAGACGATCGAGGAAAGTGCCGCTCGCATCGCGCGCGACGCGTTGGGGAGCGCGCCGAATCTCGTGGAGCAGGTAGCGGCCTACGGCGACGGCCGCCGCCACCCTTCGTCCTCACCACTTTCGATAGCGTTCCTCGCTCTCGTCGCCGCCGGCGCGCCCGCCCCTGTGGGCGGTGCCACGGCGTGGTTCGCGATCGATGATGTCCCGCCGCTCGCACCGCGTCAGAAGTCGATGCTCGATGGCGCCCTGCACGCCGTGCGCACGCGTCTCGAGCACTCCCCCATTGCCTTCCGCCTCCTCCCCACCACCTTCACGCTGAGCGATCTCCAGGAGATCTACGAGATTCTCCTCGGCCGCCGTCTCCACAAGGCTTCCTTCCGCCGCGCCCTCCACGCCGCCTGGCTGGTAGAGCCCACCGACGAATGGCGCAGCGAAGGCCGCGGCCGCCCCGCCCAACTCTTCCGCTACTCCCCGAAGAAGAGGAGGAGCAGCAGGAGGGGGGTGAGGTTCGAGGGAATGGAGTAGGGGGGAGAGAGAGCAGAAAGCAGAAAGCAGTGAAGTGCTCGAGGGTTCAGGGTTCAGGGGGCAGGGTTCAGGAACTGCCTCGGGGCAGAGATCTCGATTGCCGGGTAGTACCTGCCCCCTGAACCCTGCCCCCTGAACCCTAGGGTTTAACTGCTTTCTGCTTTCCGCTCTCTCCCACCCCCCTCCCGCCCCTTGCCCCGCGGGCGTATTAGTTGCAATATGTATATAAGGAAATAAACGGAGGGTGCCGTGGATCGAGGGAGAGGAGCGCGAGGGAAGGGACGCGGCCGCACCGGAGGGTGCGGGGCGGTTCGGCGCGCCGAGGCTCCCGGGATCATGGTGCCGCGGGAGGATGCGGAAACCCGTATCATCTCACTCAGCGGGGGCGTCGATTGGCTGGTCACGGTCGTCGCCCGCATCGCCTCGGAGGGCGCGGGGAGAAAGGGCGGAGATGCGCGGATCGTGGTGCGCGCCGAATGCCTCACCCACCCCTACCGGGCGGCGCGGGTCGCGACCCTGCGCGCCACGACACTTCGCACAGTGGATGAACGTCGCCTCCGCACCATCGTCCGTCGTCCGGTGAGGCGCTTCCGCTACCCCGCTCTCGCTCGCCGACCGCGCGGTGCCAGGGGAGAGGTTGGGCGGGAGAGGATGGAGTGAGGGGGGGAGAAAGCAGAAAGCAGTGAAACCCCAGGGTTCAGGGGGCAGGGTTCAGGGTGCAGGTACTACCTCGGAGTCGAGACCTCGACCGTCGGGCAATTCCTGAACCCTGAACCCTGAACCCTGAACCCTCTAGCCGTTCACTGCTCTCTGCTTTCCTGTAATTCCCCTATCTCTTCGATTGCCACTGGATGAGTCCACGCGCCACGGCGACGTTGTCGCTGGCTATGACGACCAGCTCGTCGTAGGCTCGCGCGCGCGTGGGCGCTTCCGCCTCCACTATCACCGGCGGCGTGTGACCCTCGCGCCGTTGCGGGTCGCGCCGGCGCTCGACGATCACCCGCGCGCGGCAACGCGATGCACCCGACACCCCGGCCGAGAGAGCCTCGATCGTGACCCTCCCTCCTCCCGGGAGGTCGCGACTGTACAGTAGTTCTGATCCGTCCATCCGTTCGAGGGGACAGGGGAGTAATCGGGGGGAGTGGACGTTCGTGCGGTGCTGACCGAGCGGGACTCGCTTGCGTCTGTGCACCTGGCCGCTTCTCCGTACGGAGCGGCTGGAGCGCCGGTCCCGCTTCACTCCTCGGAGAGTGCCGACGTCAGAACCTTCCGAGTGTTGGCGCGCCGCATCGCGTCGCCCCAGATGTCGCCGACTTCGGCGATCCTGGCTGGCACGCTCCTGATGGTGAAAGATCCCGGATCGAGAGCGTCCCCCAGCTCCGACCATCGGAGAGGGGTAGATACAGTAGCGCCTGCCTTGGCCCTAGCGCAATAAGCAGCGGCAACACTTTTTCCACGAGCGTTCTGCAGGTAGTCCACGTAGACCGCTGCCGGAGGCCGGTCTGCGAGTGAGCGCTCCACGGTCGCAATCGAAGGATTCTGCGCCGCCACGCGTTTGGCGATTCCCTCGGCGAGACGTAACGCCATGTCATACGGCGTCTTGCGGGGGAGGGGGATCGCGACGTGCAGCCCCCGAGATCCCGAGGTCTTGAGCGCGGCGCGGACCCCAAGCCGCTCCAGCTCCTCCCGCAGCAGCTGCGCGGTACGTACCACCCCTCGGAAGCCCGCTTTCGGACCAGGGTCGAGATCCAGTACCGCGTAGTCCGGGTGCTCGATGCTCTTGACGCGCGAGAACCAGGGATCTACCGAGATGCAGCCGAGCTGGACCGTGTATAGAAGAGTGGCGAGGTCGCCCCCAACTACCCGGCGCTCAGGCTTGCTGCGCTTCGCCGCTACTTCGGGGGCTGGGATCGATTCTATGCGTACGAACCCGGGAGCACGCGCCGGTGGCTTCTGCTGGAAGAAGATCTCGCCCTCCACTCCCTCGGGCGACCGCTTGAGCACGAGCGGCCGATCGGCCATCAGGGGGAGGATGAGCGGCGCCACGCTGGCGTAGTAGCGCATGAGCTCGCCCTTCGTTGCTCCGATGGCCGGGAAGTAGAGCTTGTCCAGGTTGGAGAGCTCGAGCGTCTTGCCGCGCGCGACGCGCACGCTCCCATCTCCGCCCGAGTGCTCGATCTCCTGCAGCTGTTCTTCCATCATTTCGAGTGGTGGATGCACCTGACAGACTGGGCAAGAGCGGTGCCCATCGAGCGACTTTCCCGTCTCTCATGGCACTCCGGTACGTCGCTTGCACCGGTGTCACGCGTCGCGAGGCGGCTGCGGGGTTCGCTCCAGCGCCCAGGCGGGGCCGGGTGCGAAAGCGATATGCCGCCGGAAGATGCGGGACGTGTGGATGCGGGGATTGGGCAGCGATTCATTCGGGTGCGGCTGGTCCGCGCTGGTGGGGTGGTTCCGAGGGGTGGAGTTGTGCTGAACGGTCGCTGAGCGGATTCGCGGCGAAAAGAAAAAGCTCCAACAGGCATGCGCCTGTTGGAGCTTTTTCTTTCGAGCCGGGCGAGATCAGATCCGCTGCACCTCCGCTGCCTGCGGTCCTTTCTGTCCTTGGACGATCTCGAATTCCACCTGATCGCCTTCGGCCAATGACTTGAAGCCGTTGCCTCGGATCGCACTGAAGTGGACGAAGACGTCAGGGCCACCCTCATGCGAGATGAAACCGTAGCCCTTCGCGTCGTTGAACCACTTTACTGTGCCCGTAATGCGAGACATGGTACCTTACCTCTCCCCAGCGGGGATAAAACGGTGATGCTCGATCCTGCTCGATAGGTCGGGGCTCCAGAGCTCCCACACCAGTCCAACTGGATCCTGGAACGTGCCGAAATTTGCACTTGTTAGGGCGCAAATTGCTACGGCACCGGTAAAGCGCCTTCCATCACAAATCGGGCCACGCCGTAAAGCGCAAGGGGCGGGAGTGATCCCCCGCCCCTCAGCAAACGCGCGTCATCAATTGTCTGGTGCCGGGTTCCCTATCAGGCAGCCCCCGCGATGTATCGAGCCACTCGCCCGCAGCTCGCGCAGCGTAGCGTCACATGGGAGCGTGGCAGTGGAGGCATGAAATCCGGATCGCGGACAATGTCACCGGAGCAGGACGGGCAGCTGAGCGGCATTCCATTGCGATCGTGCGAGATGAGCTGGAGTGCCTGTGCCGGGTTGTAGGTGGCCGGGCGTGGCTTGCGCATTGGATCCTCCAATAGATACCCACGGCGTCGATCCAGGAGTGTGGGACGCCGCAATCGCACGGACGGCTGGAGCTGCCGCCCGCTGACACCATAAGGTACAACGCTGTTGGCCAATAGAACGTTGCGCGCCGCCCCTGAGGCGGCCGCTATCCCTGTTCTACCTTCCCTGCGGGGAAACGTTCCTCACCACTCATGTCCCTTCCTCCACAAGCTCCTCCGCTCCACCCGCCAGAGCTTCGACTTGTCAGCGAAGGGGATGCCGTCGCGGAAGGCGTCGCAGTCGTTGAGCGACTCGATGACGTCGGCGCTCTTTGCCGAGGCCTCGTCGGCGCGGTGCAGGATCTCGGCCTCGGCAGTGAGTGGGCGGACGGGGCTTCCGAACTCGAGCTTGCCATGGTGCGACAGGATCAGATGCTGGAGCTCCAGCAGCTGATCGTCGCTGCATAGCTGTTCGCCTGCGGCCGCGAGACGCCGCTCCAGCATCAGGCAGCCGAGCACCACGTGCTCGATGAGGTACCCACATGGCGTGCGCGTGAAGCCTTCCCAGGAGACGCCGTACGCCTCGACCTTGCCGATGTCGTGCAGGAGGGCGCCGGCCACCACGAGATCCGCGTCGGCGCGCATCGCCTTCGCCATGTGCCGGCCGATGTAGGCTACCTCCCAGACGTGCAGGAGGAGTCCGCCGATCTTGCCGTGGTGGCCGTTGATGGATGCCGGGGTGCGCTCGAAGTCGAGGCGGAAAGGCTCATCGTCGAAGAAGAGCGCGAGCACCTTCTTCAGACGATCCGACTCGATGTCGCCCCGCAGCTTGTCGAGGTGCTCCCACAGCGCGGCGGGATCCTGGGAGATGCGCGGGAGGAAGTCGTCGAGCCGCCGATCATCCTTCGGAAGGACGCGAAGCGGTGCCGTCAGCGTGAGCTGACGCTTGGAGTCGTAGTTGCTTATGTGCCCGATCGCCTGGACGATCACTCCGGGGACGGCGCCGTCGGCCCAGCCGGAGTCGAGACGATTCTGCCAGATCGGCTCGGTCTCGATCTGTCCCGATGCGTTCCGCAAGGTGAGCCTGACGAATGGTTCACCGCTGGCCTTCTGTTTCTCGTCCCGCTTCAGCACGAGCAGGTCGTGCTGCACCCGATCCCCGTATTGCGCCTGGCTGAGGTCGACCATTGTCATGGCCGCCAAAGTGCGACGGACAGAGCCGGGAGGCAAGGGACGAAATTACCCCACGTAGACGATGTCGCCCTCCGCGTCGATTCCCATCTCCTGCTCCATGCCGCACACGCCGCAGATCTTCACGGCATGCCACGCCTCGCCGAACTCCTTCTGGTTCTCACGCCGTGCGGGCTTCACCGACAGCTTCTTGTAGCTGTACTCGCCGCAGTTCTCACATGCGTGCGCCTTGGCGATCAGCTCGGCCCGCTGGCGCGTGATCTTTGCCAATTCTCAGCGCTCCTCGTCCGGCGGCGGAGCTATCGATGACGACAGCCCGGTCAGCGCTCTCAACGCCGCTTCACTGGGAGTGCCCGCGACGTCGACCGGCGGGCGCCGTACCGGCGGCATGTTCGTGCGCGCCTCGCCGGACTCCACTCCTTCGTGGACCCCGGTGCGCGCGAGCAACTCCTTGATGCCGCCTACCGCACCCAGCACCGCAGTCGCTTCCGTGGGAAGGAAGATGGTGGTCCCCCTCCCCTGGGTCAGCACGGGGAGTGCCTCGAGATACTTGATCCCCAGCAGATACATCGCGGCCTGATTCTCGGGGAGCGAGTTCCCGATGCGCTTCAGCGCTTCGGCCTCCGCCTGCGCCATTGCCAGTCGCGCCTCGGCGAGACCCTGCGCGCGGAGTACCGCGGCCTGCGCCTCGCCCTCGGCGCGCTGGATCTGCGACTCGCGAACTCCCTCGGACTCGAGGATCGCCGCGCGCTTCCCCGCCTCTGCTTGCGTGACCGCCGCTCTCCGCTCGCGCTCGGCGCGCATCTGCAGCTCCATCGCCTGCTGGATCTCGCGCGGTGGTTCGATCGCCTGCAGCTCCACGCGGGTCACGTCCACGCCCCAGCTCATCGCCGCTTCCTCGATCACCTCGCGCATCCGGTTGTTGATCATCTCGCGGCTCGCCAGAGTCTGATCGAGCTCCATCTCGCCGACGATGTTGCGGAGCGTGGTGCGCGTGAGCGTCTCGAGCGCGTAGGGAAGGTTCTGCACGGCGTACGCCGCCTTCTGCGGATCGGCCACCCGGTAGTAGAGCACCGCGTCGATGTCGATGGTCACGTTGTCCTTCGTGATCACCGGCTGGCTCGGGAAGTTGAGCACCTGCTCGCGCAGATCGATGCGCGAGGTGGAGCTGGAGATGACCTTCTTGATCCCCTTGAGATCGCTCTCGAAGTAGCGAACGTCGATGGTCTTGGTGCGCTCGATGAACGGGATGACGATGTTGAACCCGGAGCGCGCTATTCTGTTGAAGCGGCCGAGCCGCTCCACCACCATCACCTCGGCCTGGCCGATGATCTTGAACGCGTTCACCGCGATCAGCAGCGCCCCGACGATGATGATCCCGAGCACTATGGCGCCCATGTCCTTAACTCCACTGGAGGGGATGAGGGAAAGTTACCCCCGGCGGAAGGGGAGAGCTACAGGGTTCAGCAACCAAAGGGTTCAGGGTTCAGGTACTGTCTCGGAGAAGTGATCTACTCCCCGAGGTAGTTCCTGAACCCTGAACCCTGCCTCCTGAACCCTCCCTACTTCACCCAGTCCGCGATGAAGATGTTCGTCTCGTGCGGATTCCCGGCCAGGCGATTCGACGCCCAGACGAGACTCCGTCCATCGGGGCTGAACTGGGGGAAGCCGTCGAACTCGGGGGAGGTGGTCACCTGCTCGAGGCCGGAGCCGTCGAGATTCACGAGGAAGAGATCGAAGTTCCCGCTACGCGGGTTGCGGTAGTTGGAGGAGAAGATGATCCGCTTCCCGTCGGGCGTGAAGAATGGGGCGAAGTTGGCGCCGCCCAGGTGCGTGATCTGCCGCTGGCCGCTGCCGTCGGCGTTCATCACCCAGATCTCCATCTTGCTCGGGCGCACGATGTGCTGCGCGAGGAGCGAGCGGTAGTCGGCCAGCTCGGTGGAGTCCGTGGGATGGTAGGCGCGGTAGACGATCTGCTTGCCATCGGGTGAGAAGAACGGACCGCCATCGTAGCCCACCGCGGTGGTGAGACGGCGCACGTCGCTGCCGTCCACGTTCATGGTGTAGATGTCCAGGTCGCCGTCCTTCAGTGACGTGAAGACGATGGTCTTGCCGTCGGGCGAGAGCGTTCCCTCGGCGGTGTAGACGCCGTAGTCGGTGAGACGCTTCGTGTCGCTCCCATCGGGGTTGGCTGTGTAGATGTCGAACGGGTCGAGCCCCCACACGTAACCCTTGGACGGGTCCGGCTTCGTGGGGCACGCGCTGTCGGCCGCCTGCGTGGACGCATAGAAGATCTTGCTGTCCTTTGCGAAGAAGTAGCCGCAGGTAGTCTTCCCCGTTCCGTTTGACACGCGCTGAACGTTGGAGCCGTCCACGTTCATGGTGAACTGCTGGTCGCAGCTCCGCCCATCGCGGGTGGACTGGAAGATCAGCTGCTCCCCGTCGGCGCTGAAGTACGCTTCGGCGTTCTCGCCGCCGTGGGTGAGCTGGCGGATGTTGGCGAGATGGCGCTCGCCGGGCGCTGGCTTCACGCGCTGCTCCGAGGAGCTCTGAGCGGTTGCGGGCCGCGCGCACAGAACCGCGGCCGCCAGGGCGGCCGCGGTGAGAATGGTCGTGTTTCGCATGCGGTTGAAGCTAACGCCTGGCGCCGCTGTCCGCCTTCGCGAGGGAGAACAGGTCCTGCTGCGACTGCCCCTTCTCGAGGAGCGACATCGCCTTCTGCAGCTGCGGGTCGTCGGGGATGTCGCGGCGGAAGGCCGTGGAGTCGCCGAAGGCGAGGCGCGCGACCTGGTTGGAGATCCACTGGGTCACCAGCGGAGCCGCCGCCACGTACTCGGAGCTGTCCACGTTCACCTTGGCCGCCTGCAGCCGGCGATAGAGCTCCGCGCGCCACTCCGGCTTCACCTCGAAGTTGGGCTGCACCTGGCCCTTGAGCTCCAGCGCATAGTCGTACAGCACGCTCCGCAGCGCCGGGAACTTGGGCGCCACCGACTTCGCGAACTCCTGCTCGGCGGTGGAGATGGTGTCGTCGGCGACGATCACGTCGGGCGTGACTCCACCGCCGCCGTACACCACGCGCCCGGCATCGCTCTTGTACGCCGGCCGGTTCTTCTTGACCGTGTCGCTCTCGAGCGAATCGGGCGGTGTCTCTTCATCGGGCGCGATGCCGGCCACCACCAGCGAATCGGACGACGGGTGCGCCTTCTGAATCGAGCGACCGCTCGGCGTGTACCACTTGCCCGTGGTGAGCTTGAGCGCCCAGCCGCCGTCTAGTGGAAAGACCGTCTGCACCAGTCCCTTGCCGAACGAGGTGGTGCCCACCACCAGCGCGCGGTCGTGGTCCTGCAGCGCGCCGGTCACGATCTCGGCCGCGGAGGCAGAGTAGCCGTCCACGAGAACCACTAGCGGCGTGGTGGGGATGTGCTCCCCGCCGCTGGCGTTGAAGACCTGGGGTGGCCCCTGGCGCATGCGCACGCTCGCGATCTCCTGCCCGTTCTTGAGGAACAGGTCCGCAACGGCCAGCCCCTGGTCGAGGATGCCGCCGGGGTTGTTGCGCATGTCGAGCACTATCCCCCTCGCGCCCTGCTTCATGAGATCGTTCACCGAAGCCTGCAGCTCCTCGGACGCGGTCTCGTTGAAGGTCTGGAGCGGGATGTAGGCGATCTTGTTCTCGAGCATCAGCGCGAACGGGACCGCCGGAACGTGAATCTCGGCGCGCGTGAAAGTGTGCTCGATCGGCTGGCCGACGCCCGGCCGGGCGAAGCGCACCTTCACCTTCGTGCCGATCTCACCCACGAGCACGTCGGAAACCCGCTGCGACGTCCAGCCGCGGGTGGTCGCGGTATCGATCCCGACGATCCGATCGCCCTCCACTATCCCGGCGGCTTCCGCCGGTGTGTGCGGGAAGACCCGCACCACGACGATGTTGTCCTCCTGCTGCTCGATCTGCATCCCGATTCCACCGTAGCGTCCGGTGGAATTGGTGGAGAAGCGCTTCATCTCCTTGGGTGAGAAGAGCTCGGAGTATGGATCGTCGAGCTGACGGACCAGGCCGCGTGCGGCCTTCTCGTAGAGCTCGCCACTGGCGACCGTATCTACGAAGCGCTCGGAGACGAGCGAGAGCACCTGGTCGAAAACCCGCGCTCCGTCACGCGCGGCGTGCTCCTGTACGACGAAGCCGCCGATGGCGGCCGGGAGAAGCAGCGCGCCCACGAGCGCGGCGGAACGAAGGCGAGGCATGGGGGAGACAGGGTTCAGGGTTCAGGGGGCAGGGTTCAGGAACTGCAACAGGGTTCAGGGAGCCGGCTGGCTATGTAGGTAATACCCACCATAGTGCGAATGGCTTCGCGCGTGTAATTCCTGAACCCTGAACCCTGCCTCCTGAACCCTTTGCAGTTCCTGCGCCCGGGATGCGAAGTTCCCGCCGGGATCAGGCGTTGCCCAGCCAGCCGGTGCCGCCCCCCATTCCGCCTGCGGTGCCACCGGTGGTGCCACCGGTGGTGCCGCCGCTGCTCGAGCTCTCACCGCTGTCGCCGCCGCCGGACGCGAGGATCTGCTTCCAGGTGAGCTCCGGACCTTTGCGGAAACCCTTCTGGGTGAGCTTCACGCCCTCGGGAGAGATGGTCACCATGTAAGCCTGACCATCGATCTCGATCTCGCGCTTCAATGTCTTTTCCAGCTTTGTCGCCATTTGGTGGTCTCCGCTTTGGGAAGGTGACTGTGGCTGCCTCTGCAAGGTTCAGGCGCGATTCACGCGCTCCGCGTCGCTAGAACATAATCCACGAACCACTCCCGCATCTGCTGCCGCACGATCGCATCGCGCAGAAGTCCGGCGGAGATCAGCATCTCGTGTGCCGGCTGGAGCACTCGCAGGAGGTGCGACGGGTAACGCTGCGTAAGCGGAAGCTGATCCGCCAACTGTGAAAGCGCTACCCTCCAGGTGACGTTCCCCTCCGACCTCGCGACCTCGAGAAGACGGTAGATGCGCCGTGCCACCGGCGAGGAGAGCGCCGTGTAGCGCTGCACTGAAAGCGATGAAGTGTAGCCCGCGGCCACGTTGGCGCGGAGCTGGGGGGAGAGCGTCACCACCGCCTCTCCCGGCTCCGCGGCGGCGAGCACGGGGAAAAAGGTGAGCTGGTCGCGATCGGTGGAGCGCCGCCGCTCGATCTTCACCGCCTGGAGCACGGTGAGCGACGCATCCACCTCGACCCCGGTGGTAGCGTCGTGATAGGCGCCGAGCGACTCGAGGGTCGTATGCTGCAGCCGCGCCAGCGCCGCGCGGAGCTGGCCGTAGGTGCGCCCGTCGGCCCTTCTCGCCATCGATCGCAGAAATGCGTGCAGCGTGAAGCTCACCACTCCGTCCGCCGGTCCCCCCGCCTCGTGGTAGCGGTGCCAGATCTCAACGTACACATCCTGATCGAAGGTCCCCGGTATCCGATCGCCCGGCCGCGGCAGCACACGCCAGCGCCCGCCCGTGGGCGGCGCGTAGCTTATCGCGGATTCGTCCGCCGAGTCGCTCAATCGAAACAACGGCAGCGCCTCGAGCGCCCTGTCGAGCAGGATCGTCCGCGTGGCGTGCCGTCGTCGCGCGGTGAGAGACATGCGAGAGGAGGGTTCAGGGTTCAGGGTTCAGTGACTGCTCAGGGGGCGAGATCCCGACCCCGAGGCAGTTCCTGAACCCTGCACCCTGCCCCCTGAACCCTGCAGTTTCACCACCACCCCCGTCACCGCACTCGCCACCTCGGAACAGAGCCAGAGGACTGTGGAGGCGACTTCGGATCGTTCGACGTAGTTGGTGTCGCTGCCCATGGATTCGAGGTTGGCGGCGGTACGGATAGAGGTGGGGGCGACGGCGTTGGCGCGCACGCCGTGTTGGGATTCTTCCTGCGCGACGGCTCGCATCAGAGCAATGACGCCGCTCTTGGAGGCCGCGTAGGCGGACATGCGCGCGATGCGTGAGCCGGGGAGAGCGGCAGCTGAGGAGAAGTATACGATCGAGCCGCGCGCGGCGCGGAGCGCGGGGAGGAAGGCGCGCGTCGCGAGGTAGGCCGTGGTGAGGTTGATCGAGATCTGGCGCTGCCAGGCGGCGAAGTCGCTCTCGGCGACGGCTCCGCTCATCGCGAAGCCGCCCGCCATGTTGATGAGCGCATCGACCTTCTCGCCGAAGGCTTCACGCACCATGCCGGCGAGCGATGCGACATCCGCTTCCTGCGAGAGGTCGCACGGGAAGCCGCGCACCTCGGCGCCATCGGTGCGCAGCGCCGCGGCCCGAGCTTCGGCCTCGCTCGCGCTGCGACTCACCACCGCCAGCCGCGCGCCCTTCGCGAGCGCGGCCCGCGCAACGACCTCGCCCGTCTGGCCCGGCTTCCCTATTCCCGTCAGCACCACGACACCGTTCTCGTAGCCCATGCGCAGCGCCTCCATTGCAGGTCGTACGCGGTCAGCATGGCTACATCCGCGCGTTGCCGCAAGATACAGCGCCCTGACGGCGCCGGTATTGCATCGGAGCATGGCGATGACCGGCGGACGCGTCCGCTGGCGGATCAGCCCGAACTATCCATCTCCGGAAGAGTGTACATAGCGCTCATCGCAGTGGCGGCCATCCTGCTCGCCTTCGCCTTCATCGGGATCGAGTACAGCCTGCGCGGCATCCCTGTCGCGCGGGTGACGGCGATAGGCGATGCCGGCGGGCCACCGTGCATTGGCGAGCCGCTCTTCGAGCACACGATGCAGCTCTTCACCGGCGCCACGCTCCACCAGGGGAACGAGGTCCGAGTCCTCGTCAACGGGAACGAGACCTACCCCGCTCTCTGGGAGGACCTCCGCGCCGCGCGGCAGTCCATCACGCTGCAGACGTATTTCTGCAAGCCGGGGAAGATGGCCGACACGCTCGCGGAGATCATCATCGAGCGCGTGCGCGCCGGAGTGCGCGTTCTCTTCCTCTTCGATGCCTTCGGCGCACAGGATCTGAGCGATGATTACCTCGACCGGCTGCGCGAGGCAGGCGTGCGCGTGGCATCCTTCCGTCCGGTGCACTGGTACTCGCTCCACAAGGCCCAGCACCGCTCGCACATCCGCGTCGTGGTGGTGGATGGCTGCATCGGCTACACCGGTGGCTTCGGGATAGACGACAACTGGTACGGCGACGGCCACTCGGACGACGAGTGGCGCGACACCAACGTGCGCTTCACCGGGCCAGCGGTGGCGCAGCTGCAGGCCACCTTCGCCGCCGGCTGGGTGGAGGCGACGGGTGAGCTGATCACGGGCGACGTCTTCTTCCCCGAGCTGCCGCCGTCGGACGGCTCCGCGTGCCTCGCCGCGCTATTTCACTCGGCGCCCACCATCGGAAGCACACCCGCCGCGCGCTTCGTGGCGCTCACCATAGCCGGCGCGCACGAGCGGCTCTACATCACCAACTCCTACTTCGTCCCCGACGAGGACCTGGTCGACATCCTCGTTCACGCCGCGCGCCGCGGAGTAGATGTTCGCGTGCTCACCGCCGGCGCCAAGACCGACGTGAAGATCACCCGCTGGGCCGGCCGCGGCCGCTACCACCAGCTCTTGAAAGGAGGCGTCCGCATCTACGAGTACCAGCCCACGATGATGCACGCCAAGACCCTCGTCGCCGACGGCCTCTGGACGAGCGTGGGCACGATGAACTTCGACAACCGCTCGATGGTCTTCAACGACGAATCCAACCTCCTGGTCCTCGACCGCACTGTCGGCTCCAAGATGGACACCCTCTTCCACGCCGATCTCCGAAGCTCGCGCGAGGTGAAGATGGAGGAGTTCGAGAAGAGGGGACTTCTCGCCAAGGGAGCGGAGCGGATGGCGCTGACTCTTTCGCGCTTGTTGTGATGAGGGAGGGGGAGAGAGGTTTAAGGGAACAGGAAACAGGAAACAGGGAACAGGTAACCGCCTCGGGGTTGAGGGCCGCAAGCACTAAGCCGTCATCCCCGCGCAAGCGGGGATCCATGTTAGCCAGAGAGAACATGGATCCCCGCTTGCGCGGGGATGACCCCGAATTACGAGCCGTTCACTGCTTCCTGCTTTCTGCTCTCGCTCTCTCTACACTATCCCCCCTCCCCTCCGCCGATCGGGTTGCTCTCGGGGAGCTGCTCGCCGATCGACTGCGTTTCCTCGTTGCAGACGGGATGGCCGAAGCCGCTGGTGCTGGTGGCGTCGGCGATGTCGTAGATGATGTTGTCGTCGGCGCCATCATCGGCTACGCCAGCGGGGACGAAGTCGAGTCCGAGCCTGTCGCGCGTCTTCCAGGCGATGTTGTGGTCGGCACAGGAGAGGTCACCGCTGACGCCGATCGCGCCGAGTAGCGCGCCGTCCGAGTCGTAGAGAGCGAGACCGCCGCCGAAGACGTTGATTCCGCCGATCTTGTTGCCGACCATGCAGTCCTGCTGCGTCCCGTAGCTGCCCGTGTTGCCGCAGTACGCGACGGCCGGGTCCACGGGGTTGCTGAACTGAAGCCCGAAGAGGCTCCCGCCCGGCTGCGTGGCTGAGTAGAGGTTGGCGGTGGAGAGCGCGAAGTCGGGGAGGCTCAGGGAGTTCGCGGTGTTGGCCTTCTGAGCCGAGATCACCCGGCTCGCGGGCCACTGATCACCCACGTCGTTGCCGGTGAATACCACGGCTACCACCGTACCCGTCCTGTCGACGATCGTCCCCCACATGTCGAATCCGAGTCCTCCGTTCTCCTCCTGTTGCGCCTCGATGAGCGCTGTCCGAAGCGTCTGCCAGTCGGGTAGTCCGGACCTCCCATTGTCGGTTTCCTGATTGGATTGTTGGGATGTCGTGATCGAGTCGCTGCAAGCGTTCGCCGCCACGAGCCCCAGCCCGCAGATCAGTGCGGCGGACCAGCCCACGCCACGTCCCGTGCGGTGCGTTCTCATCGGATGTACTCCCTGCATGATGTTATGAACGTGATGCCCGGAGGGCGGCTCCCTTCACACGCGAGGACCCTCGGTGGGCACGGATGCTGCCGGTTTCCAGCCGCCGCCGGAGGGGCATCTGGGACGAAGTGGAACGAGATAGCATGTGCAGCCGCCGTTATCTGATCGCTCCCTGCGTGTTACCTCGGGCGTCATGCCGTCGCCCTGCTGCGTATGATCGAGCTTCGCTTACTCGGATCTGTCGGGCTCTCCATGTCCGATGGCGCGGAGGCGCGCGCGATTCTCACCCAGCCCAAGAGATTGGCACTGCTCGCGTATCTGGCGGCGGCCTCGCCAGGCGGCTTCCATCGGCGTGACGCTCTCCTCGCTCTCTTCTGGCCCGATTTCACCGAACGCCACGCCCGACTCTCCCTTCGTCAGGCTCTTCATCACCTTCGATACGCGCTCGGCACCTCGGTGATCGCGAACCGCGGAGGGTGCGAGCTCGGACTCGCCCCCGACGCGCTATGGTGTGATGCTGTCGCGTTTCGTCGCGCGCTGTGCAACGGTGAGTTGGCCACCGCGCTGGAGCTGTATCGCGGCGACTTCCTGGACGCATTCTCGATGCGCGGAATCTCCCTCGAGCTCGAGCGGTGGCTCGAGGAGGAGCGGCTGTCGCTCCGAGCGCTGGCATTCGGCGCCGCCTCGACGCTGGCAGAGCGCACGGCCGATGAGGGCAAGCTCGCCAGCGGTATCCAGTGGGCGCGCCGCGCGCTCGCGCTCTCCGCTGGTGAGGAGTCCGCGCTGCGCCGTCTGGTTGCGATGATGGATCGGTACGGAGACCGTGCCGGCGCGCTCCGTACGGCCGAGCTGTTCGCGCGCCGCATGCGTGAGGAGCTCGACGCCGAGCCCTCACCCGAGACTGCTGCCCTTCTCGTGGGCATCCGGACGAGGGTGGCGGCGCGCTCGAGCGCCCTCTCTCCGGCACTCACTTCCGGTGACTCGAATGCCGTGGCGGCGCAGCAGGAGTCACCGTTGGGTGCGATCGCGCTTCCGCCGGCTACGACATCTGCCAGCTCCGTCGATGGTCACCTCTCCGGTACGGCAGGGAGTCAGCCACGTGTAAGGAATCGGCTCCGTCACCGGGCCGCGGTGGGCGTGGCGTCGATGATCCTCGTAGTAGCGATCGCCGCGGCGGCCGTGCGCGATCGCGTCACCCGCCGCGCAGCTCCCACGATCGCGGTAGGGTGGATCGAGCAGTGGGGTGGGGAGGACGAGCAACTGATGGCTCACCTGATCCCCTCACTATTGGAGACGGACCTGGCGCTCCTGCCATGCAGGCGGACGCTCAGTAGCACCCGCCTCCACGAGGTGGCGGATCGGATGGGAAGCCAGTCGGCTACCCGCGGCACCGTGACGAACGCGGCGCGACTCGCCGGTGCCAAGGAGTTGCTCGATGGCACGCTCTATCACACTTCCGCGCAGACCGTGCGACTCGACCTGCGTCGCGTGAACCTCGAAACGGGCATGGTGCTGCGCTCTTACAGGGTGCAGGGAGGCACCCCGTTCGAGCTCGCGAGCCGGGCGGCGGCACTCATCACCGCGGACTTGGACCCGCCGTCGCCAGCGCCGCTGCGTCGGAAATGCCCGGGAGGAGCAGGGGGTGGGAGCTAGAAGGAAAGCAGAAAGCAGTGAAACCCTAGGGTTCAGGGGGCAGGGTTCAGGGTTCAGGTACTGCCCGGCGATCGGGATCTCTGGCCCAAGGCAGTTCCTGAACCCTGCCCCCTGAACCCTGAACCCTCTAGCCGTTCACTGCTTTCTGCTTTCCTTCTACCTCCCACCGCCCAGCGCCGCCCGCACCGCCTCTCTTATCGCCAGCACGGTCTCGCGGTCGGCGGCGGGGGAGTCGTCGCGGACATGGAGCTCGATGCCGTGGGCAACCGTTATACGGTGCCACATCGCTTCGCTGTTGGACGAGTCGGTGGTGGGGTCGGCGAGATCGGCGTCGCCGAAGAGGGAGGGAGAGAGCGAAGTGGCAACGCGGCGCTCGAGCGCGTCGCCCAGTAGCTCCGAGAGCTCCGACTTGATCTTCGAGAGCGTCTGGCCCTCGCGCTGCCGGATCTTGATGAAGAGGAGCTGCAGGAGGTGGCGGTACCCGTAGGTGGCCGCGGTGCCCGTGCCCTCGGGATGATCGAGCAGACCGCTGGCTACGTAGAAGCGCACCGCTCGCGCGCTCGGCTCCGCGCGTGCGGCGGCGTTGGTGGGACGCATGGCCGCGGATGTCGTGATGGCCGTGGCGTGCGCCGCCAGCCCGCGGGCGTTCCATGGTGCGTGGCGCGCGTGCGCGCGCAGGAGGGGGACGGGCGATTCTGCCATGGACTGAACAATAACATCGTGCTCCAGCTCGGTCAGTCCGCCCGAGCTGGAGCACGATCGTTCCTACCGCCGCGCGCGCTTCCGCGCAGATCCCTTCCGAGCAGAGGACTTCCGTGCTGACGACTTCCCGGCAGCGCTCTTCCCGCGGGCCGCGCCCTTCCTTGCGGCGCTCTTCCTGGCGCCTGCCTTCTTCGCCGCGCCTTTCCGAGCCGTCTTGCCAGCGGCCTTCTTCGTGGCGCGCCTGGCCGTGGTCTTCCTGCCGCCCGCCTTCCGAGCCGTCTTCTTCCCGGCGGCCTTCCTGCCAGCGGCCTTCTTCGCCGTCCCCTTTCTGGCCGACGTCTTCTTGCTCGCCCCCTTACGGGCCGCGGTCTTCTTGCTGGCCTTCTTGGCGGCCTTCTTCGCGCCGCCCGCCTTCCTTGCAGCGGGCGCCTTCTTTGCCGCTGGTGCCTTCTTCGCCGCTGGGGCCTTTGTAGTGGCCTTCCGCGGCGCGCGCGGCGGCGGCTCGCTCGGCGTGCCGGCCTGCAGGCCGCCGGGGGTGCGCGTCTCTCTCGCACCGCCAGCCAGTATGCTGCTCGTCATGGAGCCGCCCGTGGTGGTACCACCCCGGATCGCGCCGCCACGCTCCGCCTGGGCCGGCGGGCCGAGATCTATGTCCTCCTCGCTCTCCTCGGTCAGCTCCTCCTCCTGCCCCAGCTCTTCCTCGTCCTCATCATCCTCGGCGCTGTCCCAGAGGGCGTCCGCGTGATTCTTGATGCCCCAGCCGGTCCCGCCATCCTCATCCTCGTCATCCTCGTCGTACGACGAGCCACCGCCTCCGAAACCGAGATCGTCCTCGTCCTCATCGTGCTCGGAGAAGTGGAGACCCTCGTTGTACTCATCACCGCGCGGCATGATTGCCTCCTGTCGTGTTTGTCGCGTAGCTCTCTCAGCTGCGATAGCGCACCGTGTTACCGTAACCCTAACGCTCCCGCCGGTCCATCCCGGCCCGGAACGCGATCGAACGCTCGCGGGCCAGCGAGCACCATCTCACATCGTCCTTCAGCCCGGACTCCCTGATATCACATGTGAGGCGATACGTCAAGTGATGAAGGGTTCAGGGGGCAGGGTTCAGGGTTCAGAAACCGCCTCGGGGTATAGATCTATACCCCGAGGCGGTTTCTGAACCCTGAACCCTGCCCCCTGAACCCTTCAT
>DATCXR010000170.1:0-5054 GCA_036565685.1 Gemmatimonadaceae bacterium
TCGCCATTTCGGCGCCCGTTTGGGCTGCCACTTCGCTGCCCGCTTCGATCTCGGGCTGTCGGTCGTTCAGCACATCGAGTACGCGCTTTGCCGCGGCTGCGCTGAAGCCGGGGAGCTTCGCGATGTCCTCCTCCTTCGCCTCGCGAACTCCGCGCACGCTGCCAAAGGCTCGGAGCAGCTCGCGCCGGCGCTTCGGCCCGATGCCGGGGATGCTGAGCAGCTCCGAAGTCACCGTGCGCATGCTGCGCCGCTTCCGGTTGTAGGTGATGGCGAAGCGGTGCGCCTCGTCGCGGGCGCGCTGCAGCAGTCGGAGCCCCGCCGAGCGGCGCGGGAGCCGGAGCGGCTCTGAGCGGCCTGGGAAGTAGATCTCTTCCTCGCGCTTTGCCAGACTGATGGTCTGGAGCGCCCCGAGCCCCAGCTCCTCGAGCGCGGAGCGCGCGAAGGATAGCTGCCCCTTGCCGCCGTCGATCACCACTAGATCGGGGAGCGGCTTCTCGCCCTCCAGCCGTCGCGTGAAGTAGCGCGTCACCACCTCGTGCATCGACGCGAAATCATCGGTGCCCTCGACGGTCTTGATCCTGAACTTCCGATATTCGCCACGCTTCGGCCGGCCATTCTCGAACCACACGCACGACGCGACGGTGTCCGTCCCCTGCGCCGTGGAGATGTCGAAGCAGACGAGCGAGCGCGGGAGCGTCTGCAGCCCGAGATCGCGCTGCAGCGCGTACACCGGATCGGTGGCGCGCTCGGTCGCGACCATGTCGGAGAGTCTCTGCTCCTCGAGGAGATGCCTAGCGTTCTGTTCCGCGAGATCGGTCAGCTGCCGGCGCGGCCCGCGCTGCGGCACCCAGATCTTCGTCTCCGGGAGCGCTTCCTCGATCAGCTCGCGATCGTCGAACTCAAAGGGTACGAGAAGCTCGCGCGCGTGCTCTTCGGCCGGTAGATAGGCGCGCACGAGGTAGGCGGCAAGCACCGCGGAATCCTCCTCGCCGTCCAGGTTCTCGAGGAACAGGTGCTCGCGCCCGAGGAGGCGGCCGGAGCGGACGCGCAGCACGGTCGCACACGCTTCGTCGCCGTCGCGCGCGTAGCCCACCACGTCGCGGTCACCACCGCCCACCTCCATCACCACGGTGGGACTCTGCATCTGCTCGAGATGCGCGAGCACGTCGCGCATCTCCGCCGCGCCCTCGAAGTCGAGCCGCGCCGCCGCCTCCTCCATCCGCTCGCGGATGCGATGCGTGAGCTCGCCGGTGCGGCCCTCGAGGAAGAGCACGACCTCGTCGATCATCTGTCGGTACGATTCCTGGCTCTGCGCCAGAATGCACGGTGCCTTGCACCGGCCGATGTGATAGTCGAGGCAGGCGCGCTCCGGCATCTCGCGCGGCATGTCGTAGCTGCACGACCTCACCGTGAAGACGCGCTTCACCACCCTGAGCGCGTGCCTCATGGCGCCGACGTCGGTGTACGGGCCGAAGTAGCGCGCGCCGTCGTTCTCCAGCCGGCGCGTCACGATGAGCCGCGGGAAGGGCTCCTGCACCGTGACCTTGATGTAGGGATACGATTTGTCGTCGCGGAGCGCGATGTTGAAGCGCGGCCGGTGCTCCTTGATGAGATTCGACTCGAGGATCAGCGCGTGCGCCTCCGATGGCACCACGATCGTCTCGACGTCGGCGATCCGCTGCACGAGCGCGCGCGTCTTGAGGCTCGTGGCGTGGTCGCTCGCGAAGTAGCTGCGCACGCGCGAGCGGAGCCGCTTCGCCTTCCCGACGTACAGCACCTCCCCCCCGGCGTCCTTCCAGAGGTAGACGCCCGGTGACTCGGGAAGATGGCTTATCTTGCTGGCGACGCGCTCGGGCGCTTCGATGATCGGCATTTCGCTCCAACGGTACTTCACGTGCCGCTGCACACGGCCTCATGAAATATAACCGTTCAGGCACCCGGGCCCCGCCGCGCGCAGGCGCGCGAGCGCTGCACCGTGCAGGCGCACCGTGCCGCTGCACCGTGCCGGTCTAACGGCGCAGTATGGAGCGGATGATCGTCCGCGACTCGGGGAGCCCCATCGCGCCGGTGATGGCGAAGTATGCCACTCCGTACGGCGCGAAGGCGGCGATGGCGAGAAGGATGGGATGGCCGGTACCGAGGGCGAGCTTCACTCCCCACGCCACAGCCGCCGAGATCGCTGCCGCCACCCAGAGCCGACCGACGAATCCTGTCGAGAGTCCGGTACGTCCGATCTTCCGATTCAGTCCACGTCGGAGCAGCGAGAACTCGACCCACCCCGCCAGTCCCGCCGAGACCGTGAGCCCCGCGACGCCCCAGCGCGGAGCCACCCCGAGCAGCGGAGGAAGAGGGATCGCGAAGAGATAGCCCAGTCCCATGGTGAGCACCACGCGCACGATGGCGAAGCGAAGCGGCGTGCGCGTGTCGTGCAGCGCGTAGTATGTGGACGAGTACAGTCGCCCTAACGTATTGGCGAGCAGTCCGACCGCGGAGCCGGCGAGTATTGCCCACACATAGACCGAGTCGCGGCGGGTGAACTCACCCGTCTGGAAGAGCGCCCCTGCCAGCACGTCGCCGAGCGCGAGGAACACCATCGCCGACGGCACCACGAGAAACGCGATTCTCCTGAGCCCGGAATCGAGCCGCGTGCGCAGATTGGCGGCCACCTCGTCGGCCTCGCCGCGTTCGCTCGACATGGTCGGAAGCTCGGCCGCCGAGATGGACATCCCGAACAAGCTCACCGGCAGCATGTAGAGCGTCTGTGCGGTGGTGAGCCCTGCCACTGCGCCTGCGGGCAGAAGACTCGCCAGCAACGTATCCACGTAGCCGCTCACCTGGACCACGCCGCGTCCCACGAACACCGGACCAAAGTTACGGACCACTGTGCGCACGTACGCCGATGTCACGTCCAGCACGGGCCTGAAGCGCGGGAGGAGGCGCAGCACCACCGGAAACTGTACCATGAGCTGCAGCACGCTCCCCACCACCGCGCCCCACGCGGCGACGACAGCGAGGTCGAACTGGCCCACGCGACCGCCGAACCAGGCGAGCGAGCCGATGATTGCGAGATTCCACACCACCGGCGCGGTGTACGAGAGAAAGAAACGCCGGTGGCTGTTCAACACCCCGAGGCACCACGCGCAGAGAACGAGAACACCGACGCCTGGAAAGAGAATCCGCACCAGTCGCACGGTGAGCTCGCGCGTCGCTCCCTCGAATCCCACTGCGATGACGTCCACGAGGATTGGCGCGGCCAGGATCCCCAGCAGCACGAGCACCGCCATCGTGAGCGCGAGCAGTGTTCCGATCGCGTTCGCAACGCGCGTCGCCTCCTCCTCGTCGCCCTGCGCGAGAAGCCGCGCGTACACGGGGATGAAGGACGCCGAGAGCACCCCCTCGCCAAACAAATTCTGCAGCGAGTTGGGAATCTTGAATGCCGCGTTGAAGGCGTCAGCCGCCGCGCCGAGTCCCAGGTAGTGACTGAGGAAGCGCTGGCGCACCAGCCCGAAGAGCCTGCTGAGGAGAATCCCCGCGGCCACCAGAGCCGCGAAGCGCCCCGTGCGTTCGGCGCGTCGCGCTGGGCTGCCGGCTGCGCGCACCTCGGTCGTCACCTTTCGATCGCTCTTCCCGTGGAGACGAGCGTGCCTTCCACCAGCGAAGCCGCGTGCTCCCTCGCGCGCTCGAGCATCGCTTCCAGAAGCGCCTCGCCGTGCCGCGCGAGCATCGGCATAAGAGTGAGCATCCGCTCCTGCGGCCTGCCCAGCGGGAAGAGCGAAGCGCGCGCCGTCTCAACATCTCGCACGAGCTGGTCGTGCCGTCGCTTCGAGGCGGCCACCACCCGGCGCTCGAGTCTGTCGAGGCGGTGGCCGATGCTGTTGCGAGCGCCTGTGAGCACTGGATCCGGCACCAGCGGCGCATCACCATCCGCGACCGCCGCCGAGAGCTCCGCGGCTGCGCTCTCGAGCGCGGAACGATAGCCGGCGAGCGCGCCACGAACGCGGTCGGAGAGAAGCTCGCGGGCGAGCCGCCCCAGAGTGGCATCGGCGTTCTCGAGATCGTCCACTTCCAGGCCATTACGATCGAGGATTCGGCGCACGTGCGGCTCGACGATCAACCCCGACCAGCGGGGCACCGCCACCGGCTGCGCGGCTCCGAGCGCATCGGCCACGGCACTGACCTGCGCGAAGTAGCCCAGTTCCCCCGGTCCCGCCGCGTACGCCACGGTGGGAAGGATGGCTCGCTCCGCGATCGGCCGTAGCAGCACGTTGGGCTCCAGCGTCCCTCGCACCGCGTCGCCGCCGGAGGGTTGTGGAGGGGCAAAGGGGATCCGCTCGCGGGCGCCGCTCCTCACCTCGAAGACGAGCGAGAGCCCGTCCACGTGTGCTACCTGCGGCTCGTGACCGGCCTCGCGCATCTCCCGCTCGCGCCGTACCAGCGCATCATCCACCGCCTGCGCACGCTCGAGCGAGCGCAGCATGAGCGGCCGCTCGGCGTCCCGCACGGCGGGGTGCGCCGCGTCGAGTACCGCTATTCCCAGCGGCTCGAGCACTCCCCGCATGAGAGCGACGAAGGCGCTTCCGACCGTGGCGTCGCGCGCGTACGCGGACCGCACCATCTGCATCACCGCGGGATCCGCCGCCGAACCCGCCGCCCGCTCCAGGATACGCACCTGCGCTTCCACGTCGCCGAGCGGTGTCACGCTCATCTCGAGATCGGCGACGGGCGGCGCAGACATCTGCAATCGCTCCACGCTCTCCCCGATCGCCACGTACGTCACGCTCGCCTCGGCGAAATCTGCGTCGTACGTCGCGGCCCAGAACACCGGGGCCGTGGGGATACCTGTGGCACGCTCCAGCGCATCGGCCAGCGCGAGCGCGGTGAGCGCCTTGCTGAAGGTGTATATCGGGCCGCCGAAGAGTCCCGGCTGCTGCCCGGTCGTCACTACTACCCCGCCACCTTCGGCGACTCTGGCGAGACGCTCCGCCGCCCGCCCGGCAGGAGCGAGCGCCTCGCGCAGCGACTCGGCCCAGGCGGCGCCGGCGAAGTCGCGCTGC
>DATCXR010000191.1:0-6354 GCA_036565685.1 Gemmatimonadaceae bacterium
GACGCCGATGTGGTAGCCGCCGAGCGCGGTCCACGCCGGAGCTACGCGCCACGAGCCGTCGGCCCCTACCGTCCAGCCGTCGTTGCGGAGCGGGAGGAAGCCCACGCCAGCGTTGGTTTCGGCGTAGCGGCGGTAGCTCGCCGATCCATCGATCTGCACCTGCCCGTCGCGGGTGCCCCAGGCCGCCGTCACTCGCCCTTCGTTGTAACCCACGGGGGAGAACGCCCCCCAGATCGTCCAGAGCTCGAAGAACGGCAGGTGATGCCGGACCTCGCCGCTCACGTTCCACTGCCGGCCGAGCGGGCGCTGGGCGCGGAGGTAGGCATCGTTGAATTCGCCGGCGGCGAGGTCGTAGGTCGCGCGTGCATCTATCCGCGCGAGGCCGACGCGGAGATCGGCCGCCGCGGCCATGCGCTCGGAGTACAGAGCCGCGCGATCGGTGCGGATCTCGCGCTGGTACTGCACGCTCAACCCGCCGCGCGTGGCCAAACGGTAGCCGAGCGTCGCGCCCACGATGTAGCCGCGATCATCGGGCGGAAGGTCTTCCACGGCCGCGATCGCGGAGCTCGTTCGCGTGCCGATCCACCCCTGGGCGAGTCCCCAGCCGCCGTACAACTCGGCGCTCAACCCCGGGATCGGAGCGGCTCGCACCGAGCCGCCGTCGTAGGCGTAATAGCCCAGCGCCGACGCCGCCCATTGCCGCCCGAGCCGCACGCGCCAGCGCGAGCGTTGCAGCTCGGCATACGCGGCGAGGAGATCGAAGTGGTCGTCGGCGAAGGGCCAGATCTCGGAGGCGTTGCCGATCGATGTACGCACGCGCCCCTGCGCGTAGATGCTGATTCCCGTCCCGAGCCCCCACCCGCTGAGCTCCAGATCCTGCATCAATGGCCCGGTGCTCACGCGGCTCGCGGAGCGGTAGTATCTGCAATACGGATCGGCGCCCGCGCACTCGACGATGATGCCGTCCGGCGTCGTGCGCAGCAGCCCGCTGTCGCTCGTGCTGGCAGCGAGCACGCTGTCGATCACGAGCGGCTGCACGTCCACGTAGTCCACCGTGGTGGTGCCGGTGATGCGAACCCCCTGCGCACCGAGCGGGGCGGCGCCGAGCGCGAGCCAGAGCGCGATGTGGTGGAGCTTCACCGTTTCTCCGAGCTCGCGCGCGGTGTCGGCCAGCCGGTGGCGTGACAGGCCGCGCATTCGCGTCCCGGCTGATGGCGTACGAGGTTCTGATGGCAAACCAGACACACCGACCGCGTGGGCGCGAGCGCGAGCACCGCGGCATCGGTATGGCATCCGGAGCCCGCACACCCCTGGTGCACGCTCCGCGGGTGGACGTTCGATGCCGGCTGCTCGTGGCAGTTGCTGCACTCGACCGTGGATCGGTGGTGCTCGGTGTGGCAATCGGTGCACGCGCGCGGAGCGAGGGTGACGCCGGCGGTGTGACAGGCGTTGCACCCGATCTCGGTGTGCGTAGCGTGCGAGAACGTAAGCGTTCGCGTGCGCGGCTCCGGGTGCGTGGACGTGCGCACCGTGGTGGCCACCGCGGCGCGCGCGGGGAGTTGCGTGCTCTCGTGGCAGCTCGCGCAGCCGGCGGCGGTGCGCGCCGGATCGTGATGGCATGCCATGCAGTCGCGCGCCGATTGCAGAACCAGTTGACCGTGCCGCTCCCTGCTCGTGTGACACGACGTACACGGCACCTCCCGATGTATCCGGTGCGAGAATGGCGGGAGCGTGTCCACGGCCTGTCGTGGCGCGACGAATGCGGCCAGCATCACCCCCGGGCTCCCGAGCAGCGAGGCGCTTCGAGTCGCGCGCCGCGGTGGGTTGCGCGAGGGGGCGAAGATGTCCTGGTGGCACTGGAGACATGCCGTCCCCTTCACGGTCCACTCATGCGCCTCGTGACACGAGCCACACTGGGCCAGCGCGCCGGCGGGGAGCCCGCGGTGCATTGGCGTGAGCGTGTCGGGACGCACGTGGCATCCCGACGTGGTGCACGACTCGAATGCCTGGGCCGGCGTGCTCTGCTTGTGTGGATCGTGGCACGAGCCGCACTGGCCCTTGTGCGGATCGCGCGTCATGTCGAAGTCCGCGAGGATGTTGCGCATCGCGTGGCAGCCGAGGCATTGGCGCGTCGTCGGCACCAACATTCTGGACGCGGAGTCGGGGGAGAGATGCTCCTCCACGGGCACCGTGAACTCGTGACAGGTGACGCAGTGGAGCTGCGTCTGGTCGGCCATCTTCCCGAGCCGGATCTCCGTCGCCGTGTGACACCCCGACTGCCCGCACGTGCTCTCCACGGGGAGGAAGCGGTGCAGCTCGGTGCCGTGGCACGTCACGCACTGGATTCCGCGGAGGTCCGCGTTGCCCAGCGAGTCGAGGTGCACCCTGTGTCCCGCCGTGGCGCTGATCCGCTGCCACACGGAGTCGGGCTTCTCCAGGATGTGGCAGCTGGCGCAGACGCGCGTAGGGACCTTGGCGTGCGGCGGGATGTCGGCGGGGCGCTCGGCGATCCAGTAGTACACCTGTCTCGCGCTGGCGAAGATGGACTGCTGGTGGCAGTCGTGGCACTCGAGCGTCTTGTGCTCGCTCTCCTGGAAGCGCTCGTACGACGTCGTCATGACGTGGCAGCTCACGCAGAAGTCGTTGTTGTGCTGCGTGTAGTTCCAGCTCACGCGACCGAGGACGGCCAAGCCGGCCACGATCACGACGGCCGTGACTCCGAGCCCGATGAGCGCGCCCCGCGGCAGCGCGGCGAACCACGCAATTATCCCGCGGCGCCGGCGCCAGAGGAAGACGACGAGCGCGATCGCGAGGAGCACGCCCACGACGAGGCCGCCGATCTGAAGCCACTGCGGCTGGTTGAGGAGAAAGCGCACGACGCCCGCCACACCACCGGGGAGCGGGGAGCGGACTACTACGGAGTCGATGGTGAGCGTGTCGCCGGGGAGGCGCTGGACGGCCGTCTGCTGCGCGGATGCCTGCAGCCAGGCGGCAGCGGCGAGGTGGCCGGCGGGTCCCATCAGTGCCCCGGCGGGCGTAGCGAACAGGCGCTCGCCATGCGTGGCAGTCGTGCGCTCCGCGCTGCGCGCGCCACGCGCCGGGGCAGTTGCATCACACCATTCAGTGATCCCGGCGCGTGCTCGCCACGGGGCGTACGCTCGGCTGCGCGACGCTAGCCGTGGCCGCGCGTGTCACCACCAGCTTCTGAAGGATGTTGTCGAGCGGGATGCGCCTGTCGGCCGACACGCCGTAGTCGCTGGACATCTGCTTGATGCTGGCCGTCAACAGCGCCTCTACCAGGAACGGATTGTGGACGAACGATCCGGTCCGCTCGGCGAGCCGCAGATTGAAGAGCGAGCCCTGCGCGGTGGTCCACACGCCGCTTGTGGAGCTCGTCTCGGCCGGGGTTGCCGCGAGCACAGTATTGAGCTGCGTCTGGAGCTGCGCGGTCAGTTGGTCGACACGCTGCCCGGCCACGAGGAAGGCGGAGCGGGCGGCATTCTCGCTTCCATGACAGCCGCTGGCGGTGCACGATCTGAAGGTGCGCTGCGACAGCGCGCAGTCGGTTTCGGTCGTCAGCCCTCCCTGCGCATCCACGCAAGGGATGGCCTCGAAGGTGTGACCCACCACCTGGAGCGTGAAGGCGCCCGTCGCCGTGTCGGTCACCGTGAATCGATTCACGTGACAGGTGGCGCACAGCCCGGGATTTGCCGACGAGCCGTGCGTGGCCACGATCGTGTCGATCCCGCCGGGGACATTCATGTTCGGCGGGAACCAGCCGGCATCCCCCAGGAGGAGCGGACCCTCGGGCGAGTGCGGCCCGTGGGCGGTGGTCGATGGATCGAGCGTGGGCCCGCGCTGGTGGCACTTCATGCAGAGGTTAGTCTGGATGTCCGCCACATCGATGGGGAAGCGCAGCTGCTTCGGGTTGGTGGCATCGTGCGGATCGTGACACACGCCGCAGGTGATCTGCAGCGTGTCGCCGTGCGCGAAGCCTGCTTCGGCGTACGCAGTCCTCACGCCCCACGCGGCGAGCGCGCCCTGGCCTGTGTGGCACCCCTGGCACTCGGTGCGCGTCTGCGGCGCGGCGCGGCTCTTCCACTGCGGCATCTGTGCGTGTGCCGACTGGACCCACTCGTCCTCGAACGGCTGGTGCGCGCCGTGGTGGCACGCGGCGCATCCGGTCGTGAGCGTCGTGTCCACGGCCAGAGTCGCGAGCGGCTGATTCGTTATGGTTGGACTCGTGACGTGCGTGAGACCCGCACCGTGGCAGCTCTCGCACTGCACGTCGTGGTAGCGCGCGTCGCGCGTGGAGCGCCACCCCACCGCCGTGTCGGTGACCGAGTTACCGAGATCGTTCACGGTGTGGCACGCTTCGCAGTAGCCCGAGACGTGACCACTGTTCTGGAGATCGGCCCAGGCGCTCGCATGGGCTGTCCCGACCCACTGCGCCTGTCGCTCTACGTGGCAGTTCCCGCAGACCGTCTGCTTGGTCGCCTCGTCGGCGTAGCCGATGAAATTCGCCGCGGCCGCGGGTGGCTGAGTGAAGTTCGTGTTCCGGTACACGATGCGTTCATCGACGCATGCGGCGATCGCTACGGCCGCCGCCGCTCCCAATGCTGCGCCGAGCATCCACCCGCGAGCCGTGGCGTTCGACATGACCGTCATCTCCAGAGGCCATGGACCGGCAATATCATTCACTCGCCTGGAGCTTGGCGCAAGTCGGCAATGACCCTACAGCCGCGCGCGTGCATGAGACTGCCATGTCGAACGAAACGGCGCGTTACGGTGCCGCCGACATGCCGCGATGATGTTTTCCGCCTCTGGTCGGCACGAGTGCGGCGGTTCATGTTAGGCGCGCGATGAACGTACCGATTGTGATGCGCGCTTCGCGCCGCTCCCGGTCGAGGAAGTGCGAACCGACTGACTCTCGAGGAGGTCGGCGTCGCATGTGGTGGTATGTGCTGCTCTCCTCGCTACTGGTCGCCAGCCAGGCGCTCCCTCTCCGGTCACTCGCGCAGGATTCGACCTCAGCGGTCGATGGTGCTCCTGATGGACCGTTGACCGAGAGGCGCAGCGTGGAGCTGGCGCTCTCCCGCAACGCCCGCCTCGCCGGCGCGCGCGCGGCCACGGTGGCGGCACGGGCCGGACAGCGCGAGGCGCGCGCCTCGCTTCTTCCGGCGCTGCGGAGCAGCGCGGGCTACACGAGGTTGGGCGGTGAGCTGCCGAGTGGTGAGGTGACGATTCCCGGGATCGATGGAACCTTTCCGCTCCTCCCGCTCGAGCGCGATCGCTACCAGGTGGTGCTCGGTCTCGAGCAACCACTCTTCGCCGGCGGCCGGCTTCGTGGCGTGGCGCGCGCCGCGGTGAGCACCGCGGACGCGGCGGCGCGACTCGAAGAGCAGGAGCAGGTGGACGTTGCCTTCGATGTCAGGCGCGCATACTGGACGCTCCACGCCGCGCGCCGCACGCTCGCCGTGATGCAGGTGGCGGTGAAGCGCGTGGACGCGCACCTGGCACTGATGCGCCAGCGCTTCGAAGCGGGCACGGTGCTGCGCAGCGACCTCCTCGCGGCCGAGGCGCGGCGCTCGGAGATCGAGCTGGCGCGGGTGGATGCCCGCAACGCGGCGCGGCTGGCGGAGGTCGAGCTGAACCGGCTCACCGGCCAGCCGCTTCTCGCGCGCGTGGAGCTCCCGCCCTTCGTTGGCACCGACTCCGGTAGTGATGCTTGGAACGCCGATACAGCGCACGTCGGTACGGCGAGCATCCATGCCCCGAATGCCGATGTCTCCGATACCGATGCATCGAATGTCGATACGTCGAGGATCGACACATCGAACATCGATGTATCCGGCAACACTACAGCGCTCCCCCCGGAGATCCGCGCGCTCGGCGCGCGGATCTCCGCCGAGCGCGCCCGGCTCTCGGCGGAGCGCGGCGGCTGGTTCCCGGACGTGTACCTGATGAGCCGCTACGTCTACGCGAGGCCGAGTCCATACGCCATCGTCGATCAGACGAGCTTCCTCGGGACGTGGGAGGCCGGCGTGTCGATCGACTGGAACCTCTGGGATGGTGGAGCGCGCGAGGCGCGCGTGGAGCAGGCGACGGCGCGGGTGCGCTCCGCCGAGGCGCGCCTGGAGGAGGCGAAGCGGCTGGCGGAGGTGGAAGTCACTCGGCAGTCGCTCGAGGTGGAGCGCGCATCGGAGGCGATGCACGCGGCGGCGGACAACGTGGCGCGCTCGGCGGAGGCGTTGAGGGTGACCGAGCAGCAGTTCCGGGAAGGCGTCGTGCTCTCCGCGCAGCTCCTGGATGCGGAGCAGACGCTCCTCGAGGCGGAGGAGCGGCAGGTCCGGG
>DATCXR010000085.1:0-4694 GCA_036565685.1 Gemmatimonadaceae bacterium
GGCCCCTGCCACTCGATCCCGGAGTGGCAGGGCCCGCATCTTTTCAGGACGACTTCGCGCGCCGCTCGCTCAGTCCTCGAAACGGTGATGCCCGGGACGCGGGCGCTGGACCGGCTCGTCGTCGTACTCGTCGTCGAGGTCTACCATATCCTCGGCCTCGTCGTCGTAGTCGTCGAGGTCGTCGTCCTCATCCTCATCGTCGAAGTCGTCCTCGTCCTCATCTACTTCCTCATCTTCGTCGAGGTCGTCCTCATCGTCGATGTCTTCGAGGTCCTCATCGTCGATGTCGTCGAGATCCTCATCCTCGTCGTCGACATCGTCCTCGTCGAAGTCGTCCTCGTCCAGCTCGTCCTCGTCGAGGTCGTCGTCATCGCGCCGGGGCAGACGCGCCAGATCCAACGACTCGAGCTCGTACAACATGACCTGAATCTCCTTGAGGGTTGTTTACAGGGAAGCTCGCTCTCGCTTCGCCTCCCGCGACAGCTTCTTCCGGTCATTAGCGCTGAGGAACCGCTTGCGCAAGCGGATCGAGGACGGCGTCACCTCGATGAGTTCATCGCCCTCGATGTACTCGAGGGCGCTCTCCAGTGTCAACCCCCGGGGCGGCTCGAGCTGGATGTTCTCGTCGCTGGCGGTGGTGCGCATGTTCGTCAGCTTCTTCTCCTTCGTGGGGTTCACGTCCATGTCCCCCGGACGCGCGTTCTCCCCGATGATCATCCCTTCGTACACCTCGGTGCCTGGCTCGATGAACAGCGTGGAGCGCTCCTGAAGGTTGAACAGCCCGAAGGCGACCGCCATCCCTCTCTCCATCGACACCATCGTCCCGCGCTTGCGCCCGGCAAGCGGACCGGCCCACGGACCGTAATCGAGAAACCGGTGGTGCATGATCCCGGTTCCCCGGGTATCGGTCAGGAACTCGGACCGGTAGCCGAAGAGGCCACGCGCTGGAATACGGTACAACAATCGCACCAGACCCTGTCCGGGGTTCCGCATCTCGATCATTTCGGCTTTCCGCGGACCGAGCTTCTCGATCACGGCACCCAGATGATCTTCGGGCACGTCGATCGCGAGCTCCTCGTAAGGTTCGAGCCGTTCGCCGTTCGGCCCCTGCCGCGTTATGACTCGCGGCCGCGAGACCTGGAACTCGTATCCCTCGCGGCGCATGGTCTCCATGAGGATGGAGAGGTGCAGCTCGCCGCGCCCCGAGACGGTCCAGGTATCGGTGGCCTCGGTATCCTCCACGCGCAGCGCCACGTTGCGCTCCAGCTCGCGGTAGAGCCGCTCGCGCACCTGTCGCGAGGTGACGTACTTCCCTTCCTTCCCCGCGAAGGGTGAGTTGTTGACGATGAAATCCACCGAGATCGTCGGCTCTTCCACGGCGATTCCGGCAAGCCGGTCGGGATGCTCGACATCGGTTAGCGTGAGACCGATCTCGACGCCCTCCAACCCCGCGAGCGCGACGATCTCGCCCGACGATGCTTCCGGCACCTCCACGCGGTCCAGCCCCTCGAAAGTGAAGAGCTTGGTCACCCGCGATCGTTCGCCGGGTAGCGATGGATCGAGCGGCAGGAGCGCCACCGAGTCGCCAACGTGAACCGTTCCCCGCTCGATGCGCCCGATCGCCAGTCGGCCCAGGTAGGGCGAATGGTCGATGGTGGATACGAGCATCTGGAACGGCGCCTTGTCGTCGCCGCCCGGAGCCGGCACATGCTCCACGATGGACTCGAAGAGTGGGATGAGGTCCGTCCCCGGGTGGTCGAGATCCATGGTGGCGGTGCCGTTGCGCGCCGAGGCGTACACTACCGGCGCGTCGAGCTGCGCATCGTCGGCCTCGAGCTCGATGAAGAGATCGAGCACCTCGTCGTGCACGCGGAGCGGGTCCGCGCCCGGCCGGTCGATCTTGTTGATGACCACGATCGGGACGCGCCCCAGCGCCAGCGCCTTGCGCAGCACGAAGCGCGTCTGCGGCATCGGTCCGTCGAACGCGTCCACTACGAGCAGGACCCCGTCCACCATACGCAGGATACGCTCCACCTCGCCACCGAAGTCAGCGTGTCCGGGCGTATCTACGATGTTGATCTTGACACCGTGCCATCGAACTGCTGTATTCTTGGCGAGGATCGTGATCCCGCGTTCGCGCTCGAGCGGATTCGAATCCATGACACGCTCGGCGACCACCTGATTATCCCTGAACGCTCCGCCCTGGCGAAGCATCTTGTCCACGAGTGTGGTCTTCCCGTGATCTACGTGGGCGATGATAGCAATATTGCGAATTTCCATAGCCCTTAATAATAGCGAGTACTGGGGGAAAAGTGGGGATGCGCAAGGGGGAAGGAAACAGGAAACAGGGAACAGCGAACAGGAACTACCTCGGAGAAGAGGGCCCACCCGCGGGAGCTCGTACCTGTTTCCCGTTTCCTGTTTCCTTTCTCCCTCCCCCTCCTCACCTGGCATATTCGGTGCGGCGCTGAGGCAGTCAATTACTCATCCACGGAGGGAGCAATCATGGAGGAGTACGGCGAATCGAAGGACAAGGATTATCCCCGCGGGCGTGGCTACGGCAACGACTACATGCGGGGCGGCGAGGTCTTCGGTGGATACGGCTACAGGGAGCGCGCCGAATACGACCGCCCGCGGGGCGATGGACGACGGGACGAGGAAGACGAAACGGAGGCGGACGAAGACGAAGGGGATGGTACCCCGCTGGCTCGACGCTCCGCGCGGGACGGCGACGATGATCGGGACGAGGGTTCCGAGATCGAACGCTTCCCGCAGGACGAGCGGGCCGGCGGCTGGGATATCCCCCACGATGTGGTAGAGGAGACCGACGCCCCTGAGCGCTCGGCCAATCCGCCCGAAAAGACGTCCGACACCGACGCCGAGCCCGATTCCGATGCTCTCCTGGGAATTGGCGCCGACGCCCCCGCTCCGAAGCTGGAGCGCACCTTCGGCGACACCGGCGGCCACCTCACCCACTCCCGGAGCTACTACGTCACCCAGGCGCAGTTACAGCACAGGGTGGTGGAGAAGGAGAGATAGGAATAAAGAAAACAGGAAACAGGGAACAGGAAAAAGGAAACAGGAAAAAGGAAACAGGTAACCGCCTCGGGGGTGAGGGTTCTCTCCCCAGGAGCCGGTACCTGTTTCCTGTTTCCTTTTCCCTTTTTCCTTTTCCCTTTTTCCTCTCCTCTACCTCGCCCCCACCTTCGCCCCCTTCACTCCACCCTCGGGCCGCGCCGATGCCGAACCGGCACTCCCCTCCGAGGCATCGAGGAAGCTGGTATCGTGTGAGCGCTGCTTCAGCATCACGATCATGCCCGCCTTGTCGCTCGCTTTCTGGTAGGCCTCGGCCGGCGCTACTTCGCCGGAGTCCACGAGCGCGATCAGCGCGTCGTTCAGCATCACCATGCCGAGGCGCTTGGAAGTCTGCATGATCGAGGGGATCTGGAAGGTCTTGCCCTCCCGGATCAGGTTCGAGACGGCGGGGATGCTCAGGAGCACCTCGCGCGCGGCCACGCGACCGCCGCCTACCTTCTTGCACAGCACCTGCGAGATCACGCCCTTGAGCGACTCCGAGAGCATCACGCGGATCTGTGACTGACGATCGGCCGGGAACTGGTCGATCAATCGGTCCACGGTGCTCACGGCGCTCGTGGTGTGCAGCGTGCCGAATACCAGGTGGCCCGTCTCGGCGGTCTCGATCGCGATGGACACCGTTTCCAGATCGCGCAGCTCGCCCACGAGGATGATGTCGGGATCCTCGCGCAGCGCGGCGCGAAGAGCATGCTTGAATGATCCGGTGTGCACGCCCACCTGCCGTTGCGTGATGAGACACCCCTTGTTCTGGTGGACGAACTCGATGGGGTCCTCGATCGTGATCACGTGGTCTCGCCGCGTGCGGTTCACCAGGTCTATCAACGAGCAGAGAGTGGTGGACTTCCCGGATCCCGTCGGGCCGGTAACCAGCACCAGCCCGCGCGGGAGCTGGGAGAGCCGCTGGACCTCTTCCGAGATTCCGAGGTCATCCACGGTCACCACGTTGGCGGGGATCACGCGGAAGACCGCCGCGACTCCTTTCCGGTCGCGCAACGCGTTGCAGCGGAAGCGGGCAACGCCCTCGATCTCGTGCGCGAAGTCGGTGTCGTTCGTGTCGCGAAACTCGCGCTTGTTACGGTCTGGCATGATCGAGTGCAGCAGCACCGACAGCGCGGCATTCTCCATCACCGGGAAGCCATCTATGCGCTGCATCTCGCCGTGCAGGCGCAGGATTGGTGGCTCGCCCACGCGGAGGTGCAGGTCGGAAGCGCCGCGCTCCACGAGCTGCTTGAGTAGCACCTCCATTTCGGCGCGCCGCGCCGGGTCCGACGGCGGAAGCTCCGGCTCCTCGGCGCGCGCCGCCTGGCGGGCGCCATCGATCGCCGTAGCAGGGGGCGACTCCCGAGCCGGGTCCGACGACGGCTCCTCCTCGGTCGCGCTCCCGGCTTCGGCTGCGGTGCGGATCTCCGCGCGAAGCTTCCCGTCTTTGCTCTTCGAGGCGGGTGTCACGACAACCTCGTACGCGCTGTTGCCGCTCGTGTACGTGAATGTCGCGGCATTACGTTTATCGAGCCGAGCGCGCGCCTCGTCGCTGGCGATCTCGCGCAGGAGCGCCGTGAGCTGCGCCGCCGTGAGAATCTGTCGGGTGAGCGGCTGGG
>DATCXR010000222.1:0-4106 GCA_036565685.1 Gemmatimonadaceae bacterium
GATCCTGGGGAGTAGGGTAGCTTCGCGAGGGAGAGGGCAGCCCGCGGTTCACGCGGAGAGCGCGGAGGACCGCGGAGAGCGCGGAGGGGTGCTGTACTACGATCAATCCTCGTATTCGGGCGGAAAACCGTGGCGATTGACTTCGAGGCGGCTTGACTGCGACGGCGGCAGGTTGTTCACGAGTCGCACCAAGCCATTGCGAAGCGTGAGTCCACCGAAATTTATGAGGAGGCCAACCGGGAAGCGCATGAGGCGCAGGTATGTAAGCAGCTGCGCGCGGTGAACCTGCTGTAGCCTTTCGACAGATTTGATCTCTACTGCAACGATGGCTTCGACGAGTAGATCGATAGGGAGGCGTCCACTATCTCGGCGGTAACGTCGTCGATTGCTCTCATGGCGAGTAACCATACCCGTCAAGCAATCAACGAGCCCCATCGCCCCAACGCGCCAGCATCCATTCAATGCACTTCCTCCGCGCCCTCCGCGGTCCTCCGCGCTCTCCGCGTGAACCGCGGGATGACCTTTCCTTCGCAGACCAAGCCGACTAGGCGCGAAGAAACCCGATCCTAGAACACCTTCACGTTGATGTACCGCTTCGGATTCGCCTTGACATCGGCTATGAGCGAATCGAGCCGCGCGAGCGACTGCCGGAGCTCGTTGTAGACGCCCGGGTCGTTGATGAGCCGTCCCATGGTTCCGTCGCCGGTCTCGATCTTCGCCATGACGTTGTCGAGGCGCGTGGTGGTCGACTTCAACGAGTTGGTGAGCGCGGCGAGATTCTCGGTGGTCTGCTGCATGTTCCGCACGGTCGAGTCGATCGCGGTGCTGTCGAGGGCGTCGGCGGTGCGGCGGAGGGAGGCGAGCGTCAACGATAGACCCTTCGACTGCTCGGCGGCTACGCGGGTGAGCTCCTGGGCGAGCGCGTTCGTGGAAGCGATGGTCTGCCGGAGGTCGTCGATGCCGCCCTTCTGGACCAGCGAGATGCGCACCGACTGCACCACATCATCGAGCGCGCCGCTCATGGAGTCGACGCGGGTCAGGATCATGTCTATCGAGGGGGCCGGCGTCCCCGTGGGGATCGTGTCGCCGGGAGGGAGGAAGGAGGTCGGATGGCAGTGCGGCTCGCCGCCTTCCGGAGTGGCGCCGGTGATCGCGGGTGACTCCCGGTCCACCGGGGGCGGCGCATCGCCGCAGGGGTGCAGTGCTATCGACTTGTCGCCGAAGAAGCCCTCGTTCTGCACCACGGCCGTGGCGTTCGCGGGGATCTGGCGACCCTTGTCGATCGACATGGTGACATCCAGGTAGCCCGCCGGGTTCAGCTCCACCTGGTCCACGAAGCCGACCTGCACGCCGGCCAGGAGCACCTGCTGGCCCACCTTGAGGTTGTTCCCCCAGTCGAAGCGGGCATACATCGGGTAGGATTTCGAGAGCCCGCGGCGGGCGAGCCAGAGGGTCCCGAAGACTCCCACTATCAGGGTAATCGTAACGAACACTCCTACGATGACTTCGTCGCGTCGCTTCATGGGGCGAGTTTGGGGGCGAGGAAGAGCGCGGTCAGCGCGTCGAGCAAAAGTATGAAGACCGATGAGATGACGACTGCGCGCGCCGTCGAGCGACCCACGCCCTCGGCGCCGGTCTCGGCGATGTAGCCCTCGTACGAGCAGGTGAGGGAGATCGAAAGGCCGAAGAGCGTCGCCTTGATCAGCGCGTAGTAGACCTGAAAGGGGATGAACGTCAGCCGCAGCCCGGTCGTGTAGTCGAGCATCCTCACGGGAGTCGCTGTCACCACCGTGATCCCGCCGGCCACTATGCCGATCGCGATCGCCAGGATGGTGAGGAGCGGCATCATCGTGAGGCCGGCGATCACGCGCGGCACCACGAGATACGCCACCGGGTCGTAGGCCAACGTCTCGAGCGCGTCGATCTGTTCCGTGACGCGCATCGTGCCGATCTCCGCCGTCATCCGCGCGCCCACGCGTCCCGCCAGCACGAGTGCGGTGAGGAGCGGCGCCAGCTCGAGGATGATGCTCTGCCGGGTGATCCAACCCACGATCGAGTACTGGATCCCGGGGAAGAGCTGGTAGGTGGTCTGGAACGCCGTCACGGCCCCGATGAAGGCGGCCACTATCCCCGCGAGGGGGAGCGAGTCCACGCCGATCTTCCGCATCTGCGTGATCGTGAGCGGCACGTAGGTGCGCACTTCCGCGAGCGCGCGGAAGATGTCCACCAGGAAATAGACGCGCGAGCCGATCTGCGCGAAGAATCCCGCCGTCCAGCGACCGATCGGCCGGAAGATGGACATCGCGGCGCGCTGGTGCAGCGGGAAGCTCCCCGTCGGCCGCCGTCCTGGTTCCGGATAGTAGCCCGCGCTCACTCCGCGCACCGCCTGCGAGCGCCGGCCGTCAAGTACGTACCTTCGCCAGGAGAACCAACCCCAGAACGCCGAAGAGGGCGTTGGGAAGCCAGGCCGCTATGGTGGGTGGGATGACGCCGCCGCCGCCCACGGCCTTGGTGATCTGAATGAGCATCAGGAAGAGTACCGTGGTCGCCAGACTGATGCCTATGCCGTACGCCGCGCCGCCGCGCTGCGTGCTGGTGGCGAGCGGCGCCCCGAAGATGGCGATGATCAGGCAGGTGATCGGGATGGCGATCTTCAGCGCGCGCTCCACCTTCAGCTCGTTGACGTCGCCGCCCGAGCGCTCGAGCGCGGCGATGAAGCGGCTCAGCTCGGAGTAGCGCATCTCTTCCGGGCTCCGCGGCACGAGCGTGAGGTCGGCCGGCGCTTCGTCGAAATTGCGGTCGCGGAGCGAGTCGAAGTGGATCGCATAGGTCTGCGCGGAGTCGGGGATGATGTGCAGGTTGCCCTGCCTCAGCGTCCAGCGCTCCTGCGTGGTGTCCCACTGCGCGCTGCGCGCCGCCAGAAGATAAGTGGGATAATCGGGGCCGCTACCCTTTCGCCCGATCGCGAGCTGGTCTATCAGGTTCCGCTTCACGTTGAGCGCGGCCACCTGGTAAACGCGTCCGTGCGGCGCCTCGTAGGCGAAGTTGAAGCGGTCGGTCGACGCCGAGTTCGTACGCTCCTCGAGGATCTCGTTGCGCTTGGCGTTCGTCACCGGCACCACCTCGCCCAGCGCCAGCGCGAACACCGTCACGATCGAGGCACCGAGGAAGATCGGCGCCACCAGCCGGTAGAAGCTGATCCCCGACGCCTTGGCTGCCGTGATTTCTGCGTGCCGGGTGAGCGCGCCAATCGAGAAGACCGTGGCGAATAGAACCGCGGCGGGGAGCACCATGAACATCGAATCCGGGATCCAGTACAGGTAGCTCAGCGCTATCTGGCCGTTGGTGAGATTCCGGTTCAGGTAGGTGTCGAGGTGGTCGACCAGATCTATGACGATGACGAGGAGCGGAAAGCCCAGCGCCATCGGCACGAAGATCTTCCAGAACTCCGCGAGGACGTAGCGGTCGAGCGGATGGAGCAGTCTCTTCACGCCGTGCTCCTCCGCCGGTCGGCACGTATCCCCACGCGACGTCCCAGGCGTGCGAGCGCGGCGCGTGCCGCCTCGATCATCTCGCTCGCATCGCCGCCGCGCGCCGTGGCGCCGGAGCGCTGGACGCGCACGAGGAGGATGAGGCCCGCGATGGTGAAGATCACGTTGGCGAGCCACATCGCGACGATCGGGTTGAGGATCAGCTTGTCGGCGAGCGTCTCACCGGCGATGAGGCACACGTAGTAGAGCGCGAAGGCAATGAGGCTCGCGCCGATCACGAGTCCGACGCCGCCGCGCGGGAAGCGCAGCGCTATGGGCGCGCCGAAGAGCACGAACACCACGCACGCCGCGGCGAGCGCGAATTTCTTCTGGATCTCCACCTGGTAGCGGCTCATGGTGGAGCGCGCATCGGTGATGCGAGAGCGGATCACGTTGATCTGCCCCACCGTCGCCTCGGGCGCCCTCGCGCGGGTGAAGCGCTCGTTACCCAGATCCTCGGCGACCCGTGGCGGCTCGGCGCGTCCCGCGCTCGGCGCCCCCCGCTCCTGAATCATCGGCGGCGCCTTGGCGGTGCCGCGAGGCGCCACGTCGGCCGGAGCCCGTCGCCCTCGCGCA
>DATCXR010000087.1:0-9410 GCA_036565685.1 Gemmatimonadaceae bacterium
GTCATCCCCGCGAAAGCGGGGGGCCGCTCAACCGTCATCCCCGCGAAAGCGGGGGTCCGTTCAACGGGTCATCCCCGCGAAAGCGGGATCCATGTTGGCCGGACTAAACATGGATCCCCGCTTTCGCGGGGATGACTGTCTTGGGGCTGTTCCTGTTTCCTGTTTCCTGTTTCCTTAGTCCTGCTTCCTCTCAGCCAGCACCTCGATCCACGGCCTCACACCGAGCTTCCCAAGCGGGCGGAGGAGCGACTTCACAACCCGCTCCTCCACCACCGCCCAGCCTCGGGTCCATTCGTCGGAGGTGCGGACGAGGGGGTCGCCGAGTGTGCTCACGATGGTGAAGCCGGCGCGATCGAGGAGGGTGTGGAGCGAGAGCTCGGTGAAGCCGTGGCGGTAGGGGAAGGTGAGGAGATTGTTCTGGGCGAGGAGGCCGCGGGCGACTCGCGCGGCCGGGCCGGTGAGATATGGTCGGAGGGCGGCGTAGAAGCCGCCGTTGGGGACGCGGATCGCGAGCACGCCGCCGTCGCGGAGCGCGTCGTGCGCGCGGCGGACGGCATCGCGCGGGTCGGCGAGCTGCTCGAAGGTGTTCCAGATCGCGACCGCGTCGTAGCGCGTGGTGCCGTCGAGCGAAGTGATGTCGCCGAGGGTGGCCTGGAGCCCGCGCTGCCGCGCGAAGCAAACGAGGCAGCTATTGATGTCGAGGCCCTCGAAGGTCCACCCTTCGGCGCGCGCTGCATCGAGGAATGCGCCTACGTAGCTCCCGATCTCGACGCCGCGGCCCGTGCGCCCCAGTGCGCGAGTGAGCCGGCGCGCCTGCGCGCGAAAGGCGCGCCGTTGGTTATGGAAGAGTGACTCGAGGAGAGCTGGGTCGGGCGAATCGTGCTCGTAGGTGGCGCGGAGCTCGAAGGGGCGCTCGCGCGGGTTGCGGTAAACGAGGCCGCAGCGCGTGCAGCGCACGACGTTGAGCGGCGGATGCTGCGAGAACGCTACCCGGTCGGCGAGGCGCTCGGGCGGCGTGCCGGGACGGAGGCGTGGCCTGTAGAATTCCCAGAGCAGCTCCACCTCGCGCCGGATGTCCTCGGCGTTCGCGACGACCACGTGGTCGTCGGCGCCGCAGACGGGGCAGGGGGCGAGCTCGAGAGATGGCATGCGATGGACGTGGCACCTTGCGTCGTGCTCGACCTGTCATCCCCGCGAAGGCGGGGATCCATGTCCCGCTCGTCCAGCATGGATCCCCGCCTTCGCGGGGATGACAGCGCGGTAACAGTGGTCGCCCAATGCACTATGCAAGTCCTGACCCCGCCGTGTAGCAGCCCTCGGATCGTGTCCGAAAATGGCCAGCTTTCCGGGTGTGGAGCGAGTATCCTTAGGGGCATACCGGTCGAGGATCACTGGCGACCACGCGACCATTCTCCGTTGATGCTATCATGACTACGGCCTATCTCACCATTCCGAGCCCAGTGGGTGAACTGCTCCTCACCGCCACGGATGAAGGTCTGACGCGCGTCTGGTTCGAGGAGAATCGTCACGGCGGCCCGCGCAGCGCGGAGTGGCGGCGTGCGGATGAGGTGGGGGGAGCGGCAGAGCGGATTCTGCGCAGTGCGAGCGAGCAGCTCGGTGCGTACTTCGCCGGCAATCTCACGAGCTTCGATATTCCTCTCGCTGCATCCGGCACGCCGTTCCAGGAGCGGGTGTGGAAGGCGCTGCGCGACATCCCGTTCGGACACACGACCAGCTACGGTGAGATCGCAGTCCGCATGGGCGAGCCGAAGGCAGTCCGCGCGGTGGGTGCGGCGAACGGGCGCAACCCGATCGCGATCGTCGTCCCCTGCCATCGCGTGATCGGTGCGCGCGGCGATCTCACCGGCTTCGGCGGCGGCATCGAGCGCAAGCGGTGGCTCCTCGAGCACGAAGGCGCGCTACCGCGCGAGATGCTCGCGGAGTCTGCCTGATCGAGAGCTAGTCAGCTGCCGCGTCGTGCGGCGAACTCCTTCTCGAACGGGCCGCGATAGAGCAGCCACCCGTAGACTAGCGCCAGCAGCACGGCGGGCACCGCCAACACCCAGAGCCCGGTGGCCGAAGGAGCGCGACTCGCCGCGCGGAGGATGACTAGCGCGCTGATGAAGTAGAGCGCGGTGTTCGCGAATACCGTGGGCCGGCCGTAGATGCCTCCGAGCATCGCCCCGCGACCGAGCCAGTTGAGGGCGGCGACACCGAGCCACGCGGCGCCCAGAAGCTGTCCCAGCCACAGAGCGGAGTCGGGGAAGCCGGGAGAGATGCGCGGAAGTACCGCATCGGGAGCGAAAAGGAGAACGACTCCGCCGATGAGAAGAACCAGGGCGCTGATGCGGGAGACGAGTCGGGAGCTCAGAGTGTGCCTCCGGAAGGTTGATTGCGGATCGCGTTCAGCTCCGAAATTTCCGGTGGACTGAACTAATCCGCAATTGAGGGTCTGACGCCATTGCAACAGAGGGTCTGACCCCTATGGTCCGACCTCAGCGCCTCGTCACCGCTGCTCCAACCCCACCGCTGAGACGTCCACCTGGTACACGTCTCTGAGCCCGTTTCCCGGAGCTCTCAAAGCCTTTATCAGCTCGTCGTAGTCGAGCCGGCGCGGGAGCGGCTTGTCGAGCATGGTGCGGTTGCTCGTGAAGAAGAGGTATTTCCCATCGGGCGAGATCTTCGCGCCGAACTCCCAGCCGTCGCTGTTGATCGTATCGCCGAGGTTGCGCGGCTCGGTCCAGCGGCCGTCGCGCTGGTAGCTGATGTAGAGATCGTACGAGCCGCGCGTGTCCCGCCGTCCGTTGGACGAGAAGATGAGGAAGCTCTCGTCGGGCGCGATGTAGCCTTCGATGTCCTGGCCAGAGGTGTTGATCACGTCGCCCAGATTCTCCGGCTCGGTGTAGTGCCCGTTCACGAGCCGCGAGCGCCACAGGTCGCTGGTGCCCGCTGGTCCGTGGTTCCCTTCACGCCGCTCGGAGCCGAAGTAGATGGTGCCGCTCCTCGTCACCGTGGGAAACCATTCGTAGCCATCACTCGCGAGTCTGTCGAGATGCTCCGGCTCGCCCCATCCGCCCGGACCGCGGTGCATCACCCAGATGTCGGTGTCCTCCCTTGGCCTGGCGCCCGCGCTCGCGGGCCTGTTCGACACGAAGAACATCGACTCGCCGTCGGGCGAGATCGCGACGTCGGCGTCGTGGTAGCGGCCGGAGAAGCGCGCGACCTCGGGGGTGCTCCACTCGCCCTTCGCGAAGTGCGACACGAGCACGGTCCAGTGGCCGAAGGTGGGAGTGCTCTTGATGAAGTAGACGCTGTCTCCGCGCGCGGTGAAGGTGACGTGGGCGTCGTCGTCGCCAGTACTGATCACACCGGGGGCGAAGATCACCGGGCGGGGGAGGGCTACGTTCACGCCGTAGGGCGCGCGTGCGCCGGGAACGTTGTTGCGGCGCGTGGATGGGAGAGCCGCCGTGCTCGCGATCGCGAGCACGGCGGCGACGAGTAAAGTAGTAGCAATCCGTGATGTCACGTGTGTTCCTTGCTGGTTAGCTGCTCGCTTACTGTGTGGTTGCTTGTTTCATCGTCATCCCCGCGAAAGCGGGGACCTTGTCGCCCGTCATCCCCGCGAAAGCGGGGATCCATGTTCGGTCGAGTAACATGGATTCCCGCTTTCGCGGGAATGACGGTGGTCGCTTGCGCGGGAATGACGGTGATACGTATCACCCGCGCCCCTCCCGCACTAGCAGCGCGATTGGCAGGCCGATGCCGATCGGGTGCCAGACGAGCTGAAGGAAGAAGTTCAACGAGAAAAGCGGAGCAGCGTTAGCGCGGCTGAGCGGGACCACGATGATGTTCATCCCGAACCACACCACCAATCCGAAAAGCAGCCCTGCTTTCACACGTCCCGCCTCGGTGGTGATGAGCCGCCGGAGCGGCGTCCATCTCCGAGAGAGCACAAGGTAGAGCAGCGTCCAACTGTACGCGATAGTGAAGTGCAGGAAGAGCCCGAGCGCCGCCGTGGCCAGGCCGCCCTTGAAGGCGGCCGGACCAAGCAGTCCCGATGCGACCGACTGCGGAATCCTTATCGCGGGCACGTGCGCGATCACCCTGCTATACAGGAAGATCGGATACAGCATGTCCAGCACTCCCACCAACGCTCCAGCAATGAGAACGCGCACCACGGTGCCGTGGTCGCGCAGGGCGAGCGATTCTGTCGTGGCCGACATGATGCACTTCCTCGAAGCGGCGCGGTCTGGTCTGAAACCGTGAACTGGTACGACGGCCAAGGCCGTCGTACCAGTTCACGGTTTCAGACCTGACCGCGCCTGGCCGGTGCTCAGGGCACCGGGCAGGCGTTGGGGTCGTTGGCGTTCCGAGGCGGCTGCGCGCTCGGATCGGGGACATTGGAGTTGGTCTGCCGCTCGGTGATGCCGTACGGGACCCGGCCCGGTATCACCGAAGCGCCGTTGACCGGAACGAGGGCGGGGATGCATGTCCGCTTGTAATCGTTCCACGCTTCCACATTCTGGAAGAGCGTGATGTACTTCTCGGTCATGATCGCCCCGAGCAGCGCGGGCCCCGACGCCGAGACCGGCGCGAGAGTGAGCGCGCTGTGCCAGGGCGTCGCGGTTCCCCACGCCTCACGCTCGGCGTTGAGCGTCTCGAGCGCGCCCGGCTCGTCGCCGGTCTGGTACTGCGCCTCCGCCATGATCAGCAGGTTCTCGTTGTACGTCACGATCGGCTGCGAGAACGCCGCGCCGCCGCGGAAGTCGCTGAGATAACCAGCTTCCTTGTTGGAGAGATCGTAGTACTCGTCGCGGCGCGGATCACCCAGCGCGTCGAGCAGCGAGTAGAGGTGCGTGTCGCTCGTGGCGATGATGTCGCCGTCGCGCCCCGTGCCCCCGTTGGCATTCATGAACTGGAACCACGGGTTGGACTCGCCCTGCAGCCCTCCGTTGAAGACGGCGATGTAGTCGCCGTCGTTGGACGCGATCCCCTGCTCGGCCTCGGTGAGCGCCGACGCGTACGCCGAGGTGCCGTTCACTTCGGCAGTGTGCAGGTAGAGCCGCGCTTTGAGAGTATGAGCGAGCGCGATCCACGCCGCGGGGTCGCCGCCATATACGAGGTCGGCGTCCTGCGCGCCCGGTCCTTCGCCGCCCAGATTCGTGATCGCCTCACTCAGCAGCGCCTGCAGATGGTCGTACACGTCCATCTGCGCGTCGAGCTGAGGGTCGGGGAAGGAGTCCGGCTTCGCCGCCTGTGTATAGGGGATGTCTCCCCAGATGTCGGCGGTGGTGGCGATCTCCATCGCCTCGATCACCTGCGTCATGCCCAGGTACTGCATGTCGCCGGCGTCGCGCGCGAGCGCCTCGACCTTGCGCAGGTCCACGAGTCCGCCGCTGGCGTAGGGGACGATGAATTCACCGTCGAAGGTCGCTTCACCAACGCCGGTGTATTCGTAGGTGCCCTTCGCCTGGCGCGCCACGCCCTTCACCTGCTGCATCCACATCCCCGTCAGGCGTGCGAGACTCTGGGTCTGCTGCGCCCAGAAGTTCACCTCGGTGGAGAGGAATATCTGGCTGATGCTGGCGTTGGTGGGAGTGGTGGGATTGTTCGTCAGCTCCCCGCCACTAAGAAAGTCGCTGCACCCGGCGGCGGCGAGGACCGGCAGCGCCGCCGTGAGCGCGATACGTATCGATGTCTTCACGGGTCGCCTCGCTTACTTGTTGAGACCGATCGAAAAGACGATCGACCGGGTCTGTGGATTGTTGAAGTAGTCCACGCCCTGGATCAGCACCGCCGCGCCGCCGAGGTTCGCCTCGGGATCGATGCCGCGGTAGTCGGTCCAGGTGTGCAGATTGCGGCCCGAGACGCGAAGGTCGATGGTGGAGAGGCCGAGCGAGCGTGATACCCACGGCTCATCGAAGGTGTACGCCACGGAGATCTCGCGCAGCTTTGTGTAGCTCCCGTCCTCCACGAACTGCGAGGCGGGACCGACGAAGCCGGAGCCGTTGCCGGTGAACCACGATGCATCGATCACCACCGGCGTGCCCGCGCCAGGTCCGGCAGCGGGGCCTTCGAGGAAGGGATAGTCCTTTCCGAACACGAAGCTCTTGCCGCGGATGTCGGTGTCCTCGTGGGTACCGAAGTTGTAGAGCGCGCCGCGCGTGCCGTTCCAGACGTCGCCACCCTGCTTGTGATCCACGAGCGCCGTGAACTGCCAGCGCTTGAAGCGGAAGGAAGTGCGAATGCTTCCCGTCCAATCGGGATTCGGGTCCGCTATGACGCGATCCGTCGGGTCGAGCACGGGGAAGCCCGATCCATCGATGTACAGCGCACCCGCGGGCGCGTCGCCGCACGCGGCGTCCACGTCGGCGATGTTATTGCCCGCGTTGTCGGCGATGTTGGTGAGGCCGCGGCCGCAGCGCACGAAGTCGTTGCCGCGAAGCCCGATCCCCTGTCCGACCGTAGCCGCGCCCACCGTGCCGGCGAAGGTACCGGCGGCCTGCGAGGCGTTGCTCACGAAGTCGGCGCCCAGAAGGCTCAGCACCTCGGTCTCGTTCTTCCCGAACTGGAAGCCGACTTCCCACGACGCGTTCTTCGAGGTGTACGGACGAACGTTGAGCGTCGCCTCCCAGCCCTTGTTGCGCATCCGCGCGCCGTTCTCGAGCGCCGTGAGCGCACCGGTCGATGGCGACACGGGGACGGGGAGGATGACATCCTCGGAGTTGCTCACGTAGTAGGTGACACCGGCGTCCGCGCGCTGGTCGAAGAGGCCGAGGTCGAGTCCGACTTCCGTTTCCTTCTCGCGCTCCGGGCGGATGTCTACGTTGCCACGCGCGTTGCTGCTCGCGAGGCCGCCGAGCCCCGCCTGTGTGCCGTTGATGAAGTCGCCGAACCCGGTGCCGAACACGTTGGCCGCGCCGGCCACGAGCGTGGTCTGCGTGGCGTACACCTGGGGCGGCTTACCCGTCTCGCCGTACGCGGCGCGCAGCTTTCCGTAGCTCAGGATTCCCTTCTGTTCCGTGTTCCCCAGCGCGTTGGTGAAGATCCACGCCATGCTGACCTTGGGGTACCACGCGCGCGGATTGCTCTCGCCGAAGGTCGAGAAGCCGTCGTTCCGGATCGCGGCGGTGAGGTGCAGCTGATCGAAGAGATCGGCCGTCGCCTGCGCGAAGTACGACTCGCTGTGGACCAGCGACTTCGTCTCCACCGGGATCGCGGTGATGGTGTTCTGCAGCGAGAATGGCTGCGGCGCGATCAGCGTCTGGCCGGTGTTGAGCACCTGCCTGAAGCGGCGCACGTTGATGTTCTGGCCGAGGGTGAGCGTGCCCGCGAAGGAAGGGCTGAAGGTGTGCTCTGCCGTGGCCAGGAGGTTGTGGTCGATCGAGTAGTTGTTGATCTCGTTGCGGAAGACCAGTCCACCGGCGAAGGTCGAGGATGTCTGCGCCAGGCCGTCGAGGCGCGAGTCCGTGTAGTAGTCGCCGCCCAGCGAGTACCTGAGCGAGAGCCAGTCGGTGGCCTCGAAGTCGGCGTTCACATTCCCGTAGACGCGGTTGAGCTCCCCCTGATTGGCATCCTCGTTCACCACGAAGAACGGATTGTCGTAGCCGCGGCCCACCGGAGCGGAGGTGGGAGCCGGGTTGGGGAAGCGGTACGAGCGGTGCAGCCCGTACGTGGGATCGAGATACTGGCGGTTGTCGAAGTTGGGCGAGGTGCGCATTGCACCGAGCAGGAGCCCCGACGTGTTGGAGCCCATCTGCGTGAAGGTGCCCTTGGCGTCGACATATGAAACGTTGCCGCCCACGGTGAGGCGATCGAAGAGATGGTGCGAGGCCTTGAGTCGCGCCGTGTTCTTCTTGTACCAGTTGTTGGGGCCCACGATCGTGCCGTTCTGGTTCAGGTGCCCCGCCGAGAGATAGAACGTCGTGCGGTCGTTGCCGCCCGACATCGAGAGCTGCGAGTCGAACGTGTGGCCAGTGTTGAACATCTCGCCGAAGTGATCGAAGGTCGGCGAGCCGGGAGAGAGCTCCGGGCCCCACGAGAGACTCGTCAGCCGGCAGTTGGCGGCGTCGCACGCCGCGGGGGAGGACGGGTCATCGCCCTGTCCGAAGGAGCGTTGCAGCGGGATGTCGTGGTTGACGTCATCCCACGAGTAGCTCGAGCTCAGCGAGTAGCGCGTCGCGCCGGCCTGGCCGCTCCTGGTCGTGATGAGCACCACGCCGTCGGCCGCACGCGCTCCGTAAATGGCTGAAGCGGCCGCACCCTTGAGGATCTGGACGTCTGCGATGTCGTGCGGGTTGATGTCCGATGCGCGGTTCGGCGACACGGTACCGGCGACGCTCGAGCCCTCCGTGTTGATGGTGGAGTTGTCGATCGGCACGCCGTCCACCACGAAGAGCGGCTGCGCATTCCCGGTGAGCGACTTGATGCCGCGGATGCGGATGTACGACGACGCGCCCGGCTCGCCGGACTGCGACGTGATGTTCACGTTGGGCGCCTTGCCCGCGATCGCGTTCACCACGTTCGACTCGTTGCTTCGAGAGATCGCAGCCGAGTCCACGGTGTTGATGACCGTGCCGATCTTTTCACGGGTGCTCTGCGTGCCGGCGCCGGTGACCACCACCTCGCCCAGCCGGAGCGGGTTCGACTCGAGAGTGAAGTCGTGGGTGATCGTACCGGCGGAAAGCGTGATCTGCACGGACGCCGGCCTGTAGCCGATGAGCCGCGCGGTGAGCGTCACCTGCTGGCCGGTGGCGCGTGCGGCGGGAATGGTGAACGAGTACCGGCCGTCTTCCCTGGAGAGACTCCCGCTGCCGAATCCCTCGATGAAGACACTGGCCGATGGCAGCGGAGTGCCTGCCTCGCTCACTACCCGGCCGGTGATCGTAGCGCCTCCCTGCTGCGCCCCGAGCACTGCAGGCCCGGTGGCGATGGCGCATCCGATCGCCAGCATGCTCCTGACGAACTTTCGCATATCCTTCCTCCTGAGGGTGGGATGCGCCCATATAGTTATGCGAATCCTCGAGACGGACTGTCCGGTCTCCTTGCGAGTTCTGTCAGAGTCTGAGCGACGCGGCAACCCTGTGGAATTCTGTCAGGAGTTTTGCGAGATTCTGACTGAAGGCGGACCGCTGGGGGTGCTATTTTCGATGCGCCATCCGCTCGGTGTCATCTCACGACAATCGGGGTACCGATGCGTCTTTCCCGTCGACCGACGCTCCTGGCGCTCCTCCTGCTAGCGCTCCTCTCGCTCTCCGGGATGCTGGCGCACGAGGCGTGGAGCTCCGCGCGCAAGCGACGCGCGATGGCCGACCAGGCGATGCACGAGTACGCGAGTTACGCCGCCGCGAAGTACCGCGACAACGTCCAGAGCTGGCTCTACACGGCGCTCGATGAGCTCTTCGCCGTCG
>DATCXR010000089.1:0-11484 GCA_036565685.1 Gemmatimonadaceae bacterium
ACGCGGAGAACGCGGAGGAGCGCGGAGAACGCGGAGAAAAGCCCTACGGCCGAGATCTCGAGCAGGAGCTTTTGGGGGAACTGCTCCCGCACCCAGAGTCCTGCCCACCCGGGCAGAACAGGAGGTGAGGGAGCAGTTCCCCTTTCTTCTTTTCGGCCGCTTGCGGCTGGTGGCCTGCTCCTTGTGCCGTTCTCCGCGTTCTCCGCGCTCCTCCGCGTTCTCCGCGTTCCTTATCGAGGGGAGCTTTCCTCCGAAAAGCGGCCAGTCTCACGATCGCGATGCCTGCTGCCGAAGGACGTTCTCCGCGCCCTCTCAGTTAATCTCCGCGACCTCCGCCTCCGCAGGTCCGCGCGATGAACCTTCCCCCCGAGATGCACGCGACCAGCCACCTACCCCCCCGCCCGCGGCAGGAGAAGTGTGAACGATGACCCCACACCGAGCTCACTCTCCACGACGAGATCTCCATTCATGGCGCGCGCCAGGTCGCGGCTGATGGCGAGGCCGAGCCCGACTCCCTCGTTGGGGGAGCTGAGGCGGCGGTTCACCTGGACGAAGGGCTCGAAGATGCTCCCGAGTCGACCTTGCGCTATCCCTATCCCCGTGTCGGCCACCGTTACCATCGCCATCCCCGCACCACCATCGCATTCGTCATCCGCTTCGCCCGCGCGTACGGAGAGCGTGACCGTCACGCTGCCGCCGGGCTCCGTGAACTTCGTGGCGTTGGTGAGGAGATTCACCATGATCTGTCGCAGCTTCTCCGCGTCCGCGCGCACTCTTATCTCGCGCGGATCGCCAAGCAGGTCGGGGTCGGCTCGCAGGGAGTAGGCGAGCCCCCTGGCACGCATCTGCGGCGCGACGAGCGCCTCCACGTCCTCAAGACTCGCCATGAGCGGCACGTCCGCCATGTCGTAATGGACGTGACCCGCCTCGAGCTTCGCGAAGTTGAGCACCGAGTTGATGAGCCCGAGCAGATGCTGCTGCGCGGCCTGGATGCGCGCGAGGTCCGCCTGCTGCTCGCGCGTGACCGGTCCGCGCACGCCCATCTCGAGGAGCTGCGCGTAGCCGCCGATGGCGTTGAGCGGCGTGCGGAGCTCATGGCTCATCATCGTGAGGAATTGACTGCGCGCCATGTTCGCCTCTTCCGCGCGGTGTCTCGCTTCCTCGGCTTCGATCCGCACGCTCTCCAGCTCCCTGCGCGCGTGCACCTGCTCCGTCATGTCCACGCCGTGCACGAAGACTCCGGAGCACGTGCCGTCCGCTTCCATGAGCGGCTGATACACGAAGGTGACCACACGCTCCACCGGCGACGCATCGGGAGAAGGCTGCAGCGTGATCGGGATCTCGGTGCCGACGAAACTCTCACCTGTCTCCAGTACACGATCGAGCATCTCGAGAAAGCCCTGCTCCTTCACCTCGGGCACCGCCTCCATCAGCGGGCGGCCAACCACATCGCGGAAGCCCACGAGCTGGTAGTAGGCGTCGTTGGCCATCTCCACGAAGTGGTCGGGACCGCGCAGCACGCAGATGAAGGCGGGCGCCTGGCGGAAGACGCTCGCGAGGCGCGCCTCTGCCGCCTCCGCGGCCCTGCGCGCGGCGCGCTCCGCCAGGTAGAGGCGCGCGCGCTCTTCCTCCGCCTTGCGCGAGGCGTCGATGTCTTCGACGAGATTCACGCGGCGCGCCCCCCGGCCATCCCCACCCGGGAGAATCGACACCGACTTCCGCACCCAGATGTCGCTACCGTCTCTGCGGCGGTAACGCTCCTCGATCACGAAGCTGGGGATCTCTCCGGAGAGCATGCGCGCGAGCCGAGCGCGATGATCCGCGCGGTGCTCCGGATGAATGATCGAGAGAATATTCATCCGCGCCAGCTCGTCGGCGGCGTACCCGGTGATCCGGCAGTAGGCCGGATTCGCCTGCACGAACCCGCCATCCAGCTCCGTGATCGCGAGCCCGGTGGCCGCGTGCTCGAACGCGGTGTTCAGTCGCCGCTCACTCACGCGCAGTCGCCGCTCGGTCTTCACGCGTGCGGTGGTCTCCTGCAGCACGACCATCACCCCGGCGATCTCTCCGTCGTCGCCGCGCAGCGGACTGTAGCTATACGTCCAGTACGCCTCATCGATGCGGCCGTCGCGCGTGATCGGCAGGAAGTGATTCTCGTCCCATACGGCCATGCCGCGCGTCATCACTCTCTCCACGCGCGGACCGATGGTGGACCAGACTTCGGCCCAGCACTCGCGTCCACGAGCGCCGAGCGCGCTCGGGTGGCGCTCGGCGCCCAGACTGGGGCGGTATGCGTCGTTGTAGAACTGGATGAGCTCGGGCCCCCACCAGACGAACATGGGGAAGCGCGAGTCGAGCACGATCTGGACGGCCGTGAGCAGGCTTCGCGGCCACTGCTCGATCGGGCCGAGCGGCGTTTTCGACCAGTCGAACGCGCGCGTCAGCGCGCCCATCTCGCCGCCACCCACGAGCATCCTCTCGAGGGTCGCGTCGCGGTCGCCCGCGATCTCGTTCATGACACCCATCCGCTCAATCCCGTCTCCATCACCCTCGACACGCCCCGACGAACCTGCGCCACCACGCAGCCTCGCGCGCCCCAGGCCCTCTAACCTGCCCCCCTCCCCCTCCCCTCGCAAGCGGAGCGCGGGAGGAGGGGGAGGGGGAGGCGGAGAGAGAGCAGAAAGCAGTGAGACCCTAGGGTTCAGGGTTCAGGGTGCAGGTACTACCTCGGAGTCGAGATCTCGACCGTCGGGCAGTTCCTGAACCCTGCCCCCTGAACCCTGAACCCTCGAGCAGTTCACTGCTTTCTGCTTTCTGCTCTCTCTCCCCTTCCCCTTCCCTCCCCTTGCCCCCCGTCGCCTTCCTCGCTATTCCACGGAATGCTCAATATCGACCTCAGGAACAAGCGGGCGCTCGTGGCCGGGGTAGCGGACGACGCGGGGTACGGGTTCGCCATCGCCAAGGCGCTCGCGGAGGCCGGAGCGTCGGTGGTGGTGGGGACGTGGCCTCCAGCGCTCAACATCTTCCTCAACCTGCTGGAACGAGGGAAGCTGGACGAGTCGCGGAAGATGGCAGGCGGGGGGCTGCTCGAGTTCGAGAAGATCTACGCGCTCGACGCCGCGTTCGACCGGCTCGAAGACGCGCCCGAGGAGCTGCGTCAGAGCAAGCGATACAAGGACGCCGGCGACTTCACCATAGACGGCCTGGCCAGGCGCATCGCGGCCGATTTCGGCGAGCGATCGCTCGACATCGTAATACATTCGCTCGCCAACGGGCCCGAGGTCAAGAAGCCGCTCCTCGAGACGAGCCGGTCGGGGTACCTCACCGCGCTCGGAGTGAGCGCTTACTCGCTGGTGTCAATGGTCAACCGGCTCGCGCCGCTCATGCGCGAGGGCGGCTCCTTCCTCTCGCTGACCTACATGGCCAGCGAGCGGGTGATCCCCGGCTACGGCGGCGGAATGTCGACGGCCAAGGCGGCGCTCGAGAGCGACACCCGCGTGCTCGCCTACGAGGCGGGACGCAGGTACGGGGTGAGGGTCAACGCCATCTCCGCCGGTCCGCTCGCATCGCGGGCCGCGAGCGCCATCGGTATCATTGAGAAGATGGTGGAGTACGCTTCGGCCAACTCCCCACTCACCGAGCCGCTCACGGCCGCCGAGGTGGCCGGGGCAGCTGCATTCCTCTCATCTCCGCTCGCCAGCGGTATCACCGGTACGGTCCTCTACGTGGACAAGGGTTACCACGCCATGGGAATGGCCGTGGCCCCCTCGCAGGAAAGCTGAGACCGGAATAGCCGAGCGGTCGTCTTTATGGTGGTGCAGGACCGACACCACCATACCATCCGCTCGCCAGTAGACCATATCATTTTGTCAGCAGCGCCTCCCTCTCCAACAGCTACGCCGACCGCTCCCTCCCGACTCGACCCGGAATGGGGAGGGGAGCCGCGCGCCCGGAGTGGAACGCCGTGGCGCGCTCGCCTGGCGCCACTCGTCGCGATCGTGATCGCGCTCGCCGCGTGCGCGGTGGTCGCGCGCATCGCCGCGCGTTACGGCCAGACCTTCGATGAGCCGGCCCATCTCGCGGCGGGGATCGAGTGGCTGCGCGACGGGAGCTACCGCTTCGATCCGCAGCATCCGCCGCTCGCCCGCGTGGCGATCGCGCTCGGACCGATGCTCGATGGGGCGCGCTCGCACCACCGCCGCACGATGTGGGAGGAGGGGAATACCATCCTCCTTCAGGGGAACCACTACGTTCGCACGCTGCGTCTCGCACGACTCGGCGTGCTCCCGTTTTTCCTGCTCCTCCTCGGAGTGGTGTGGGCCTGGACGCGCTGGCTCTACGACGAGCGCGCCGCCGCGCTGGCGGTGCTCCTCACCGCGTCCATGCCGCAGATCCTCGCGCACTCCTCGCTCGCCACCACGGATCTGCCGCTCACGGCCACGTTCTGCTGGGCGCTCTACGCCTTCGCGCGCTGGCTGAACCAACCGACGATCAGGCATTCGCTCCTTTTCGGCGCGGCCGGTGGTGCGGCGATCGTCACGAAGTTCTCGAGTCTCCCGTTCTTCGCGCTCGCGGCGATTCTCATCGTGGCGGCGGTGGCTGTCACGGAACGGAGACGCGCACGCGACGAGCGCGCTGTCGGCAGCGACGACGCCGGCACGGGCGCAGCCGGGGAGCGCGAGGTGCATCGCGGCATCGTCCGGCTGTGTATCGACGCGCTCGCGCCGTACCGGCGCCCGGCGTTGGTGGCAACGGTCGTCGCCGGTCTCCTGGTGTGGGCGATGTACCGCTTTCACCTCGTGCTCGCGCGCGGCTTCATCCCCGTACCCGCACCCGAGCTGATCGCAGGTATCAGCCAGCTCGCGACACACAACAACTCCGGCCATCCGTCGTACCTCTTCGGGGAGATCAGCCGGCACGGCTGGTGGTATTACTGGCCCGTCGTCCTCGCGCTCAAGACGCCGGCGGCGTTCCTCGTGCTCGGCGCGATCGGCGCGGCGTTCGCTGCGCTGGGGAGCGCGCGACGCCTGGGCTGGAGATCGCTCGCGCCGCTGCTCGGTGCCGTGGCCGTGGTGCTGGTGGCGATGACGGGAGGCATCGACATCGGCGTGCGCCACGTGCTCCCGATCTACCCGCTGCTCGCAATCCCCGCGGCCGGAGCGGCGATGGCACTCTGGCAGCGGCGGCCACACAGGTGGCCGGTGCGGGCCGCGCTCGCCCTTCTCGTGCTCTGGCAGCTGGTGGATGCAGCGAAGGCATACCCCGATTTCCTCGCTGACTTCAACTTCATGGCGGGCAGAAACCCGGCGCACGCGCTGATCGACAGCAACCTCGATTGGGGGCAGGATCTGGTCGAGCTCTCCGATACGCTTGCCGCGCGCAACGTCACGTCGCTCTCGCTCTTCTATTTCGGCACCACGCCCGTCGGCGCTGTGCACCTGGCCGACACCGTGCGCATCGGCGGCGCGGGCCCGGCCACCGGATGGGTGGCGGCAAGCCGTACGTACATCCGCGGCGCGTACGCCCCCTGCTTCACCTGGCTGCAGGAGCTCACTCCCGTGGCACGGATCGGGAACTCGATGCTCCTCTATCACATCCTGCCCGACACCGTGCCGCGCATCTCGAGCGAGATGCCACGCGTGACTTCACGTGCGGAGCCGTACGGCCCGGTGCTCGGCACTCCCGAGCGCTCGGCGATTCTGTGCACGAAGCCGCGGCTGTTCGTCCGCGGCGCGGCCTTGCAGGTCGGCGACGACGAGTACATCGACGACGGCGACGGCGGCGGTGCCGCTACGCCCGCGGGGACGGGCGCCGGAAACCTGTACGATGGCGAAGCGATGGGATCGGCCGCCTCGAGCGCATCGACGGCGCCCGTGCACGTGCCGGTGACCAACGCGATGCTGCTCGGTGCGGAATCGGACGAGAGCAACTGGCTGACGTACGGGCACGACTACACCAACCGGCGTTACTCGCGGCTCGACCAGATCGATACGCACAACGCCGATCAGCTGCAGCTGGCGTGGGTGCATCAGATCGAGGCACCGCCCGGCGGCCAGGAGAGCTCGCCCGTGGTGGTGGACGGAGTGCTCTACTACACGGGTCCTTTCGGACTGCTGATGGCGGTGGACGCGCGCACCGGCGTGGAGCTCTGGCGGCATCAGCACAACCTGCGCGACGTGCCCACCTGCTGCGGCGCGAAGAATCGCGGCGTGGCCGTGTACGGCGACAAGGTGTACATGTCCACGCTCGACGATCACCTTCTCGCGCTCGACCGCGCGACGGGGAAGCTGATCTGGGACGTCACCACGGCCGATCCCGAGCTGGGCTACTCGATGACCAGCGCGCCGCTCGCGGTCGACGGGAAGATCATCGTGGGCGGCGCGGGCGGTGAGTTTCCAATCCGTGGTTTCATGGACGCGTACGACTCGGAGAGCGGGAAGCGCATCTGGCGATTCTGGACCGTGCCGTCGCCGCAGGACGGCGGCTGGTGGGGGAAGTGGTCGCGCACCACGCCCGACGGCGACGTGCTCCCTCGCGACATCGAGAGAGAGAAGCGCGACAGCGCGCAGTACGCCGACGCATGGAAGCACGGTGGAGGCGGAGTGTGGAACACGCCGTCGTACGACCCGATGCTCGGGCTCATCTACTTCGGTGTCGGGAATCCCGCGCCGAACACGGATGCGTCTATGCGTCCCGGCGACAACCTCTATACGTCTTCCATCGTCGCGGTGGACGTGAAGACCGGGAAGGTGCGCTGGTACTACCAGCAGGTCCCGCACGACATGTGGGACTACGATGCCGCGAGCGCCACCGTGCTCTTCGACGTGATGGTGAACGGCGAGCGCGTGCCGGCGGTGGCGCAGGCGGGGAAGGTCGGCTGGGTGTACATCCTCGACCGTCGCACTGGGAGGCGCATCCTTCGCTCGGCGCCCTTCGTTCCGCACGAGAACACGTTCGCCGCGCCGACGCCCGAGGGCGTGCGCATCATGCCGGGGATGGGCGGCGGCAACAACAACGCGCCACCGTCGTACTCCCCGCAAACGGGGCTCATGTACGTGTCGGGAATCGTGGAGCCCATCCTCTTCATCCTCGCGCCGCAGAAGCTGCGCGAGGGAGTGAAGTGGGAAGGCGGCCAGCACCTGCCGCTCGCGCCCGCGACCGGCACGCTCACCGCGATCGATGTCGCGACCGGCCAGATCTGTTGGCAGACCGAGACCGAGAAGCGGATGCTCGGCACCGGCACGATGACCACCGCCGGCGGTCTGTTGTTCTACGGCGAACAGCAGGGACTCTTCCACGCCGCCGACGCCCGCAGCGGCAAGATCCTCTGGACCGCGCGCACCGGCGGCCGCGTCCGCGCCCCCCCGATTACGTGGGAACTGGATGGACGGCAGTACGTAGCGATAGCGGCGGGAGAGGCGCTGTTTGCGTATAGCCTGGAGAGGTAGAAGGAAACAGGGGACAGGAAACAGGAAACAGGTACCGGCTCGTGGGGCGAGGGCCCTCTACCCCGAGGCAGTTACCTGTTTCCTGTTTCCTGTTCCCTTGCAGTTCCTGCTTTCTACTTTCTCCCGTCTCCCCCTACCACGCCCCTCTCGGGAACGTCGGCCTGATCACCGGCGAGGGGACGTTGATCATGATGCCGCCTCTGCCGCCGGGGTGGATCTCGCAATGGTCGTCGTCGCCGATCGAGCCGCCGCGGATGATCACACCGCCAATCCTGCCGATGGCACCGATGGTACCGATGGTACCGATGCCGCCCATCCCGCCGCGGCCCACGGGTATCGGATCGCGACCGACGGGGGCGGGGATGTCGACGGGGTTGGGGGTGGGACGCGGACCGGCGCTCGGCGTGGCGACCGGTGCGGGCGCAGCGGCTGGCTCAGGGGCAGGCGCAGGCGTCGTGGCAACCAGTACCGGCTCGGGTTGGGGCTCGGTTGCCGTGGGATCGACGGTCTTCACCTTCGGCGCGGCAGCTCGCGGCTTCACCTGACGCGCGGGGGCGGCGGTCCGCTCCGGTGCGCGTGCGCGCGGCGACTCGCCGAGCTCGATTGCCGATACGACTTGGGTCGGTTTGAACTGCGACGACGCGAGCGCCGAGGTGGGTGCTGCTGCACTCTCCAGGTCGCTCATCAGCGCCGGGTCCATCCCCTGATCCTTCGGCTGCTCCGAGCGTCCGCACGCTACGGCGAACGCCGCCAGAGGAACGATCGCCAACATCCTGAACGCGCTCATGGATACCTCCCTCGTCGAGCGCAATACCCGCACTTCCCATCCCCCGGAACCGGTCGTTCGCGTACAGCCGCCCGAGGGCACGACGGCACACATGCCGCAAGGCAGTAAACGCGCCAGCGCGCGAGGCCGAATCCACGTACTCGAGGCGTCTGCACTACTCACTGCCGTCCACTGCCGGTGACGCACACCGTCCGCGCGCGGTGTCACTCCTATCCCCGCTCACTCTCATGCTCCGACTCGAGTCAGCCAGCCCGACCGTGCGAATGGCGACCCTCTCGCTCGCGCTCCTCCTCGCTTCACTCGGCGCCTGCCGTCCCGCGCCAGCGCCCGCGGCCGCGCGCACTTCCCTTTCAGACGCGGAGCGCGAAGCGATAGCCGACACCATCCGCTCTCGCATCACCACCGCCGCCAATCTCTCCGCGAAAGATGTAGTCGCCAGCCTGATGAGTCTCTACCCCGACAGCGGCCCCGTCATCTCCGCGAGCGCCGGTCGCCTCACCACTTCGCGCGACTCCCTCGCCCTCGACATCGCCTCCTTCTGGCGCAACATCGGCCAGAACATGCGCCAGCCACGCTGGGAGTGGGGCCCGATGTACGTCGATGTCCTCGCCCCCGATGCCGCCGTCCTCACCGCCACCTACCGCATCCCCCACATCACCCCGCAAGGCCACCCCCACACCGTCGGCGGCGCCTGGACCGCCGTCTTCCAACGCCGCGGGGGGAAGTGGGTGATTATCCAGGAGCATCTCTCCGACTTCGTGCCGATCGGGTGAGGGGGGAGAAACCAGAAAGCAGAAAGCAGAGAGCAGAAAGCAGAGAGCAGAAAGCAGAGAGCAGAAAGCAGAAAGCCGAGAGCAGAAAGCAGAAAGCAGAAAGCAGAAAGCAGTGAACGGCTCGTAATGCGCCGTCATCCCCGCGCAAGCGGGGATCCAAGTTCCGTCTGGTTAACTTGGATCCCCGCTTGCGCGGGGATGACGGCCATTTACCTACAGCCCTCACTCCCGAGGTAGTTCACTGCTTTCTGCTCTCTGCTTTCTGCTTTCTCCCCCTCCCATCGGCCCAAGAGATGCAGCATCTCATCGCCGGAGCTTGGCAGGAGCTGCGTCAGGACAATGCGGAAGTCAGAAGCACAAAGGCCTGAGTCTGGTTTTCTCTTCCCTGGTCGCCGGCCGCTGGCGGACTGCGCGGTGGCGGTAGGGCTGGGTACGCTCTTCGGCCTCGTCTCGGCGGGTCAGGTACATCTCTACGGGCATGCGGTGGGGCGCGAAGTCGCCGTCGAAAGACTCGTCCCGATCTACCTGGCGCGCTGGTACATCTGGGTGGCGCTCACACCGTTCATTTTCGCGGCGGCGCGGCGCTGGCAGCTTGGCGGCGACACCGCTCGCGGGACGCGCGCGCTCAACGCCGCCACGCTCGCGGCCGCAACTGTGCTCTTCGCGCTGATCCACTCGGTGCTCTCGGCGCTGGCCGACTTCGCGCTCGGCTCCTCCCGCGCGCCGATTCCACTCGCGGTCACCGAGCATATCAGCGCCTTCTTCGTGACGGGGCTCGTGGTGTGCGCGGCGATCATGGCGGTCTACCACGCCGTCGACTACTACCGGCGCTACCGCAGCCGCGAGCTGCGCGCGATGCACCTGGGCGCGCAGCTCGCGCAGACCAAGTTGCAGCTCCTCCGGATGCAGCTGCAGCCGCACTTCCTCTTCAACACGCTCAACGCCGTCTCGTCGCTCATGCACGAGGATCTCGAGGCGGCCGACGCGATGCTCGCCGCGCTGGGCGACCTCCTCCACGCGGCGCTCCACGCGGATGGCGCCGAAGAGGTGTCGCTGCGTCAGGAGGTGGATCTCACCCGCTGCTATCTCGACGTCATGAAGCTCCGCTTCGGCGGCGAGCTCACCGCGTCGGTGGAGATCGCACCCGACGCGCTCGACGCGCTCGTGCCGAACATGCTCCTCCAGCCGCTGGTGGAGAACGCGGTACTGCACGGCATCGCGCAGCGAAGCAGTGGAGGAAGCGTGGAAGTTCGTGCGGAACGGGTGGACGGCTCGCTGGTGGTCACCGTTCTGGACGACGGCCCCGGCCTTCCGGATGGCTGGGAAGAGCGGAGCAGCGCGGGTGTGGGGCTGGGCAATACGCGCTCGCGGCTTCGCAGACTCTACGGCAAGAGACAGCGGATCGAGATCGGCAACCGAGCCGAGGGTGGGCTCTGTCTAACACTCACCATCCCCTTCCACACCACGAGCGTCCTGGCTCTCCCGGCCGCCTGAGGGACTGGAGATGACTGTGAGAACGCTGATCGTCGACGACGAGCCGCTCGCGCGCTCGCGACTCCGCAAGTTGCTCTCGGCGGAGGATGGCGTGGAAGTCGTGGGCGAGTGCGCGAGCGCGGAGGAGGCGATCGGGCTCATAGAGAGCGCGCTCCCCGACCTCGTTTTTCTCGATGTGCAGATGCCGGGGATGGACGGCTTCCAGATGCTCGCGAAGCTCCAGACTGCCGCGCTCCCGGCAATCATCTTCGTCACCGCGCACGACGAATACGCGCTGCGCGCCTTCGAAGTGCATGCGCTCGACTATCTGCTCAAGCCGTACTCGCGCGCACGCTTCGTGGATGCGTTCCGCCGCGCGCGCGAGCAGCTCGAGCGCGAGAGCGCCGCTGCAGCCGACCGGCGCCTTCTCGGCCTCCTCGCCGAGTTGCGCGCCCGGGAAAGCGGCGGTACGGCGGCACCGGCAACCGGGCACGAGCACGAGCGCCTCGTGGTCAAGAGCGACGGGCGGATGTTCTTCGTTCGTCCAGCCGACATAGACTGGGTGGAAGCGTCGGCGAATTACGTGCGTCTGCACGCGCGCGGCGAGTCGTACGAGCTGCGCGAGAGCATGAAGCGGATGGAGGAGCGCCTCCCGCGCGGCACCTTCGTCCGCATCCACCGTTCGGTCATAGTGAACCTCGACCGCGTGCGCGAGCTGCAGCCCTGGTTCCACGGCGAGTACGTCGTGATCCTCACCGATGGCACCAAGCTCACCGCCAGCCGTGCGTATGCGGGGCGGTTGAGGGAGATGATGCAGTAGGGGGAAAGAAAGCAGAGAGCAGAAAGCAGAAAGCAGTGAGAACCTCAGGGGGCAGGCGGCAGGAGGCAGGTAAGACCTCCAGCGATAAGATCTCGAACCGTGTGCAGTTCCTGCCCCCTGCCCCCTCTAGCAGTTCACTGCTCTCTGCTCTCTGCTTTCTGCTCTCTGCTTTCTTTCTCCCCC
>DATCXR010000238.1:0-8030 GCA_036565685.1 Gemmatimonadaceae bacterium
CGGCGACCGCGGGCGGCAATGCCCGGGCCGGGAGTGTGTATGGACGATCGCGTGACCGCTGCGCCAGAGGTTGCCACGCCGCCGAGCACCGTCTCCGACGCGGCAGCGTTCGAGCGGCTCACGATGCCACACCTCGGCGACGTCGCACGCTTCGCCCGCTCGCTCACGCGCGACGCCGTGCGTGCGGACGATCTCGTGCAGGAGACCTACCTGCAGGCGATGCGTGGGTGGCATACGTTCCGGACCGACGCGGACCCGAAGCGCTGGCTGCTCACCATCTGCCACCATACCTTCCTGCGAACCATTCAGCGCGAGTCGCGCTATGTAGATGCACTGGACGATGATCCCGAGCTCGAGTCGCTGGCGACCGCAACGTCGCATTGGCGCGCGCAGCAGTCGGGCGTGACGGAAATCGTCGAACGAATGGAGCTGGGGGCGGCGATCGACCGGGCGCTGGCCGTGCTCCCCGCACATTATCGTGGCGCGGTGATTCTCGTGGATGTCGAGGGGCAGAGTTACGAGGAGGCGGCGCTGGTGCTGGGAGTCGCCGTGGGTACGGTACGCTCACGCCTCTTCCGCGGTCGGCGGCTCCTGCAGGACATGCTCTTCGAGTACGCGCGCGACGCGGGTTTCGAGTCCACCCGGCCGCCCCACTCTGACACCGACATAAAGTGACCGAGCCCGTCGCCACCGGATGCGCACTTCCGGATCCCATAGACTGCGAGACCGCCGTGAGGCGGCTCTGGGACTTCCTCGATGGCCGGCTCCCCGATCTGGCGCGCGCCGAAGTGGAGGCGCATCTGGCCACATGCGAGCTCTGTCCGCCCCACTTCGCATTCGCGCGCATGCTGCGGAGCGGCCTCGCCGCATCCGCTCCTCCGCCGGTAGCGAGCGATGAGGAGGCGCGGCTGCGCGAGCGCGTGGCTCAGGCGCTCGAGGCGCTGAGAGCGCGCGACGACGCGTAGCGGCGATCGCTCAGCGCGTGCGCACACAGGTGCTACGCCCGCCGCTCCACCTTCATCGCCGCCACCTCCGCCGATCTCGCCAGCAGCGTATGGCTGTCCATTGCCGCAGCCGGTAGCGTGAGAACGAAGCATGCGCCCTCGCCAGGAGCGCTGATGACGGTGATGTCACCGCCCATTCCACGGGCCAGGTCGCGGCTTATGGCCAGCCCGAGCCCCACGCCCTCGGTGCTCCGCGTGAGCGACCGATCGAGCTGCACGAAGGGCTCGAAGATCGTCTCGTGCCGCTCGGGCGGTATCCCCGGACCGGTGTCGCATACCTTGATCACTACCTGCTCCTTCTCGCGGCGCTCGGCGACGACGGTTATTGACGCGCCGACCGGAGAATGGCGGACGGCGTTGGAGAGGAGGTTCAACAGCACCTGACGAAGCTTCTCACGGTCCGCGCGAACGGCGAGGTCGGGACCGTGCGGGTCGCACGTGAGGATCTGCTTCTTGGCGGCAGCCTGTGGCAGCACGAGTACCTCGATGTCCGCCAGCATCGGAGCGACTCCGATGCTCTCTATGTCGTACTGCACGTGGCCGTTCTCGATCCGGCTGAGATCGAGGAGCCCACCGATGAGACCGAGGAGGTGCGTCTGACTCGCGCGGATGCGCGCCAGGTCGCGGCGCTGCTCGTCGGAGACGGGACCACGAAGCCCCATGTCGATCAATTCCGCGTAGCCTCCGATGGCGTTGAGCGGAGTGCGGAGCTCGTGGCTCATGGCCGCGAGGAAGTCGCTCTTCGCCCGGTTGCCGGCCTCCGCCGCCTCGCGCGCCTCGCGCAGCGTCTGGATATCGGTGCTCGTACCGAACCACCTGGTCACGATCCCGTCGCGGCCGCGCACGGGCGCGATACGAGTGAGGAACCAGCGGTGCGACCCGTCCTTTCCGCGCAGACGGAGCTCCATCTCGAACGGCGTCCCGGATCGCACCGATGCCTCCCAGGTGCGCACGACGTCGGCGAGCTGCTCCGGATCGACAACCGTGCTACCGATTCCCGGCGAGTCGTGCGCGCCGGTCAAGCCCGTGTACTCGTACCAGCGCTCGTTGAACCAGGTCGCCCTGCCGGCCGCGTCGGCCATCCACGCGATCTGGGGCATGGTGTTCGCGAGAGTACGAAGCTCGGACTCGCGCGCCTCGATGAGCGTGCGCGATTCGCCAACCTGCGCGGCCATGTGGTTGAAGCTCGCGGCCAGTCGCGACACCTCTTCGTTTCCGTCGGTCGGTACGCGCGCCGTGTAGTCGCCGCGGGCGACCGACTCGGCGGCGGTGGTAAGCTCTCTGAGGGGTCTCGCGAGTCGCCGACCTATCAGCCACGCGACGAGCGCACCCAGCAGCGTCAACGCGCCGCTGAGGAGCGCGAGTCGACGTACTGACGTCGTGGCGCGCTGGATGATGGCGGAGCGCGGTACCTCCATCGTGAGCGCGAGTTGTGTTCCGGGGATGCGCTCGTCGGCGTAAATCACATGGCCGAGGACTGGTCGGAGCCGCCCACCCGCGTTGGTCGAGCTGTCCGGCGGTCGAGCGGGTGCGCCGCCGATGGTAGTCCAGATGGAGCCATCGGTGTTGTGGAAATAGCCGATGGTGGAGCTGCCGCTGAGCTCCTGGACTGTCCGTTCCGTCTGCGGATTCCTCGCGATCTGGCTCTGCTTGAGCAGGAATCCCAGCGTCCTTCCCTTCGATGCGATGGGCACGGCCACCCAGTAGCGCGTGCGGTTGTCGTCGTGGTAGAGCGCGCCGAGCTGGATGGAGTCGGCAGGGTCGCTCAGGTCTATGCCTGGCCGGAGCAGGGGAGCAGGCCCCGTGAGCTCCGAAGGTTGCCGCAGCGGAACGTGCTCGGTGACATCATCGCCCACGAAAGCGAGGCGCCTCCCCTTCGTGGACCAGAGCTCGATCGGCCTTCCCGAATCGGCCTCGGTCAGTACCGACACGAGAGCGGCCTGGATCGAGTCGAGGCGCGCCCCTTTCGGCGGCTCGGCACTACGCAGCGCCGCGAGAACGGCCGGGTTGGTGGTCGCCGGATCGTAGTGGGATCGGCTCCGCGCGATGTTCGTGGCCGCGACTGCAGCCAGCTGTTTCACGCTCCGCTCGACCCGGTATTGCGCGGCTTCGACTGACGAGCGCGTGAGAGTCACCCGGATGGCCGCGAGACAGATCGCCAGGACGGCAGCCAATACGACGACTGTCACCAGCGAGAGAGTCTGCGCGGTCGAGAGGCGAAAGCGCTTACCCAGGATTTTCACGAGTGCTGCGGCGGCTCCGGGTTCTTGTGTCCGCGACGAGCTTCGTCTCCCATGACGAGGTCTCTTGTCGGCGGTTCCAAGATCACTCCGGAAGAGCTGGGCGTCAACGCTGGGTCAGGCGCGCGCGCTGCGCACGCCACGCGTTCGAGAGTGCCGGTGTGAGGTCAGCTATGCGTTGCGCAGAGTGACGGCGGTGGCGTCATCCGATATGGCTGATGATGCTGGCGAAACGCACCGCGGCCCCGCGCAGCTGCCTCACAGCCGGAAGCGCCGCGGACAATTTCGAGTTCTCGACGTAGCTCCTGGTTGCAGCATGCCTTCTGCTCTGTCGGATGCGTCCGGAGAGCGCTAGCGCGAGTGGACTGCCCGGCTCCCGATCCTCGAGGAAGCTCACTATCTCCTCCACGAACGCCCTGTCGTTGTCGGTCGCCACGGGCAACAATCCGTCGAAATTGGGGGGCAGGCGGCTGGGGAATGTGCTGGCCTGTGAAAGAGCCCCGAGCGCGGCGAGCGTGACCATTGTCCGGATGCACTTCTTGCACCTGCCGCAGTTCCCCGGTCCGGCACGGTTGCGGAGGCAGACGCGGAGCTGTTGCAGGGCAAAGGGGTCGCTGGCGATCGACGCGGTCTTCTCCACGCGAGTCACCTCGCAGCCATCGTGCACGATCTCCAGCCTCTCCGTCGACCAGAGCGGATCGAGCAGCGGGTGCGAGCCCCAGGGGAGGAGGTGCCTGAACGAGTGGGTGGAGGGGATCAGGATTCGCCTGAAGCCGGCAGCGAGCGAGAGGCCTATCGAGGAGAGGCCGGCGCCATGGTAGTACATGCTCCACGACAGCGGGAACACGCTGCGAATGTTGGTACGTCCGAAGACGAGATCCAGCCCGTAATGATCGGCCGCGCGCCGCAAATCATCGCGCAGTGAAGTGACGTCGACGCTCTGCTCGAGTGGTTTCTCTACGCCCTCCATATGCACGAGATGCGTGAGGCGGGGTGCCTGTGGGGAGCCGGTCTCGCCGGCATGCTTGAGGCACGTGTAGAAGGAGTCTACGCCGCCCGAGAAGAACGATGCCGAGGTCCCTGGTATCGAGGTAACGGAGTCGTCCGCGCCTCTCGGCGTCGCGCTCACGGGTACGCGGTGTAGCTCCGACCACCACTGGGTAAGGATCGTCTGGATAGTGTCCAGCGCGGCGTGGAGCTTCGCTGATATGGCGGGGACGATCTCGAGTGGCTCGGACCCCGCCATGCACGGGATGAGCAGCGCGGGGACGAATGCATCCGCGGATTCCAGAAGGTATCGTGCGCTGTCCCGGGGATACTCGTACATCAGCTCGAAAGGCTCACGTCCCCTGCCGCGTTCGACCGTCGCGACCAGTCGCGAGTACCGAGCGTCCTGCCTGACGGCAATAGCTGCCAGCCTCATCATCGCTTGCCACACCTCCAGCCGCCGCCCGATCGCTTACACGTGCGGGATGCTCCGCCGCGATCGAGCTGTCTATCCGTGGGGCAGCTTCGCCGTGCCTGCCACGGCATCTCGCGTTTGACGTCGCGCATGCCGCAGTGTTAGCCGACTCGTCCGTCGACTCGAGTCGACTCCTTGTTTCGGCGCGCGACACATATATGGGGGACAATACGAAATTGCAAGATGATTTTTGGGGCGCCCGGCTTGCCGGAAATCACCGCGGCCGGTTCACTCCGGCAAGGATGTACAGATCCATCCCACAACGCTTCGGATCGTCGGGGTCGCCCCACGCACTCCTCAACGCCGCGGTGGCGCCACTGAAAAACCGGTCGCCCTCGGCAGCGATGCAGCGCTGCACACCAGACCAGCTGCGGACGAACGCCATGAGCTGATCGAAGCTCCAGTCGGCGTGCATCTCCATCGGTGGCGGCTCTATCCGCTCGAAGGGGAAGGGGACGTCGCGGTAGCCGTCGTGCAGCAGCTTCTTGCGCGGCGGCCAGTAGGGCGCGATGACGCGCTCGATGCTGCGATGGAACTCCGCATCGAACTCTGGTGAGACGCGCAGGTGATCGTAGCCCCAGGCCGCGATCACGCCGTCCGGTCGCAGTACCCGCTTCACCTCCGGGTAGAACCGCTCGTAGTCGAACCAGTGGATCGCGCTCGCCACGCACACGGCGTCGAAGTATCGCGGAGGGAAGCCGCTCTCCTCCGCGGAGTGCACTGCGTACGTGATGTTGGGCCTGGTGATCGCGTTGGCGATCTGGTCCTCGCTGGCATCGGTGGCGTTCACCTCGGCGAAGTAGCGCGCGAGTCCGATGGCTGCCTGGCCGTTGCCGGTGGCGCAGTCCCACGCCCGCTCATGAGCAGGCGCGATGGACGCCACGAAGCGGAAGAGCTCCTCCGGGTAGCTCGGCCGGGCCGAGGCGTAGAGCTTGGAGTGGTCGGAGAAGTAATCGTGAAAGCTCACCAGCTACGCACTCGCCAGAGGAGCATCCGCTATCGTGATCCGTGCTCGCCGGGGTGATCAGGTCGGCGGCACCGCCATCTTCCCTATGAAGAGTAGCGTCCCCGAGAACCGTTCGCGGATCGCGAAGAGGAAGGGGCGATCGGCGCGAAGGAGCGGGCCGGGCGTCGAAGTGGTTGTCATACCCACCGCGGTCACGGCCGCCGCCTCCGTCCCCTCCTCGTCCACCTTCACAAAGGTCTTCTGGTCCACGGTAGAGATGGCGAGCCCTCCGCCGCGCGAGATGCCGGTGAAGTCCGCCCTGCCGAGATCGAAGGCGATCCCCATCCCCATGTCGATGAGGGACTGGTTGAGTTTGCCCTTCCACTCGAGGCGGAACTTCGGGATCTGAACCGTTCCGCTCGTGCTGTCCAGCCCCGCCAGCAACGCTTCCCAGCCGGGGGCATCCATCCGCGCGATGAGCGAATCGACGCTGAGTCCCTGCCACGGTAGTACGACGATCATGCTGTAGGCGCCGCCGCCATACGGGAGCTCGACCGCGCCGTACTCGCTCGTCGCCGTTGCACGGAAGTCACCCTTGACCGTCATCATCGGTACGCTCGGTTGCGAGCCGTCGTCAGCGAAGAAGGGCTCGTCCCTCGTCTGCGCCTTGTCGAACTGTGCCGTCCAACTTCCCTTGAAGTAGATCGCGTTGATCAGATACATCACGATGTCCTGCGGTATCGCGTCCACGATCCTGTCGATCTTATCGTTGGTGCTGCGCTTCACCCAATCGTTTATCGTACCGATGGCGCCGGGGGATCCGAAGTCGAGCGACGCGACCTCGGCGTCGAAGTACTTCTTCGTGGCGTCCACGAAGCTCTGCTCCACCGGAAGTCCGTCGTGGTACCAGATCGAGTTCGCGATGCGGAAGTCCACAGTGGGATCGAGTCCGCGAAGGAGATCGATCAGACTTCGATACGACTCATCCATCTCCTGAAGATCCACATCCTGGTATCCGAGCACGGTGCGCATCGAGTCGAGCGTCTCCCCCGCCGCGCCGGTGGCCGTCATCCCGAGCGCCATCGAGGCGCTCAGCGGGGAGATGAAGACGTTCTCGCCCGGTGCCGACTGCTCGTTGACTTCACGAAGCAACGAGAGCCCGAATCCGGTGCTCCCTTCGGCGATCTGCTGCTCCACACTGCTCAACGGCCGAGGCAACTGATCGATCTTCTTCGGCGCCGTCGGCCCCTCGCTACTGCACGCTGCCAGGACCGTGGCGATCGCTACTGCTCCGACGAGTCGTAGGGACATTGGAGGGTGTGGGGTTGGGGGGAAGAAGTTGCGCGAAGGGAACAGGGAACAGGAAACAGGGAACAGGAAACAGGAACTGCACACCGAACCGCCGTCAGCCCGCTTTCGCAAGGGGGACATTCATTACTGTGCAATTCCTGACCCCTGTCTCCTCGTAGTTCCTGTTTCCTGTTTCCTGTTCCATGCTTTCTGCTTTCTGCTTTCTGCTTTCTGCTTTCTGCCTCCCCTCCCCCTCTCACTCGTGCCGGATCGCGTCGATCGGGGAGAGGCGCGCGGCGCGGAGGGCGGGATAGGTGCCGAAGGCGAGGCCTATCGCTATGGCGATGGCCGTGGCCACCAGCAGCGTGGGCCAGGTGAAGGCGGCGAAGACGATCGCTTCCGTCTTCGCGCGCATCACGGCGGTCACGCCGAAGGCACCGGCGAGGCCAGCGACGACGCCAATCACGCTTCCCACGCCACTGATAGCGACGGATTCGGCGAGAAATTGTAGCAGTATGTCGCGCTGACGCGCGCCGATCGCCTTGCGAACGCCGATCTCGCGCGTGCGCTCGAGGACCGAGGCTAGGAGCACGTTCATGATCCCAATGCCTCCCACGATGAGCGAGATCGCCGCGAACGAGCCCATGGCGAGCTTGAAGATCATGATCCCCTGGCTCGCCTGCTTCAGCCTGCTGGCCGCCTCGGTCTGCACCTTGACCTTCCCCTGCCACGCTCCGTAACGAGCGGAGAGCCAGCGCTCGGTCCGCGCGCGGGCGCTGTCAACACCCTCCACCTTAGAGGCGCGCACCAGGAGTATCGGATGCTCGACGTCACCCGAGGGCATGCTCGCATCGGTCGCGACGGTGAACGGGACGATCGCCGCCAGCCGCTCCTCCATACCCTTCTCGGCCGCCAGTACGCCGATGACGCGATAGGGATGCGATTGGAGCTGGATCGTCTGGCCAAGGAGTGACGCGGGCAGTGCGACGGAAGAGGAATCCGCCTTCGCGAGCGCGGCCGCGAGACCGTGCGACAGTACCGCCACGCGCGCATGCGAGCGAAGCTCAGCATCGTTCATGAGGCGGCCG
>DATCXR010000239.1:0-6384 GCA_036565685.1 Gemmatimonadaceae bacterium
GCGCCGCCGCCGGCGCAGACGCGCCGACGCCGACTCCACGCCCCCCGCACCCACCGGCCCCACGCCCACCGTGCGCTGGAGCAAGCGCTCCGGCCCCGGGCGCGTGAGCTTCGCCGACCGCAACGCGCTCGTCACCACGGCCACGTTCACCGTGCCCGGTGACTACGTCCTCGAGCTCGCCGCTGACAACGGCGAGAGCAGAGCGTCGTCCACGCTCACCGTGAGGGCCGAGCTCCCGCCACCGGAGAAGCAGCTCGACGTGGTGCACACGCGCAGATACTCGATCGACAGCCCGCTCTGGAACCATCGCGTCAAGGCGCTCATCGTGAGCTGGATCCCCCACTGCATCGAGATGCTCGAGAGCACCGACGTGCAGGCGGGAGGGCTCGACAACTTCATCGAGGCGGGGAAGGCGCTGCGCGGTGAGCCGCACGGCGCCCACAAGGGCTACGTCTTCGCCGACGCGTACGTGCACAACGCCGTCGAGGCGATGAGCATCGCGCTCATGGTGGACCCGAACGGAGATCCGGAGATCCGGAAGGCGCAGGACGACATGCGCGCCACGCTCGAGCGGTGGATCCCGATCATCCTCGCGGCGCAGGAGCCCGACGGCTACATGCAGACCGCGTTCACCCTCCCTCGCACCAGCAACCGCGGCGGCAATCAGGAGCCCGGACCCTTCCTCCACTGGACGCGTCGCCACGACCACGAGGGATATACCGCGGGCTACTTCCTCGAGGCGGCGATGGTCCACTACGGGATGACCGACCTGAAGGACCCGCGCCTCTACAATGCGGCAAAGAAGCTCGCCGACTGCTGGTACGACAACATCGGCCCCGCCCCGAAGAAGGCGTGGTACGATGGTCACGAGGAGATGGAGCAGGCGCTCGTGCGCTTCGGCCGCTTCGTCAACGACACCGAAGGGAAGGGGAAGGGCGATCGCTACATCGACCTCGCGAAGTTCCTTCTCGACAACCGCTACTACGCCGCGAAGGATGAGCGGGAGCGCTCGGAGTACGATCAGAGCCACCTCCCGGTGAAGGAGCAGTACGAGGCGGTGGGACACGCGGTGCGCGCGGCGTACTGCTATTCCGGAATGGCCGACGTCGCGATGGAGACGCACGACCCCGACTACCGCAGCGCGGTGAAGTCGCTCTGGGAGAACATCGTCAACAGGAAGTACTACGTCACCGGAGGGATCGCGAGCGGCGAGACCTCCGAGGGCTTCGGGCCCGACTACTCGCTGCGCAACGACGCCTACTGCGAGTCGTGCTCGGGGTGCGGCGAGATCTTCTTCCAGTGGAAGCTGAACCTCACCTATCACCAGGCGCAGTTCGCGGACCTGTACGAGGAAACGATCTACAACGCGCTCCTGGGCGGACTCTCGCTGGATGGGAAGACCTTCTACTACCCCAATCCGCTCGACGCCCGGCGCGTGCGCACGTCGTGGCACAGCGTTCCATGTTGCACCGGCAACATCCCGCGCACGCTGCTCGCGATGCCTACGTGGATCTACGCGAAGAGCCCCGATGGTGTATACGTCAACCTCTTCGTCGGCAGCACGGTGGAGCTGGGCGAGGTGGGCGGGACGCGCGTGCAGATGGTGCAGAAGACGAACTACCCGTGGGACGGGAAGGTCGCCATCACCGTGAATCCGGCAGCGAGCAAGCGCTTCCGCGTGCGGGTGCGGGTGCCGAACCGGAGCGTGAGCGAGCTGTACTCCAGCACGCCCGCTGCCGACGGCATCGCCTCGCTCGCGGTGAACGGCTCGCCGGTGAAGCAGAAGGTCGAGAACGGCTACGCGGTGATAGACCGCACGTGGAAGGCCGGCGACGTCATCGAGCTCGAGCTCCCCATGAAGGTTCAGCGCATCCGCGCGATCGACAAGATCGAGGCCGACCGGGGAAAGGTGGCGCTCCGCTACGGCCCGCTCCTCTACAACATCGAGAAGGTGGACGTGGGCGACATCGGCAAGGTGCTCCCGCCCGATGCTCCGCTCACCACCGAGTGGCGCGGCGACCTGCTCGGCGGCGTGATGGTCATCAAGGGAAAGTTCGCCGACGGGAGTCCGATGATCGCCATCCCCAACTACGCGCGGATGAATCGCGAGCCCGCGCCACCGCCCCGTCCGGCCGAGAGCGCTCCGGCGGCGGGCGAGCGGCGCGAACGGCCGGCTCCGCCACCCATAGCATCGGTGGTCTGGATAAACGAACGAGCTACCTGAGGCGTGTCGCCCCCCGCTCCCGAATTGGTTTAGCTTTCACCCATCGGGTTGTCATGGCACCGGAGGTGAGATCCCATGAGCGGAGCGGGGCTGGAAGCCATCGAGTATCTCCAACGGCTCGCCGACCACAGTCTGGCCGCGGACGCGGCGCTCGCGGAGTCGCTGCGCCTGGCTGCTACGGTCCCGAGCCCGATCGTACGCGAGTACGCGCACATCCTCGGCGCCGAAGAGACGTGGCTCGCGCGCCTCGAGAGACGCACCTCGCGCGCGGCCATATGGCCGTCGGGAACGCTGAACGAGGTACTGCAGCTTCGCAGGACGGTCGCCGAGTCGTATCGCGCCTACTTCGCCGCGCTGCGCAACGACGATCTCGAGCGGATGGTCGACTACCGCAACAGCGCCGGGATCTCGTTCTCCACTAGCGCTGGAGACATCCTCTTCCACGTGATGCTTCACGGCCAGTACCACCGCGGGAAGGTGAATCTCCTGTTGCGCCAGAGCGGCTTTCCGCCGGTACCCACCGACTACATAGCGTTCGTGCGCGGCGTGCCGGCCGCCACGCAGGCTGACGCCACCCGGGTGAACATCCCCCGCCGTCAGGAGCGCTGAGGTCAGGAGGGCTGAAGTCAGGAGGGCTGAGCGGGAGTCGTGGCGCGTCGACGCGCCCCGGGAGCGATAGCGCTTCCTTGCGCCACGGATAGGCAAGCGGCAGAATGACCGTGTCACGGTCGAAACGCCCGAGCGCCTCTTTCCGTAGAGCATCACGTGGCAGCTCTGACGAGCGCCGCGACTGGCAGCGTCGTCCACGATTCGCGGAGCCGCGATCTCTGCCCGGCCGCTCCGGATCGGTTCCACCCTCAGCGCAGGGAGCTCCTACCGATGCGCGACTTCCGCTTCGCCTTCCGCACACTCTCGAGAGCACCGTTCTTCACCGTCATCGCGTTGCTCACACTGGCGCTGGGTATCGGCGCCACGACGGCGATCTTCACCGTGGTCGATGGTGTGCTTCTCCGACCACTCCCGTATCCCGAGCCGCAGCGAATCGTGCGGCTGTGGGAAGTGAGCGCGAAGGGCGGTCACATGAACTTCTCGGACCCTGACTTCGAGGACATTCAGGAGCAGACCCGGAGCTTTACCTCGCTGGCCAGGGTGTCCCCCTATGGGATCGTCTCGGTGGTGGGAGGGAGCTCGCCGGTGCGCGCGCGGTCGGCGGCGGTCTCGAAGGAATTCTTCCGAACGATGGGAGTGCAACCAGCGCGCGGGCGGTTCTTCGTACCCGACGAGCAGCGCGAGGGCGGGACGCCGGCGGTGGTCGTGAGCGCGGGCTTCTGGCGCAGCTCGCTCGGCGGCGCGCCGATCGGCTCCGGTCGGACGCTCGCCTTCGACGGAAAGATCTTCAACGTGGTCGGCGTCGCGCCGCCGGAGCTGGATTATCCCGCCGGGACCGAGCTCTGGATGCCTGCGGAGCTCCTGGGCCGCGTCCCCAGTCGCACCGCGCACAGCTGGCCGGTGATCGGGCGACTCGCGCCGGGAGCCACGCCTGCCAGCGCCAGCGCGGATGCCGACAACATCGCCCGTCGGCTCGAGCAGCAGTACGGCGACGAGACGAACATGACTGGCGTCACGCTGATGCCGCTGCGCGAGCACATGGTCGGGAAGCTGAAGCCGGCGCTGCTCGTCCTGCTCGGCGCGTCGGCGGTGCTCCTGCTCATCGCCTGCGCCAACGTCGTGAACCTGATGATGGCACGCATGGCGGCGCGCGAGGGCGAGTACGCGCTGCGGCTCGCGCTCGGCGCGTCGCGCGCCAGACTCGTTCAGCAGTTCGTGGCCGAGTCGCTCGTGCTGGCGACGGGCGGCGGGATCCTGGGAGTAGTGCTCGCCGCGGTGGGAGTGCGGGCGCTGCTCGGACTGCAGAGCGGTAATCTCCCTCGAGCGGCCGACGTACACGTGAGCTGGACGGTTCTAGCGTTCGCGCTCGGAGTGTCGGTGGCGGCCGCGCTGGCGATGGGATTGCTCACGGCTTTCCGCGCGGGGCGCGGCGATCTTCGCGCGGCGCTCGCCGAGTCGCAGCGCACGCAGGCCGGGGCAGGCGCCACCATGCGGCTGCGCGGTGCGCTCGTCGTGGCGCAGGTAGCCGCGACGATCGTGCTTCTCGTGGGCGCGGGGCTGCTCGGGCGGAGCTTCATCAAGCTGCTCGAGGTGAACCCCGGCTTCCGCACCCAGAGCTCGCTGGTGCTCGATGTCTCGCTTCCGTCGGGGAGCAACCACGATAGTGTCTGGGCCACTGGGACGGCGGGCTTCTACGATGAGCTGATCGGCAGACTGAAAGCCATCCCGGGGGTGCGCGAGGTGGGTGGAGTGACGGTTCTGCCGCTTTCCGGCGAGAGCGCCGGGGACGGCACCTTCGTCATAATGAGCGGGCCCGGCGACAAGATCGAGGATATCGAGTCGTTCTCGCGGCTGGCGCACGATCCGTCGCGCTCCGGTAACGCGGAGTTTCGTGTTGCGAGCGGCGGCTACTTCCGCGCTATGAACATCCCGCTCGTGAAGGGACGGCTCTTCGATGAGCGCGACACGAGGGAGTCGCCGCACGTCGCGGTGATCAGCGAATCGCTGGCGAAGAAGCGCTGGCCCAACGAGGATCCACTGGGGAAGCTGATCCAGTTCGGCAACATGGACGGCGACCTGCACCCGTTCACCATAGTCGGTGTGGTGGGGGATGTTCGTGAGGAGGGTCTCGCCTCGGAGCCAGCGCCGACCTTCTACGCCTTCTATCGCCAGCGTCCCTGGGTGGCTTACAACTTCAACCTGGTGATGCAGGGGAACGTCGAGAACGCGTCGGTGATCGCCGCCGCGCGCCGCGCCGTGAGCGATCTGCGCCCCGACGTTCCGCCGCGCTTCCGCACCATCGAGACGGTGGTGTCCACCTCGGTAGCCGACCGTCGCTTCACGCTTCTGTTGATCGGTGTTTTCGGCGCGTCGGCGCTTCTGCTCGCGACGCTTGGCGTGTACGGCGTGATCTCCTACCTGGTCACTCAGCGCCGTCAGGAGATCGGCGTTCGCATCGCGCTCGGCGCGCAGTCGGCCGACGTGGTCAAGCTCGTGCTTCGACAGGGCGCGCTGCTTGCCGGTACCGGTATCGTTGCGGGCGGAGCAGCCGCGCTCGCACTCACGCGACTGATTCGCGGGATGCTCTTCGGCGTGAGTACCACGGATCCACTTGCATTCGGCGCGGTGATCCTCGCCATGCTCGCCGTCGCGTTGCTGGCCTCCTTCATCCCCGCTCGTCGCGCGGCGGGAATAGCGCCGATGAGCATTCTCAGAGGGGGATAAAGAGACGGCAGAAAGCAGAAAGCAGCAAGCAGTGAACTGCCTCGGGAGTGAGAACCCAACGCGCGGAGCAGAGTGATGTTCGGTGAGATCACGTTCGATATCCGCTACGCTCTGCGCACGCTGCGCAGGAGCCCGGCCTTTACCCTGGCCGCGGTACTCACGCTGGCGCTCGGGATCGGCGCCAACACCACGATCTTCTCGGTAGTGAGCGCGGTTCTTCTACGCCCGCCCGCGCAGGTTCGGGAGCCCGATCGGCTCGTACACGTTTTCACCAGCGACTACAGCGGGCCGCGCTACGGCGCCTCGTCGTACGCCGACTACCTGGATTTCCGTGAGGGCGCCGCGGGACTGTCGGGTCTCGCGGCGTTCGCGCCCAGTCCGCTCAACTTCAGCACGGGCGGGGCAGCGAGCAGGGTGTGGGGCGAGGAGGTGAGCGGCGACTACTTCACGGTACTCGGGGTAGTTCCGGCGCTCGGCCGCACGTTCATTCCCGGCGCCGAGCGCACGCGCGCGGCCGAGCCGGTGGCGGTGTTGAGCTACGCGCTCTGGCAGCGTGCCTTCGGGGCTGACTCCGGTGTCGTAGGGCGCGAAGTGCGGGTGAATGGATATCCGTTCACCGTGATCGGAGTCGCTCCGGAGCATTTCTTCGGCTCCATCCGAGGTGTGCGGGCCGACATCTGGGTGCCCTACGTCGCGAGAGGTCTCCTTTCGCCCGAGCGAACGGTGGGCGATGGTGCTGCCGACATGCAGCGTGGCGATCGCGGAATGTTCGTCATCGGCCGGCTCGCTCCGGGAGCGACGCTCGCTACCGCGCAGGCCAGCCTCGA
>DATCXR010000244.1:0-11262 GCA_036565685.1 Gemmatimonadaceae bacterium
GCGGGACCGACCAAGGACGCGAGCCGTACGAGCGAATCGCTCGGGGGAAGCGCGAGTGAATCCGCGAGCACCACCGTCACCTGCGCGGAGGGGATGCCGAGTGCGTTCTGGAGATCGAGGAGCGCGGAGATCGCCGCCAGCGAGTCGGCGGCCGCAGTGTTCTCCGCCTGGCCCGCGTTCACGCGCGCGAGCTCCACGTCCAGCTCGCTCGCGTCGCCCGCGTCGCGCTGCACGCGCGCCACGGTGAGCAGGCTGTCGGCATCCAAGGCGTTGGCGCGCGAGAGCGCTCCCTGAGCGGACCGCGCCGCCGCACGGGTGTAGAGGGTGTCGGTCTCGAATTCCACCGCTGCGCGCTCGAACGAGAGCCTGTACCGCGCCGCCTCACTCGCCGAGAGTGCGGCGCTCACCTGCAGCGGGCGCCGGACGAGAAAGTCGAGCGGCACGTCGACTATCGCGTGGTACTGCGGGACGGATCTGGAGTAGCTGGCGGAGAGGACGGGGTTTGCGAGGGCGCGCGCGCTGAGCACCCCGGCGCGCGCAGCCCGGGCCGTGGCGCTCGCCAGCGCGGCGCGGGTGCCGCGCTCCAGCGCGAGCTCCACTGCTTCCTCGCGCGTGATGCGCCGGGCGTCTGAGCTCTGCGCACGTGCAGCCACCGCGCTCGCCGCGAGAGCGACGCCGAGCGCAGTGGCGAACGTCCCGTGGCGAATCGCAAGGAGCGCGCGCATACGCGATGAACGTAGCGCGCGAAGCTGTCAGGACGATTACGGAGCTGACCCCGCCGACACTCGGAAGATCACGGTGATCGTCGTGCCCTCGCCCGGAACCGAGGAGATCTCGATGCGTGCGCGGTGGGCGGTGGCTATCCAGCGAGCAATCGAGAGCCCGAGCCCGGCGCCCGACGTGCTCCCGCGTGCCGACTCGCCCCGGTAGAACCGATCGAACACACGGGGAAGCTCCTCGGGTGGAATCCCCGCTCCCGTATCGCGCACCACGAGTGTAGCAACGGCCGGAGATGCGCGAAGATCCACCCTCACCACGCCACCCCGCTCGCTGAACTTGATGGCGTTGTCGAGGAGAATTACCACGAGCTGGCGCACGAGAGCGGCGTCCGCGTCGAGCACCACTTCATCAGCCGCGCCCACCGAGAGAGCCACCCCCCGGCGCTCGGCCAGCGCGCCGGTGGCGCTCACCGCATCGAGGACCAGCTCATCGAGCTGCACGCGCGCCCTGCGGAGCGGCCGCTCGCCCGCATCGGCCCGCGTGAGCGTGAAGAGGTCATCCACTATTCCGCTGAGTCGCTCGGTCTCGCGCCCCAGTGCCTCCAGCGCGGTGACATACTCCGTCGGCGAACGCTCACGCTGCAACGCCACATCGGCCCTGGTTCGCAGCACAGCCACCGGCGTGCGCAGCTCGTGCGCGGCGTCGGCCACGAAGCGGCGCATCTGCTCCATGGATCTCTGGACCGGCGCCACGGACTGTCGCGCCAGCACCCATCCGCCGCCGGCCACGAGGACGAGCCCCAGGGCGCCGAGCGCGGCGAGGAGACCGACGAGCGACGCATAGCGGTCGTCGAGTGCGTCGCGGTCCGCCAGCGCGAGCGCCACGTAGCGGTGGCCGCTGGAAGTCGTGAAGCGCTCGGCGTGGAGCTGGAGCGCGCGGTCGCGCGGCAGATCTATTCTGTCGTCGACTGCTCCCTCGCTCGCGGCTCGCGCCGCCACGCGCGCTATCTCCGGCTCCGCGGAGTCGGGGACGAGCGGGCGGCCGGCGGTATCGAACAGGAAGAGCTCGCGGGCGGGGATGCGCAACTCCTCGACGGCATCGATGGCGCTCCCGCCGGTGGCTGCCGCCTCGCGTTCGCGTCGCTCGGTGGCGAGCGCGATCTCCCTCGTCGCGGCACGGAGCGATGCGTCGAGATCCCCGGCCACGAAGCGCGTCAGCGCCACGAGGAGGAGGATGCCGAGGGTGAGGAGCACCAGCGCGAAGGTGCCCACGTACCAGGCGGTGAGCCGGCGACGCAGGCGGAAGAGCGACGACGATGAGTCGCTCGGATCGGCAGATGGATGTACGGAATCATCGCGCTGCCCATGGGCGCGCTGCTGGTCGGGCGATGCGCGCGTCACACGCCGAAGCGGTAGCCCGCCCCTCGCACGGTGTGGATCAGCTTCGGCTCGAAGTCGTCGTCGATCTTCCGTCGCAGTCGGCGGACGAGTACTTCGAGCACGTTCGTGTATGGATCGTGGTTCTCGTCCCAGACGTGCGCGGTGATGGCGGCGCGATCCACGACCGCGCCCTCGTGGCGCACGAAGAACTCGAGGAGCGCGAACTCCCTGGCGGTGAGCTCGATCGTGCTCGCTCCACGGCTCACCTCACGCGATACGATATCCACCCGCAGGTCCGCGACCTCGTAGCGCTCGGGGTGGAATGCCGGCTGTCGCCGCGCGAGAGCGCGGACGCGGGCGAGGAGCTCGCGGAAGGCGAAGGGCTTGGTGAGGTAGTCGTCGGCGCCAGCTTCGAGGCCGCGTACCCGATCGTCCACCGCGTCGCGTGCGGTGAGCATGAGGATTGGCGTGGATAGTCCCGTGGCGCGCAGCGCGGCGCAGAGGTCGAAGCCGTTGCCGCGAGGGAGCATCACATCCAGGATCATCACATCGTAGCTTCCCCAGCGCGCGCGCTCCCTTCCCTCGCGCGCGTCGCTCGCGAGCACCGTTTCCACATGATGCTCGCCAAGCCCCGTGGCCACTACCTCGGCCAGCTCCGCGTCATCCTCTACGAGAAGAACTCTCATCGGCGCGCCGTTGCAGCACACGCTCCACGTCGCCGAGTGATCCACCCGCCGCGCGCAGCGCGACGAGTGCGTGGTAGAAAAGGTCGGCCGCTTCCTCCGTGGCGCGCACGCGATCGCCGTCGGCGCAGGCCGTGACCAGCTCGGCAGCCTCTTCGCCCAGCTTCTTGAGACGAAGGTTGCGGTCAGCGAGGAGGCGCGCCGTGTAGCTCGAGCGCGAGGCGGAGTCGCCCGCTTTGGCCCGTGCGGCGATGGTGGCGTCGAGCCCCGTGAGCACGCCGTCGCTCACCCGGCGAGGTGCTGGCTCGGACGACCAGCTCTCCGGAGCATCCTCTACGACGAAGCACGACCGGGTTCCGTTGTGACACGCAAATCCGATCTGCTCGACGAGAGCGAGTACCGCGTCGCCGTCGCAGTCGGGGGTGAGCGAGACCACGCACTGACGGTTCCCGCTGGTCGCACCCTTGTGCCAGAGGCCGCGTCTGCGCGAGTGGTAGTGCATCTCGCCGGTGGCGAGCGTGTACTCGAGCGCTTCCCGGTCGGCGTGCGCCACCATGAGAATCTGGCCGGTGTGCACATCCTGCGTCACGACGGTCACCAGGCCGCCGCGGCGGAAGTCGAGCGCGTCAAGGTCGAGCATCTGGTCGCTCCATTGCGGTGATGTCGCGTACGTCCACGCCGAGCAGGCGACGCGCCATGGTTGCGAGCGCTCCGTTGCTCGCGATCGCATCGCCTCCGAAGGCGGTGCGCTTCCCGGTCCAGTCGGTGAGTACGCCGCCGGCCTCATCGATAATCGGATGGAATGCGGCGGCGTCCCATGGAGATAGTATACCGTCCACCATGACTTCCGCACGTCCCGTGGCCACGAGGAGGTAGCCGTAGCAGTCGCCCCACGAGCGGCTCAGGAGCGCCCGATCGGCGAGGGCGTTCCACGCGGCGCGGCGCGCGGGGGCGTGGCGGAAGTGTTCGTCGGTGGTGAGCACCGTGGATTCCTCGATTGTAGCGACACGCGAGACGGCGCAACGGACGCCGTTCCACCACGTGCCGGCGCCGGGAGCCGCGGCGAGCGACTCGCCCAGCGCGGGGAAATACGCGGCGCCCGCGAGCACGCGATTCTCGCCGCCGGCCTCCTCCACGAGAGCGACGAGCGAACCCCAGAGTGGAACGCCCCGTATGAAGCTCTTCGTGCCATCGATGGGATCGAGTATCCAGCGGCGCGGGGCATCGGGCCGCGTGAGACCGAGCTCCTCGCCGAGGATTCCATCGTCGGGAAAGCGCGCCTCGAGCCACTCGCGCGCGGCGCGCTCGGCGCTCCGGTCGGCGATCGTGACCGGCGAGCCGTCGGTCTTCGTCTCCACGGCTAGCGCGGACCGGAAGTGGCGGAGGGCGACGTCGCCGGCGATCCGCGCTACCTCGGCTGCGGCTTCCATCAGCCCGCTCGAGGATCCGGGGCTCACGACCTACCCCTCGCTCTCGAAACATGGATCCCCGCTTTCGCGGGGATGACGGGACTTCCCTCACCGTCATCCCCGCGAAAGCGGGGATCCATGTTCGCCTCCCGGGTAGCCGCGATCCGCGTGGGGATCCCGGCACCTTGCATGGCCTCCTTCAACTCCGCGACGGTCGTGATACGATCGTGGAGTATCCCGGCCACCAGCGCTGCATCGGCCTCACCGACGCGAAACGCATCCACCACATGCTCCGCCGTCCCAGCACCTCCGGATGCCACCACGGGTACGTTCACCGTGCGCGACACCGAGCGCGTGAGCTCCAGGTCGTAGCCGCCGCGCACGCCGTCGCGGTCTATGCTGGTCAGCAATATCTCGCCCGCCCCGCGTGCCGCGCACTCGCGCGCCCACTCGACGGCGTCGAGCGCGGTGCCCGACCTACCTCCGCGCGTGCGCACGAGCCACCCATCGCCCTCGCGCTTCGCATCGATGCTCGCCACCACGCATTGCGCTCCGTAGCGCTCGGCGCACTCGGTGATGAGCTCCGGACGCGCCACCGCGGCGCTGTTCATGCTCACCTTGTCGGCTCCCGCCCGCAGCGCGCGCGAAACGTCGGCCACGCTGCGGATCCCGCCGCCCACGGTGAGTGGGATGAAGAGACGCGCCGCGGTGCGGTTCACCATCTCGAGCAGCGTCGCGCGTTCGTCGGCGCTCGCCGAGATGTCCAGGAACACTATCTCATCGGCACCGGCCGCTTCGTAGCGCTCCGCCAGCTCCACCGGATCGCCCACGTCGCGCAGCGACTGGAAGCGCGTTCCCTTCACCACGCGCGCGCCCTGCACGTCCAGGCAGACTATCAACCTGCGAGAAAGCATCACTCCACCTCGAGCGCAACCGCGCCCTTGGTGCTGAAGACCATGTCGCCCTCCACCAGCGCCTGACGCAGCGCGAGCCCGAGCGCCTTGAACGCCGCCTCCACCACGTGGTGCCGGTCGCGCCCGCGGAGGACGCGCACGTGCAGCGTGACGCGCGCGTGATCGCTGAACGAGCGCATGAAGTGGTCGTAGAGCGAGCCGGGAAGCGGACCGCGGTAGTACGGCCTCCCGCCGAGATCGAGCACGACCTGCACCAGCGCATCGTCCATCGGCACCACTCGCTCGCCGTAGCGCGCCGCACGCTCGGGCGCGAGGCGCGCGAGCGCTTCGCCCAGGGTGATCGCGACATCCTCGATGAGATGGTGCCGCAGGTCGCCGCGCGCCTCTACCTCCAGCCGGAGCCCCGCATAGCGCGCGAGGGTGGTGAGCATGTGGTCGAGAAAGGGCTCGCCGGTGGCGATGGGCCGCGCGGCCGTCGTGCCGGCGCTACCGTCCCCGAGCGCGCCGTCCTCGCGCTCCAGCTTCACGCGCACGCGCGTCTCGCGCGTTTCCCTCACTACCGTCGTCAACGTTCCACTCCCGTGTCAGCTCGAGAACTCTTCAGCTACCGCGCGCGCATCGAGCGCGCCGGTGTACAGCGCCATCCCCACCACGGCCGCCGAGACACCGCGTTCGGCGAGGTCGTGCAGATCGTTCATACTCGCGATCCCACCCGATGCGATCACCGGATGCGCCGAGCTCTCGACCACGTCCTCCATCAGGAAGAGGTCCGCGCCCTGCATCTGCCCCTCGAGGTGCACCGCGGTCACCAGCACCCCGGCGAGCGGGAGGTCGTTCAGCTCGTCGATGTAGCTCAGCACGTCGCGTCCGCGCGTTCGCGACCAGCCGTGCGTGACGATCGCGCGTCCGCGTACGTCGGCGGCGACGACTAGCTGCCTGGGGAAGGCCTCCGCCACCTCCTCCAGCCACCAGCTGTCCGTGAGCGCGCGCGTACCGACCACTACACGATCGGCGCCCTCGCGGAGGAGTCGCTCGATGTCGTCCGCTTCGCGCACGCCGCCGCCTGCCTGGAAACACGCCTCCACGTCGCGCAGGATCTCGCGTACCAGCTCAGCGTTGCTGCCGCGCCCCGTGGCTGCGTCGAGGTCCACGAGGTGCAGCCGTTGGAAGCCCTGCTGAGTCCAGCCGCGCGCCACATCCACGGGATTGTCGAGGCGGAGCGACTCGTGCTCGTAGGAGCCGCCCACGAGCTGCACGCAGTTGCCCGCGCGCAGATCCACGGCAGGGAGCACGATCATTGCCCGGCCTCCTCGAGAAACGCGCCGATGAAAGCGACTCCCGCGCCCGAGCTTTTCTCCGGGTGGAACTGCACGCCCACCGTGCGGCCGGCGCGCACCATCGAGGGGAAGCGCTCTCCTTCGTGCACGCTCGATGCGCGCACTGACGTTTGCGCGTCAGGTTGACAGATGTAGCTGTTGGCGAAGTACGCCATCTCCAGCCCCGAAGCATCCAGCAGCGGATCGCAGCACTCTTCCAGGGCGTTCCATCCCATCTGCGGCACGCGCGCACCGCGCAGCCGCCGCACTCGCCCCGGAATCACGCCGAGCCCCGCGCCTTCTCCCTCTTCGCTCGAGTCGAAGAGGAGCTGCATGCCGAGACAGATCCCGAGACAGGGGAGACCATGAGTGAGCGCATCACGGATCGCATCGCTCGCTGGCGCGAGCCGCTCGATGGCCGCACCGAAGGCGCCCACGCCTGGGAGCACCAGCACATCGGTGTCGAGCGCGCGGTTCGCGTCCGCTTCGGCGCGCACGTCCACGCCCGGCACGGAGAGCGTCTTGAGCAGGGAGTGCAGATTCCCCACTCCGTAGTCGAGCACGGTCACGCGCACGAGATCGCCTCCTCGATGGCAGAGAGCGCGGCTTCCATCATCCTCCACGGACCAATGGTGATACGAACGGCGTCGCCGATCCCCGGGAGCGCCACGAACGCACGCACCGCTACGCCGCTGTTGTCGCTCCGCCGCAGCCGGAGGGCGAGCGCTGCAGCGTCACGTACCGGGATGAGAACGAAGTTGGCATCGGACGCGAGCGGCGCCAGCCCCAGCCGCTCGAGCGCCGCCACGAAGCGATCGCGGTTCGCGCGCACTTCGTCGATGCGGCCGGTGATCCAGTCTCGGTCGTCTTTCAGTGCCCCGAGCGCCGCGCGCTCGGCCGACGCGCTCACCTTGTACGGCCCGCGCGATTTCTCCACCGCGCTCACGAGCGCCGTGCTTCCTGCCGCGTAGCCCACTCGCGCGCCCGCGAGCCCGAACGCCTTGGACAGCGTGCGCACCACGAGCAGGTTCTCGTACGACGGCGCCGCGCGCAGAAATCCTCCCCCCATGAACTCCGCGTACGCCTCGTCGAGAATCACCACCCCCGGCGCCGCGCGGATCACCTGCTCGATACTCTCCCTCGCGAACGCGTTACCCGTGGGATTGTTGGGCGAGCAGATGTAGATGATCCGTGCACCCGTCGCGAGCAGCGCGTCCGGATCGAGTTCGAAGCTGCTCGTCAGCCTGACGCTCCGCACCTCGAGTCCGTTCATCCTCGCGAAGATCGACGCCATCGCGAAGGTCGGCTCGGCCACCGCCACGCTCTCCCCAGGCTCCGCGAGCGCCCGGAGCGCCGAGTCGAGCACGTCGTCCGATCCGCACCCGGTGACGATCTCCTCACGCCTCACCCCCGCGTACTCCGCCAGCGCCTCCCTCAACCGCCCCGCGTACACCGCCGGATACCGCGTGATCTCGCTCTCCGCGAAATCGCGCAAGGCCCTCGCCGCCGCCGGCGGCGCTCCCCAGAGATTGGTGTTGTCGCTGAGATCCACCGCGCACGGCTCGCGCCTGGGATCGTACGCCTCCATCCCCTCGAACCGCCTCGCCCCGATCCGCCGCGGCGCAGGCGGAGCAGGGAGAGCCGCCTCCCGCCCCCAGAGGTTCTCACTGCTGTCTGCTGTCTGCTTTCTGCTCTCTGTAGTTCCTGAACCCTGAACCCTGCCTCCTGAACCCTGCGCATCCGCCGCCTCCGCGTGACCCGTCAGCCCCTCCGCCTGTGCGAAGACGGCGGTATCGCGCGCGAGCCGCGCGGCCGCGTCGGGCGCGACGCGCTGATACGTAGTCCACCGCATGAAGTCGAGCGTCGAGAGTCCCGAGTAGGCGCGAGCCGCGCCGCCGGTGGGGAGCACGTGGTTCGCACCGGTCATGTAGTCGCCGAAGGCGACGGAGCTCCGACAGCCCAGGAAGACCGAGCCCGCATTGCGCACGTCGTCGAGCGCGCTCTCGGGATCGCGAACGGCGAGCAGGAGGTGCTCGGGTGCGTAGCGGTTGGAGAAGGCGATCGCCTCCGCCAGCGACTCGCACCAGAGAAGCGCTCCGCGCAACTCGAACGACTGCGCGATGATGGCGGCGCGCGACTGGGAGCCGATGCGCGAGCAGAGCTCGCGCTCCACCTCGCGCGCGATCGCCTCGCCGATCGTGACTATCACCACCGCAGCCAGCGGATCGTGCTCGGCCTGCGCCAGCGCCTCGCGCGCGACGGTTGCCGGGTCGGCCGAATCGTCGGCTATCACCAGCAGCTCGCTCGGTCCAGCCGGTGAGTCGATCCCCACGTTCCCGGCCACCTGGAGCTTGGCCTCGGCCACGTACGAGTTGCCGGGCCCAACGATGCGGCTGACCGTGGGAACGGTGCGAGTGCCGAAGGCCATCGCCGCGATCGCACCCGCGCCGCCGAGGGCGAAGACCCGGTCGACCTTCGCGAGCGCCGCTGCCGCGAGCACCGCTGGCGCGGGGAGTCCGTCGCGACCGGGCGGTGAACAGAGAATGACGGTGCGTACTCCCGCCACGCGAGCGGGTACGGCGCCCATCAGGACGCTGCTCGGATACGCCGCGCGTCCACCTGGCGCGTACACGCCCACCGCGCCGAGCGGGTCGGCGCGCCGGCCCACGATCACGCCGGGCTCGGTCTCCACCTGCGCTGGTCGGGGCGAGAAAGCGCGGTGCGCGGCGGCGATGTTGGCGGCAGAGCGCTCCATCGCGGCGCGGAGCGCGGGGGACAGACGAGCCAGAGCGCGTCGCACCACCACCGGCGCCACCTCCAGCGACTCGAGGCGCACGCCGTCGAGCTCGAGCGCGAGGTCGTAGAGCGCAGCGTCCCCCTCAAGGCGCACGCGCTTTATTATCGCTGCGGTCCGGGTGCGCACGCCGGGGTCCTTCGATGTCGAACGATCGTACAGGTCCCCCAGCCCTTCACCGAGCTTAGCCAGCTCGCCGCGAAGCCGGAATCGGAGCGTCGAGTCGCTCATGGCGCGAACCTCTCGATGCGTGTCACGAGAATGCCCTCGCCGCCGAGCGCGCGGAGATCGGCGATGGTACGATAGATGGCGCACTGCGGCACCACGGCGTGCACCGCTACGTGGGTACCGCCGTTGAGGAGATCGATGACCGTGGGACCGCTGATCCCCGGTAGCACGCTCTTCACCCGATCGAGCGCGTCGCGCGGGACGTTGGCCATCACGTAGCGCTTGCCGCGCGCGCGGATCACCGACTCGAGCGCGGCCGAGAGCTCCTCGAGCGCGCGCGACTTCTCACGCTCGGAGAGCCCGTCGCCGCGCCTGCGGGGGGCGCTGGCGGGACGCGCCGCCGTGATGAGCCGCGCGCTCGACTCCAGCACCGTCGCGATCTCGCGGAGATCGTGCACGCGCATGGTGGAACCAGTGGAGGTGAGGTCCACCACGACGTCCGCGATCCCGAGGTGCGGCGCGATCTCGGCGGCACCGGAGATAGGGACGAGCGTCACGCTGCACCCCGCTCCCTCGAAGAACCGCCGCGCCAGGCGCGGGAAGACCGTCGCCACGCGGTGCTCGCTCGTCACGTCCGCGAGCGTCGCTATCCCGCTCTCCGCACGGGCCGCGGCCACGAGACGGCAGGCGCCGAACTCCAGGTCCAGCAGCTGTTCGATGTCGCGCTCCGACTCACGGATGAGATCCCACCCCGTGATCCCGGCGTCGGCCGCGCCGTCGGCCACGAACTCGGGGATGTCCTGCGCGCGCACGAAGATCGCCTCGAATTCGCCACCGAGCGATGCGACGAGTGCGCGCTGTCCGGAGGAGCGGACTTCGAGTCCGGCGTCGGCGAAGAGGGTGCGGGCGTCGTCGGAGAGCCGACCCTTGTTGGGTAAAGCGATTCTCAACATCGAGGGAAAGAGGAAGCAGGAAGCAGGAAGCAGGAAACAGGAAACAGGAAACAGGAAACAGGAAACGGGAACTGCACACCGACAGCGTCATCCCCGCCTTCTCCGTCATCCCCGCAAAGCGGGGATCCATGGGCGGGCAAACAAAAAACGGCCCGTCCTCGAAGGACGGGCCGTGTGGCGTTTGAGTGCTCGCGCTACTGACAGGTCCAGCCAGTCATCCACGCATGCGCACGCAACCACGACCCGTCGGGGGCTGGTGATGGTGATGCGCATGATGGTGCGTGGTGGAGAACGTCATGGGCGGGAAGTGTAGTGGGCGGCGCGGCGGTAGTCAATGCACGGGTTGGCGGAAGGGGCGTCGATATGTCATCATGAGCCCTACGAGCTTTCATTTCCATATCAGCAACATCTGCTCATGCCTCGTCGCAAGACCGATCCGGAGAAGCTGCTCGGCGCGCACGTCACTCCGGCGCTCAAGGGGTGGCTCCTCTGGGATGGAGAGTTCGTCATGGGGCCGCGGTACATCAGGCTCCTGGAGGGTATCGAGCGGCATGGGAGCATCCGCGGCGCGTGCACTGACCTCGGGCTCAGCTATCGCACCTGCCTCACGCGCATCCGCAGGATGGAGCGGGTGACCGGCGCGGAGATCGTCGTGACGCAGCGAGGTGGAAGCGAGCGTGGCGGCGCGGAGGTCACACCGCTGGGACGCGCGCTCGTGCGCGCGTACCGGGACTGGCGCGACGAGCTCGAGCGCGCGAGCAGGCGCGCGTTCGACCAGGCGATAGCCGAATGACGGCGGCGAGCGGCGAAAAAGAAGATCGCCAGGAATCCGGTTTCGATTCCTGGCGATCTAGAACTCGCGGCGCTTCATCTCCTTGAAGAGCCGAGTGGTCTCGGCCGAGTCCCGGGTCTCGTTCCGGGTGACC
>DATCXR010000271.1:0-26598 GCA_036565685.1 Gemmatimonadaceae bacterium
TCGCCGCCGACCAGCCGTCGATCGAGGCGAAAGGCGCCACCGTCGGCGACGCGATCGACGACGTGATTACCCGCTTCCCCGCGCTCGGTCCGCGTCTGCGCGATGAGCAGGGAAAGCAGTACCCCTTCGTCACTCTCTACCTCAACGACGAGGACATTCGCTTCCAGGGCGGCTTCGCGGCGCCCGCGATCGATGGTGACGAGTTGATCATCGTACCGACAGTGGCTGGAGGCTGATTACCATGGGCGCGACCGATGCGGTCACCGATCCGGTAGCGACGCGATTCGCCGAGCTTCCGGAGCTCGACAACGACGAGGTGCTGCGTTACAGCAGGCACCTCATCATCCCCGAGGTTGGGCTCGAAGGGCAGCGACGCCTCAAGGCCTCGCGCGTGCTCCTCGTGGGCGCGGGCGGACTCGGCTCGCCGCTCGGTCTCTATCTCGCCGCCGCCGGCGTCGGCCACCTCGGGCTGGTGGACTTCGATCTGGTGGATCTGACCAACCTGCATCGACAGGTGATCCACGGGACGAAAGATCTGGGACGCCCCAAGCTCGACTCTGCGCGCGACCGGATCGCCGACGTGAACCCGCACGTGCACGTGGAGACGTACGACACGCGACTCACCTCGGAGAACGCGCTGGAGATAGTTCGCGGCTACGACGTGGTCATTGATGGAACCGACAACTTCCCGACGCGCTACCTGGTGAACGACGCGTGCGTGCTGAGCGGAATCCCCAACGTGTACGGTAGCATCTTCCGCTTCGAGGGTCAGGTATCGGTCTTCGCCACCGAGAAGGGCCCCTGCTATCGCTGCCTCTTCCGCGAGCCGCCGCCTCCAGGACTGGTACCCAGCTGCGCCGAAGGCGGCGTGCTCGGTGTGCTCCCCGGCCTGGTGGGCATGTTGCAGGCGACCGAGGCGCTCAAGCTTCTCCTGGGAATCGGTCAGCCGCTGATCGGCCGCCTACTCCTGGTGGACGCGCTCCGCGCGCAGTTCCGCACGCTCAAGCTGCAGCGCGACCCGGAGTGCCCCGCATGCGGTACGCACGAGTTGAAGGAGCTGATCGACTACGAGGAGTTCTGCGGCCTCCGCAAGGCAGCCGCCGAGGCGCGCGCCAACGCCGTCCCCGAGATCAGCCCCTCGGAGCTCGCCACCCGCCTCGCGCGCGGCGACGACGTGGACCTGATCGATGTGCGCGAGCCGCACGAGTGGGAGATAGCCCGCATCCCCGGCGCACGCCTGATCCCCCTGGGCACCCTCGCCGAAGCTCTCCCCACCCTCGACCGCACGCGCGAGATCGTAGTGCACTGCAAGGGCGGCGGCCGCAGCGCCAGGGCCGTCCGCCAACTCCTCGACGCCGGTTTCGTGAGCGTGACGAACCTGGCCGGTGGAATCACGAGGTGGAGTGAGGATGTGGACCCGGGAGTGGCGAAGTACTGAGAAAGCAGAAAGCAGGAACGGCTAGAGGGTTCAGGGTTCAGGGGGCAGGGTTCAGGAAGTGCCTTGGCGGATGGATCTCGATTGCCGGGCGGTACCTGCACCCTGAACCCTGAACCCTGAACCCTAGGGTTTCCCTGCTTTCTGCTTTCTGCTCTCTCCCCTCTCACTCTCCATCGCGCCAAGCAGATACGCCAGATTCGCCGTGCCATCCATGATCGGCTCGTTCGTCGAATAGTCCCCCATGTCGTCGTGGTAGACGATGAAGCCCGTGTTGAAGGGGGCGTATTCGTCGGCGTCGTGGAGGGAGATGCCCTTGAGGTTCTGGAAGATCGAGCGGTACACGGGGCCGTCGAGGAGGCCGCCGGTGAGCTTGTCGACGCCGAGTTTGTCGGCGACCACCGAGTGCGGGTCCCGCGCGGTGACGCCGCCAGCGGGGAGGCCTACCACCATTGATACGCCCCAGGGGTTCACGCCGAAGAGCCAGTCGAGGGCGGCGGTCTCGTACTCCAGGTAGCGGTCGTCGCCGGTCATGACGCGGTAGAGGTGCGCCTGGGTGGCGAACGACGTCATCAGGTTGTTGGAGCACCAGATGAAGGGAATGCCGATGCGGAAGCCGTTGTCGGCGCGCTCCACCACGCGCTCGATGCCGCGGCGGTAGTAGTCGGCCATCACGCGCTTCGCGCTCTCGTCGCCGTTGCGCCAGATTTCGTAGTGGCCGGCGTTGTGCCAGGGGAACCACTCGTAGTGCCGGGCGGTGTCGGCGCCCATCCATGGTGTGACCGGCTCGCGCGCGGCGTACTCGATCGCCTGGCGAACGAAAGTGGTGTCGCCCGTGAGCGAGAAGAGCTCGGCGGCACCCAGCTCCATGTCGTCGGTCCAGTTGTCTTCCTCGTAGAAGTACGGCGCGGTGCCGGGCGCCGTCTGGCAGACGCCAGGGTGCGCGCGGCCCAGGTCGTACGCCTGGCGCGCACGCTCCGCGAGCAGACGCGCGAACTCGGGGTCGCGATCCTCGAGCAGCTGCGAGCCGAGCGCGAGGGCGGAAGCGTACTTGCCAGCGGTCGACGCCAGACCATCCGAGCGATTCTTGTACTTGAAGAGCCCCTGCGGGCGGCCGGTGCACGGGTAGACCGGGCGCGCCCCGCCCTTCCCCCACCCGTAATCCACCGAGTCGGTGGTGGGGAGATCCCAGAACTGGTGGTCGCGATCGTCGGCGATCTGGTTGTAGACGTTGCCGTCGCCGGGGAACATGAGCGTGAGCCACTCGAGTCCGTGACGCGCTTCATCGAGTACGTCGGGGATGCCGTTCGCGCCAGGAAGCCCGTTGGCCGCGAACTCGTCACCGAAGGCATCCGGACTGTCGCGGTACGCCATCAGCATCTGGAAGGTCGCAGTGGCGGAAGTCGTCACGTACTGCAGATAATCCGATGCATCCGCCCAGCCGCCGGTGGCGGGAATGTACTGGCCGCCCCGCAGCGAGTCATCCACGATGATCCCGTCGTGCGTGTGCACCGAGTCGCGAAAGAGCGGATTGTAACCCGAGCGCTGCTCGCGCATGTAATGGAGCAGCGTGTCGGCGGCGCCGGCGTACGCGTTCGATGCGATCCGGAAAGTGCGCGACGTCAGAGCTCCGGACGCGATGCGGTATTCTCCTTCGGACTCGAGCGCGGAGAAATCGAGCCGGTAGGTCTCCCTGCACGGCCCGAACGCGCTGGCCTTCACGGCCTTCGCGGGCCCGAAGACGCGCTTCCCCATCGCGTCGATCACCTCGAACGTGCCGAGCGTGGCCGGCGCCAGCGAGCAGACCACCGCCACCTTGTGTCCCGCGGGGAGGTAGCCGATCTGATTGACGCGGACGAAGCTCGTCGCGCTGTCCGACGGCGTGGGCGGCGCTCCGGCCGGTATGGAAGCGCCATGGCACGCGGCCACGCCGAGGAGCGCGCAGAGAGACAGCAGCGGTACGACGGACGCCGCACGGTACCGCCGATATGTAGTGATCATTACGCTGGCTTGAAGACCATGAGTACGAGGGCGATGAGCGGAGCTATGGTCGCGACGCTCCCCCACAGCGCCCAGCTCGAGGAAAGGCGGGCATACGTTGCAGCGTCGAGCTCGCCGCCGTCAGCGGCGGCGCGCGCCACGGCCAACATGCGGCGCTGGAGCGGCGTCAGCTTGAACATGAAGGCGAGCGCGGAAATCACGATCAATACGATCGACCAGGCGATCCACGGCGACGCGAGCGAGACTCGACCGATGCCTGCGGCCCCGAAGCCGAATACCACAAGGAGGATGGCGGCGGGCATTGTGAACCAGCGATCCGCGCGGATGATCCCCGCGACGGTGTACGCGATGATGCGCGGATCGCCCGAACGGTCCGCATGGAGCTTCCAGAAGATTCCGACGATGATGTTCCCCAGGAAGAGCACCACGGCCAGCACGTGGATGGTCTTCATGACCAGGTAGCCCGTCCCAGTCACGCGCTCACTCCCCCTCGGGGATCACCAGCCAAAGCAGGACGTATACGAGCAGCCCGGGAAATGCGGCCGAGAGCGCCGAGACCACGACGTAGATGACGCGGGCCAGAGTGGCGTCGACCCCCAGGTAGTTCGCGATCCCCGCGATCACGCCTGCCACCATCCGGTTCGAACGTGACCGCCGCAGCGGCCTGTGCGTATCGGTTTGCATGTCGCTCTGCCTCTCCCTGGGTCCGATGTTGAACACGATGTCTAGCAGCTTCTACGGTGTTTCGCCAGCACCAGTGTCGGTGGCGCGGGAAGCGAGGCTATCCGGCAAGGAACGTGCAGGCTCTTTCCTCTTAGCAGCACCACGGAAGCAACGGCCAGCCCCGGAGGAATCGATGGTCGAACAGAGCACTCGATACGCGATGCGCACGACCATGGAGCTCCCCTTCGAGCTGGCGCTCGACCGCACACGGAAGGCGCTCGCGCGCGAGGGATTCGGAATCCTCTCCGAGATCGACATGGCGACGGCGCTCAAGCAGAAGCTCGACGTCACCTTCCGGCCGTACGTCATACTCGGAGCGTGCAACCCGCAATTGGCGCATCGCGCGCTCACTCTCGAGCACGAGCTGGGGCTGCTTCTCCCCTGCAATGTGGTGGTTTACGCCGAAGACGAACAGGGGAACAGCGCCGTGGCGGCGCTCGATCCGGTCGAAGCGCTCGGTCTCTCGGGGAGCGAGGAGCTCCGACCCCTGGCGGAAGAGATCAGGACGCGCCTCGAGCGAGTGTTGAAGGAGGTATCCGAGGTCTGATCGTGTCAACCTTCCAACCCTTCACCAGGTGAGCATCCATGCACACCAAAATCGTTGAGCTCCTCGCTTCCGCTCTCGTCATTCCGGCCCTTGCAGCCATCCCGGCAGCCGCCCCAGCACAGCAGTCGAGCGACGCTGCATCGAGCAACTCCGGCGCGAGCAACGTCGCATCCAGCAACCCGGTGTCCGACGCGCTACGCGCCTCGCTGACGCGGGCCGAAGAGAACCTCGTAGCCGCCGCGAAGGCGATGCCGCCCGACAAGTACAGCTACGCGCCCACGCCAGCACAGATGAGCTTCGGCAAGCTCGTGCTGCACGTAGCCGGGTCGAACAACTTCATGTGCTCGACCATTTCCGGGAACAAGGCGCCGGAGCGCTCGAAGCTCGAGCCCGGCGATGCGAAAGACAAGCTCGTCTCCGCGCTCGAGCAGTCGTTCCAGTACTGCAATACCGCGCTAGCCAACCTCACCGACAGCAACCTCGGCGATGAGGTTCCCTTCTTCGGCGGACGGAAGATCTCGCGTGCCGCCGCCGTTCTGGGACTCGCCGAGGACTGGGGCGACCACTACAGTCTCGCGGCCACGGAGCTCCGGCTCAATGGACTTTTGCCGCCGACAGCGAAGCGCGCGGAGCAGTAGTAGCGCCGGTGGCGAAGGAAGTGCACACGCGAAGATGGCACCCATAGACGTCTATGGGTGCCATCTTCCGCAGGTGCCGTCTTCCGCGCGGTACAGGGCGGCGCCGGGACGCCGAACTGCCTCCTACTTCTGCGCTCCGTTCGCGCTCACCGCGCCCTGTTCGGGGTGCAGCGTCCGCTCGAAGAACGCCCACGTGCGGTTCCACGAGTCTATCTGAGCGGGCGAGTCCTCGCGCTCCAGTGTCACCGGGTTCACGCGCCGGCTGAAGGAGTGACCGCCGCCGTGCGGCCCGGGCGCCGGATCCACGTAGATCTTCGTCTCCGCAAGCTCGGGCTTCAATGCGCGGAGCGTGTAGACCATCTGCTGATCTTCCACGAAATCCACGTCGGTGTCGTTCGTGGCCACGTGCACCAGAATCGGCACCTGGAGGTTAGCCGCATGGAAGACGGGCGAGCGTTTGATGTACTCCTCGCGCTTCTCGAATGGGAGCCCCTGGATTCCCACCTGAGTCGAGTAGGAACGCTGGTAGCCGGGCCCCTTGTACGAGAGCCGGAAGACGAGATTCGTCACCGGAACTATCGCCGCTCCGCTCTTGAACGGCTGGTCGGCGCCGCGGAAGAGTACGTGAGCCGTGATGAAGCCGCCGTGGCTCCAGCCCATGATCCCCAGCCGCGTCGTGTCCACGTACGGAAGCGTAGCGAGATAGTCCACCGCCGAGACCACGTCGTCGATCTCCTTCCCGCCGTAGTCGATCGCCTTGTAGAACGCTTCGCCGTATCCGGTGCTCCCGCGGTAGTCGGGCGTGATGACCACGTAGCCGCGCTCGACCGCCTCGCGAATGAAGGGGAGGTAGTCCTCCGTCATGTTGCTGTGCACGCCGCCGTGCACCCATACCATGGCCGCGTGCCCCTTCGGCCCACGCTTCGCGAGCGGAGCGAAGAGGTATGCCGGAATCTCGAGCCCGTCGATGCGGCTCTTGTACGTCACCTTGCGGAACTCCATCACGCCCTCGCTGCGCGCGGCGAAGACGCTGTCGGTCGCGCGCTTCTCCCGCATGTCGCGCTCGCAGCGGCAGGTGGGCATGTCCGCCGGGTCCTTGCTCGCGTAGAGCTCCCTGGCACGCGCCGAATCCATAACGATGGGCTGACGCTGCCGGCGCTGCCGCTGCTGTGCGTTGGCGGGTTGCTCCGCGTTGGCGGGTTGCTGTGCGGCCGGCTCCTGCGAAGCTGGCTGCTGCGAAGTGGCGGTCTGGCCGGTGGCACACGCCGCGAGGGACAGCACTAGAGAAGCGGCGACGAGCGCGACCTTGTGTCGCGGAGCGAAGCCGCGCGACGACGGAGATGGCGAGCGGAACACGGGCACGATCCTCACTTGCGGAGTTCCAGTGGCTGGAGCGGGCCCGAATCCAGTGCGCTCGGCTTCGAGCTATCGGCCCCGCTCTCGAGACGGCTGTTGCCGGTTCGCAACACAGTAACCGTGTAACCGGCTAGATTGAAGGTTGATCCCGACGGAGATACGGAGATGCAGATGATCCAGGAGATTCACTTCGAAGATGGCGGCCGCACCTTCCGGTGCAACGTAGAGCAGCCGCACGGCAGCCGCGCCGAAGCGTGGTGGTGGTTCGCGGTCACTGGTGACCAACATCGCTACGCACCATTCCAGGCTACCGCTGACGACACCGAAGCCACGGTTCGCTCTCGGATCGCCGCCTACTACAGCGACCTCCTAGAGCGCCGCGCCCACCCTTCCCCGCCGCGGAGCCACTGGTCGAGGAGGAGGGAGAGCTAGAGGATAGTGAGGGGAGAGCAGAAAGCAGAAAGCAGAAAGCAGTGAACTGCTCGTGATGCGGGGTCATCCCCGCAATAGCGGGGACCCATGTCAGCCGGTCTGTACATGGGTCCCCGCTATTGCGGGGATGACTTTTCACTGGATCCCCGCTTTCGCGAGGGTGACGGCCTTTCGATTACGGCCCTCGCCCCCGCGGGAGTTCACTGCTTTCTGCTTTCTGCTGTCTGCTTTCCCCTCCCCTCCCCTCACCCACACTCCGAGAACCCACACACATGGCACTTCACGCACCCCTCGGCGTACTCGAGCTGCGAGCCGCAGTCGGGGCAGGTGCCCATGAAGGCGGCGCCGTTGCCGAGTGACTCGAGGCTCATCTGGGCGCTGGCGCCGGCGCTGCCGGCGTCGCCAATGGTGATCTGCTCGCGCACGGGTGCGGACGCCGCTCTCGGAGCCGCGGGACTCTCGGGCTCGTCGAGCAGCTCCTGCTGAACGCCCTGCTTCTCACGGTACCACATCTCGATCGCGATACCGATCGCATCGGGCACCGATAGCACCTTGTTCGGGCCGAGTCCGATCGGGCGATCCGACGCGATGCCGCGGAGCTGGCGGTGCACCTGCATGATCGGGATCCCGGAACGAAGCGAGAGCGAGATCAGGCGACCCATCGCCTCCACGTCGGCCATAGCGGCGCCGCCGGCCTTGCCGAGCGTGATGAACACTTCGAAGGGCTGGCCGCGATCGTCCTCGGTTATGGTCACGTACATCGTACCGAGCGGCGTGTCCATCCGCCGAGTGGTGCCGCGGAGCATGTCGGGGCGCGATCTCTTGGCGCGACGCTGCGCGTTCTCCGCCTCGCTCTCGTAGAGCGCCTTCTTGAGCCGCTCGATCTCCGCGTCCGCTTCGGCGAGCTGACCCTGTAGCTCACCGCGCTCGCGCTTATCCCCGGCGCCGCCGCTACGCGCCGCCGTCGCCTGCTCTGTAGCGCCGGTGGAGAGCACCTGGTTGTCGCGCGAGCCATCGCGGTACACGGTCACGCCCTTGCAGTGGAGCTCGTACGCCAGCTCGTAGATCGTGCGCACGTCGTCCACCGTGGCGGTGTGCGCGAAGTTCGTGGTCTTCGAGATTGCCGAGTCGCAGTGCTCCTGGAAGGCGGCCTGCATGCGGATGTGCGACTCGGGCGCGATCTGGTTGGCGGTGACGAACACCCGCTGCCAGCGCTCGGGCACCTCGGCGAAGTCGATGCGCCCGGTCTTCGCGATGCGCTCGATCAGCTCCTCGGAGTACCACCCCTCGCGCTTCGCTATCTCGAGGAAGTCCTCGTTCACGTCGGGCATCATCACGCCCGCCTGGTTCCGCATGAACGCGACGGCGAAGAGTGGCTCGAGCCCCGACGAGCAGCCGGCGATGATGGAGATCGTCCCGGTGGGCGCGATGGTCGTGACGTTGCAGTTGCGGAGCATCTGCATCGGGCGAATGCGCTCGCCGTTCGCATCACGCGCGCACGTCTCGTCCGGCCCCCAGATGGAACGCGCCCACTCGGGGAATGGACCGCGCTCGTTGGCGAGCCGCTCGCTCTCGCGCTTCGACTCCACGTCCACGAACTCCATGAGCTTCCGCCCCATCTCCACCCCTTCGGGTGAGTCGTAGGCGATGCCGAGCCGCACGAGCATGTCGGCGAAGCCCATCACGCCGAGCCCGATCCGGCGGATGCGCTTGGAGAGCGCGTCGATCTCGGGGAGCGGATACCTGTTGACGTCGATGATGTTGTCGAGGAAGTGCGTGGCGAGGTGGATGTCGCTGCGCAGCGCATCCCAGTCCATCACGCCTTCGTTCACGTAGTAGCCGACGTTGATGCTTCCGAGGTTGCACACGTCGTACGCCAGAAGCGGCTGCTCACCACATGGGTTCGTCGCCTCGTAGCTCCCCAGATGCGGGACGGGATTGTAGCGGTTGGCCTCGTCGATGAAGAACACGCCGGGCTCGCCGGTGCGCCAGGCACCGTCGATCATCCTGTTCCACACCTCGCGCGCATCGAGCTCGCCCGCCTTCTCACCGGTGCTCGGGTTGATCAGGTCGTAGCTCTTCCCCGCCTTCATCGCCTCCATGAACTTCGACGTGACCGCCACGGAGATGTTGAAGTTCACGATCTGCGTGAGGTCTTCCTTACAGGTGATGAACTCGAGGATGTCGGGGTGATCGATGCGCAGGATCCCCATGTTGGCGCCGCGCCGCGTGCCGCCCTGCTTCACCGCGTCGGTGGAAGCATCGTAGAGCTTCATGAACGACACGGGACCCGAAGCGACACCCGTGGTGGAGCGCACCATCGACCCCTTGGGACGCAACCGCGAGAAGGAGAAGCCCGTGCCGCCGCCGCTCTGATGGATGAGCGCCATCGAGCGGAGCGTGTCGTAGATCCCGTTCTGCCCGTTCGAGAGCGAGTCCTCCACGGGGAGAACGAAGCACGCCGAGAGCTGTCCGAGCGGACGCCCCGCGTTCATCAGCGTGGGCGAGTTGGGCTCGAAGCGGCGCTCCGTCATCAACCGATAGAACTCCTCGGCTACCGCTTCCACGGCTCCCTCGCTCGCGCCGTAGCGCTGATCCGCACCAGCCACCACGGTGGCTACACGCCAGAATAATTGCTCCGGTCGTTCCACCGGCGCGCCACTAGAGTCCTTGACCAGATAGCGCTTCTCCAGAACGATCCGCGCATTCTTGGTCAACGACACTGGCGTGGCGGGCGGCTTGGATGGCAGGGACATAGTGACGACTCCTCGGTTGGGTAGCAGAGACGAAGTTGCGACCCTTCAGTCAGTGTGATGCGAGACGACGGTGCGAGCGAGGCAGGGAGAAGCTAATTTCCGCGGGCGGGATGATCATGCTGCGGGGGGTGAGAATAGCCCCATATCGTGATTCCGCGCAAGTCTTGACGGAAGCGGTTGCGCTGCAACGACTTGGCGCCAAAAGCGCCCCGCGCGCACTTCGCGACCCCCGATCGCCGAGTCCCGTCCCGGCGGGGTATCTGCCGCACTCACAAGCAGTTGCGGCCCATCGAGCCCTCTGCAACGAAGCCATCGCCATCCGCACAACGTTAAATCTAACACGAAGTTAGCGCGCCGGGGGCGAAAGATTGCCCCTCTTTTCGCCACCACCCGCGGCGATCGTGCCGCCGGTCGCCTCACCCGTCGGCCGTGGCGCACTTGCCTGCTTTCACGTGCGGCATGCGGCGTGCCGCGGGCCCTCGACACCGCCGGAAGACCTGCCCGCTGCGCGAACGCCCGAGGCGCCACCCGGACGGGCGCCCCGTCTCACGCTCTCCGCTGGTCCCCTCCCCTCCCGAAGCGCCCCGACCGATGCGCCTCGCCCAGCTCCAGGTATGTTCGGACCGTCTTCGCGATGCGCTCGCGCATCTCGGGCGTGGTCTCGCTAACCACGCGACCCGGAACGCCGAGCACCAGCGAGTTGGGCGGAATCACCATCCCCTCCTTGCACACCGCGCCCGCACCGATGAGCGACCCGCGTCCCACGCGCGCACCATTCAGAACGATCGCTCCCATCCCTACGAGACAATCGTCCTCCACCGTGGCGCCGTGCACTATCGCGCGATGGCCGATCGCCACCCGCTCGCCGACGATCGCGGGGAACCCGGGATCGGCGTGCAATACCGCTCCATCCTGAACGTTACTCTCGGCGCCGATGCGAACGACGTCGCTGTCCGCGCGGATCACGGCGGTGGGCCACACGGAGGCGCGCGCGCCCAGATGTACGCGACCGATCACGATGGCGTCGTCGTGCACGAAGGCGGTGGGATCGATTTCGGGATGATATATGTCTGACATTGTCTTCCGTTCGTGGTTTCACGGGCGTGATTGATCGACGCGGCTCGAGGGCGCCTCGCTCCATGGCTCCCGGTCCGTACGAGCTCAGCTCCCTCCGAGCACCGCCAGCGACGACTTCACCTCGGGGTCCGCGTCGCTCCATGCATTGCGCACGTACGCGGCGTAGTGCTCGCTGCTGTCCCGCATACCGGCACGCCCGAACGCCTCCGCCATGAGGAGGTCGAGCTCACTCCGCGTGAGGTAGCGGCCCATCGCGTCGGGCGACGACTTGTACGCCTCGCGAAGCAACGCCAGCGCTTCCTTCGGCTCACCCAGCGCGATATGCGCACGCGCCATGTGCGCCACCGTCACCGTCCATCCGGCGCTCCCCCATCGCGCTGCATCGAACTCTCGTATTGCCTCGCGCAATCGTCCGCCGCGCTCGGCGATCAGCCCGCGCACGTGATGGTGCAATCGCCAATCGCGACCGTAGTAGCTCCGCGCGCCGATGCTCTGGACGGAATCCGCGAGCGCACGAAGGCGAATCGTGTCACCGCTCGGGGCGATCGCTTCGGCAAGCAGCACGTGGTCCCACGCGAAGGCGCGCGCCGCGTCGCCGGCCAGCGACTGGTAGGGAGAGGAGGGCTCCTTCACGTTCGCGTCGTGCAGCAGGCCCTCGTACACCAGAGACGCATCCTTCCACTCTCCCAATCGCGCCAGACCGTCAGCGCGAACGAGCTCCAGCGACCGTGCAGCCGGGTACTCCGCGACCAGTCGTTCGATCAAGCGGTTCGACTCGCGAAATCGGCCGCGCTCGCGCAGCAGCGTCGAGCGCAGGTCCATCGCCTCGATGTGGTAGTCATCTTCATCGCGAGCGAGCCACGCCCGAGCGGCGGAGTCCGCGGCGGCATAGCGGCGTGCCATCACTAAGATGCGCCCTATGCGTGCGTCGTACCCCGCGTCATCACCCGCGAGGCTGGCTGCGCGGCGCGCCACGGTGAGCGCGGAATCGTAGCGCCCCGTGTGCGAGAGCACCTCGGCGAGATGACTCCAGGCCGCGGGCGCATCCGGCTGCAATGATACCCAGCGCCGCGCCGCCTTCTCGGCGCCATCGAGCTCTCCCATGGCGAGTCGCATCCGCACCACGCCGCCGAGCGCTGTGCACGGAGCGCAGGGACCGCGCCCCGACTCCATGCCGAGCGAGTCGAGCGAGAGAGCACGGTGGAACACGCTGTCCGCCGCCTCCCACCTGCCGTGCAGCGCGTACACGTCGGCGAGGATCTCGTATGCCCGAGGATCGTGCGGGTAGCGCTCCACGAGCTGGCGCCCGAGCGTGACGGCGCGCGAATGCTCGCCGTTGTGCTGAGCCGCGAACACATCCTCGCGGAGCCGGTCCCAGTCGCCGGCGCGGTTCCGCGCGGCGTTCAACGCGTTGGCGAGTCGCTCTACCAGCTTCCTGTCCTGCGCCGTCTGCGCGATCCGGAAACGGTCCGAGAGAGCGCTGACGAAGCCCGAGTCCATCGCGATCGCCGCATCGAGCTCTCGGAGCTGATCGGCGAAGCGCCCCTCACCCGCGGCCTGCACCGCGCGCACGTAGTGCTGGTAGGCGCCCACGTTGGAGGTCTCCATGTCCGCGAGTCGCGGACCCGGCCTCCCGGCGTTCGCCGCCGCGAGGATGTGCGATGCGGCCTGGTCCGCGACCTCCAGGATGTCGGGGCCGGTGATGGTGAAAAGCCGCACCAGCTTGCCGGTGCCCACATCGCGCACCCCCACGTCGAGTACATAGAGCCCCTCGCCCCGCGTGAGCCCTCCGGTCACCGACCATGTGGCACCCAGCTGCCGCGCGAGCCGAAGAGCATCGTCGCTGCCGAGCGGAGCTCCGTGCGAAGCCCGCACGCGCCGAGCCGCATCGCGCACTCGCGATGGAGCTACGATATCCACCGACCCGCTCCGCGACAGATCGGCTGCGATCATCTGCTTGAGCCCCTCCTCCAGCCAAGCGACGCTCGAGTCGTTGCGCACGTTCTGTATGAGCGTGATCGCTACCACCGGTTGCGATGGCGAAGCCGCGGCGACGGGCGTGGCCGCACGGCGCCCGGCGAGATAGGTGCCGCCGGTGATGAGCGCCAACGAGAGTGCGGCCGCGCCCAGCGCGATCAGTGTCCGCTTCCGGGCTGCCGAGCGCGAGATGTCGAACGCCCCCTGCTCGGATGACCGGGGCTCGGCGTGCGTGTCCGCGGTCTCCGAGCTACGGCTCTCGGCTCTCGAGGCCCTCGTCGCCCGCGCGCTCGATTGCGGCGCGCTCGATTGCGGCGCGCTCGAGTGGCTCACGCTCCGCTGCGCGCCAGGCGACGCGCCTTCATCGGAGTCCGCCACGCGCGCGGAGAGCTCCGCGGCGAGTGCCGCGACACGTTGATCGGGGTGGGCATCGAAGTCGCGCTCGAGTCGGCCGGCGAGCGCCCTGTACTCCGCCAGCGCCGCGAGCGCCGATTCGCGCGAGCCGGGCGCCTTGAGGGCGTTGATGAGATAGAGCGCGGCGTCGGTGGAGAGAGGCGCGGCGGCCAGCCATCTACGCGCGAGCGCCGCGCAGTCATCCCAGCGTCGTGAGCGCGCGAGCGAGAGGCACTCAGCCTCGCACGAGCGCGTGAAGAGGCGCGCACAGCGCTCGCGCTCGCGGCTGACCCACTCCTCGAAGCGCGCCGAGCCGGTCACGTGGATACCGTCTAGGAGCGGTCCCCCGTAGAGCTCCACCGCGCGCGCCGAGTCGCGCGATGCGCACGCGGCCGCGAGCTCCAGCGCATCCACGTCCAGCCGCACGCCCTCGGAAAGCGTGATGTCGGAGCTGCGATGCGCGATGGCGTCGCGACCGAGGAGGCGGCGGAAGTGCGACAGGGCATCGCTCAGCGAGTGTCGCGCGCGCTCGTCGTCCTCGTCTCCCCAGAACATCTCGGCGAGCGCATCGCGGCTGTACGGCCGGTCCGAGAGCGCCAGCACAGCGAGGAGCGTCAGCTTGCGGCGGCGCAGCCCCACCGACTCATCCACCCCATCCGGCGACACGAGCGCCAGGCGCCCCAGCGTGATCAGCCGGAAGTTGTTGGGGCGCACGATGTTGACATGTAGAAGATGGTTTGACGACGGCGGGTAGCTTGTGCGGCGAATGACGGCGACCGTCCCGCACGGCCTTCGAGGCCGCGGCGGGGTGACGGCGCCACCTAACCTAACCCCAACCGTGCCGCAGAGGATACTTGTCGCGCCATTTTCGAGCACTGCTCGTGCTCGCGGGAGGCATCCTGTCGTGGACCCCTCTCCGGGGACTCCCGGCGCAGGCGTCGTTCCGGACGAGCCTGACGGTTACGATCTCGCGCCTGGCACCCCAGGGCAAGCCTGCCGCCCCGGATTCGCTGGCCTGCCGGCAGCTCTCGCTCCACTGGCGAGAGCTGGACGGCGCGAAGCGCTACGTGGTGTACGTGAGCACCACCGGAGGCGAGCCGTGGGTGGCGCTGCCGCCCAGGAATGCGTGCGGTCCGAGCGAGAGCTCGGGCCCCACGAGCGTGTCCTCCTCCGAGCCGACCGCCGGAGCGTCCTCGGGAACGCGAAAGATCTACTATCGGGTCGCGGCGCTCTCGGGCAGCGGCGCGTCCGAGCGAACGCTGGACACCACCGACGTGGTGTCCGTGGAGCTGCGGTGAGCCGCGGCGACGCTGCCCCGCGAGGCAGCGCATCCACGCTACAGGATCGTCACGCCCTCGAGGCGCGTAGTCCGGCACTTCCCCGGGGCACGCTAGCCCGGGTTCACCCTCAGACACCTGGAGTCGACATGCCGCACATTCGCTGGCGCGCCTTCGCGGCCGCCTTCGCAATCCTGCTAGCCGCCGGTAGCATGCAACCCGGCAGCGCCGAAGCGCAGGGAATCTTCAAGAGGATCAAGAAGCAGGCAAAGGAGAAGGCGACGGAGCGCGTGGTGCAGCGCGCGGGAGAGGCCACCGACAAGGCGCTCGACGAGACCGAGGGAGCCATCGTGTGCGTGGCCACCGACTTCGCGTGCATCCGCAACGCCCAGGAGCAGGGGAAGCAGGTGAGCGTGACTGACGCGAGCGGCAACGCGGTGACGGGTGAGGACTCTGCCGCGGCGATCGCGGCGGCGGGCGGCGGTGCAACGGCTTCCGCAGGCGGCGAGGCGTCAGCGCACCTGAAGCCCGGCGAAGGCGCGTGGGCCAACTACGACTTCGTCCCGGGTGACAGGCCGATCTTCGTGGACGATTTCAGCAAGGACAACGTCGGCGACTTTCCGAAGCGCTTCGAGTTCCTCTCCGGCAACATGGAGATCGTGGAGTGGAAGGGGCAGCGCTGGCTGCGCAGCGGCGGGCACGACGTGTTCTCGATCACGCTCCCCGAGACGCTCCCGGAACGCTTCACGATGGAGTTCGACCTCGCCGGCTCCGGAAACGCGATGGAGATCAACTTTGCGAACGAAGATCCGTCGAGGGGGCCGCGTCTGTCGATCGATTCACACTCCGCGTACCTCAATGCCGATCCGATCCAGGGCAAGGGCCAGCTCACGGTCAACACGAGCGAGACGCCGGTGAAGATCCGCATCTCCGTGGACGGCAAGTATGTCAAGCTGTACGCGAACGAGCATCGTGCGCTCAACGTGCCCAACGCCAACCTCGGCCGGTCGAACCACATCTACATCAACATGAACGGCTGGAGCGCCGACGACCCGCGGATGATTGCGAACGTCCGCATCTTCGCGGGCGGCAAGGATCTCTACGATGCGCTCGCCGAGAAGGGACGCGTGGCCACGCAGGGGATCTTCTTCGCCACCGGCTCCGCGGAGCTGGCCGGCGAGTCCACGCCAACGCTCAAGGAGATCGGGCAGATGCTCAAGGACCACGCCGATCTCTCGCTCACCATCGAGGGGCACACCGACAACGTTGGCTCTGCGGAAGCGAACCAGTCGCTGAGCGAGAAGCGCGCTGCCGCGGTCAAGGCGTATCTCGTCTCCACGTTCGGTATCGCAGAATCGCGGCTCGACGCGAAGGGCTTCGGCGCATCGAAGCCGGCAGCGAGCAACGACACGCCGGAAGGCCGGCAGCAGAATCGCCGCGTCGAGCTGGTGAAGCGCTAGAGCCTCGATGAACGACATCCCTGCTGAATCAGCCGGGAAGCCAGCACACCTCTCCACCGATGGCGCGTTCTCCTATACGTGCCATCGGTGCAGGAGATGCTGCTCCGGGAAGCGCATCTGGGTGAATCCCTACGAGGTCTATCGCCTCGCACGCCGGCTCGGGATGACCACCACGAATTTCATCGAGCAGCACACGGTGAACGGAGGGACCGAGCTCGCCGTGCGCGACGATCTCACCTGCGTCTTCCTCGGAGAGCAGGGGTGCGGTGTGCACTCCGACAGGCCACTCGTCTGCCGGCTCTATCCACTCGGCCGCGTAGTGCAGAGCGGAGAGCCGGACCGGTACTTCCTCATGGAGCCGCATCCGCAGAGCGAGGGAGTCTACGGCGATGCAGGAAGTGTCGCCGGGTACCTCGAGCAGCAGGGCGCAGCACCATTCATGGCAGCGGCGGACGCGTACTTCGCGCTGCTCGAGCGCGTTGGAGGGGTGCTGTTGGAGATGGATCCGCCCAAGGCGGAACGCAGCGCGGCGGGTCTTACCGCGACGTCCGACGGCGCCGCAGAACCGGGAGAGCCAGCTGCAGCTCCCCCGCACTCGCCATGGCTGGACATCGACGCCGTGCTCGCGTCCGAGCTCGGCGCGATGGGAGCCGAAGCGCTCGACGTCCCTCGGCCGCTCGAAGCGGAGAAAGCGATGGCGCTGCACATCGCGGCTCTCGAGCGCTGGCACCAGGAGTTGAGCGACACGCTGACCCGGAGCTACGAAGCCCCCTCGGACCACGACGCGTCCGATCACATCCCAGGAGCCACACCATGACATCTCCGTCGGATCGCAGCGCTCGCGCCTTCGCCGCACTGGCCGCCGCGCTCGGAATCACCATCGGCGTCGCGCCGCATTCTCTCTTCGCTCAGAGCACCGCGCGGCCATCTACCGTCGAACAGCAGAGGGGTGCTGTGCAGAACAAGGGCGCCACTATCGAGGCGACCCAGAGCAAGCACCGGGGCGCCGTGCAGAACAAGGCGCAGCAGAACAAGGCGGAGCAGTACAAGAAGGAGCAACAGGAAGCGCAGCAGAGCAAGGATGTTCAGGGGAAGGCGGTGCAACTGAAGGGCGAGTCGTTGAAAGTCCAACAGATCAAGGGCCAACAGATCAAGGGCCAACAGCTCAAAGGCCAACAGATCAAGGGCCAACAGCTCAAAGGGCAGCAGCTGAAAGGCCAGCAACTCAAGGGTGAACAGCTCAAGGCTCCGCAGACCGGGAGTCCACAGACGAAGGGCCCGGGGCGCTGAATGAACATCGATGCGATGAAGCCACGGCTCTTCGCCGCCGTAGCCGTACTTGTCGCCGCAGCCGGCGCGGTGGCGTTCGCGCTGCGGCACCACGGTGGCAGCGGAGGCGGCACCGGCTGGCTCACGGGGAATGGCCGTCCCGTGCAGCTCGAACTGACCTTCGAGCCGGAGCGGGGACGGGCGAAGGAGATCACACCCGCGGGCGGCACCATCAGCGCCACCTCGGGCGATGGCACACGCTTCGAGCTGCGCATCCCGGAGGGCGCGCTCGTCTATCCGGAGCGCATCTCGGTCATCCCCATCTCATCGGTGCACGGACTCCCGCTCAGCGGCGGCGGCATCGCAGCCGTGCACCTGAAGCCGGATGGGCTTCGACTGATGAAGCCCGCCACATTGAGCATCAGGCCGCGCAAGGACATCCCGGTGAGCGAGCAGGTGGCCTTCGCCTACACGGGAAACGGGAGCGATGCGTACCTCTATCCGCTCTCGCTCGATCCTCGCCGCATCGAGATGTCGATCTTCCACTTCAGCGGCTACGGCCTGGGTCAGGCCCCGCCCAACGATCCCGGTCGCAAGGCGTTGCAGGTCGCGGCGGACAAGTTCGCGCGGCTGCAGTCCCAGGCCTCGGAGATCCTGGCCGCGGAGCGGGCGCTGGAGCTGGCCGATGCCGCCGCGGCCTCCGACTGGGGGGCTCGCCTCGCGCCGCTCTACCTCGAGTACTACGACAGGGTGTTGCGGCAGCTCATGATCGCTGCGGAATCGGACGAGAGGATGGCCGAGTGTGCCCTGCAGGGCTTCTTCTCGTGGATGCGGCAGATCCAGCTCCTTGGCCTCGTCTCCGACGGCGACGACGAGGACGGCGACCCGGAGCCCGAGCGCGGCGCGAAGGATGACGTCTACTCGAAGCTCGAGCGCCGCGCCTCCCAGGGCACGGCCTCCACGGCGGTCATCCTCGACAACGCCTACAAGAAGCGGACGGCCGCCGCAGTCAAGCGGTGCCGTGAGGAGCACGACTTCCTGGCGATCAACGAGATCCTCGGCCTCGAGCGCCAGGTGGAGCTTCTGGGAGGGGAGTCGAACTTCGCGGAAGCCGTGGAAGAGATCCGGAAGTGCCTCACCTTCGAGGTCGAGTTCCGCTCCGTCATCGAGCAGAAGACTCCGACGGGCGGCATGTACTACCACACGGTAGCGAAGGTGCCGGTGAGCGTCGACATCCTGTCGAACGAGCACCCGACCGCTCCGCTCGAGTACGAGGCGTTCCGCGCGAGCGGCAATCCGGCGAAGAACCTCACGGGCGGCGCCGCCCCGGACAGGAGCACGTTCGGGGGGCTGGTGCTCGACGAGGGCGCCAACGGCGCGCTCTCACCGGCGGGGACGCGGCCGGGGACGTTCACGTTGGTGAGCGTAGGCATGAGCACGAGCAAGAAAGCGTTCAGGCAGACGAACTGCGAAGGCGAGGACGAGGACCAGGAGCGGGAGACGGTGGACAGTCTGAGCGTGGCCTTCTCTCCCGGCACGCCGGTGGAGATGGTGCGCTTCACACCCGTGCACGCGGGCGAAACGTCGAGCCTGATGAACGTGGCGGCGGGCTTCGCCGAGGTGTTGGGGGACAAGGCGGCAGCCAATGAAGCGCGAGAGAAGGGACGGATCGGCGGCGGCTTCGTGATGGAGGAGACCGGGTGGCTCCAGGGGTGGGACCACTTCCATGGGGACGATCAGATCCAGCGGCCGGGCGCGGTGGCTTCCAGTGGGGAGGGGACGGGAGGGGGGCTGTTCGCGCTGAATCTCAGACCCGTCTCGCCAGGCGTTTGGCGCACCGACTTCAAGTCGGAAGAGCCGCCGAAGCTCGGCTTTGCGCAGACCGAGAGCGGCTACATGATCGTGCGGCATACGCCCGAGTGAACGGGCGGCGGCGAGAGAAAGGGGACAGCAGAAACCAGGAAGCAGGAAGCAGGAACGGCAAGGAAACAGGAAACAGGAACGACACACCAATGCGCGTCATCCCCGCGACTTGCGGGGATGACGGCGGGGTGTCGCCAACGAGTAGAGGAGTCGTGTCATGACATATGGAACATCAATACATTCGAGATTCATGCTGGGGGTCTTATCGTGCGCGGCGCTGTGCATCGGGATCGCGGCGTGCGGGGGGAAGGGTGACAAGGCGGCAGCAGGAGCGAACGGAGTGCCCGACGTCGCCGACGCATCGGCGGTGCCGGATGCGAAGGGTGGAGATGGAGGCGCGGAGGACGCCGACCTCCGCGAGCTGGAGGAGTATCGGCTCAGCATGGACGATGTGAACCGGTGGATGCAGGCGAACCGGAATCTCGTCCAGCTCTCGGAGAAGTTGGAGCGCGAGCATCCGGAGATGGCGGAGCAAACGGAGGCGGTGGAGGGAAGCGGAATGGGGTCGTTCGACGACTACGAGACCTCCATCGACCGGGTCCCGGGCGCGCGCGACGCGATCGAGGAGAGCGGTCTGAGCGTGCACGAGTTCGCGGTCGTCGGGTGGGCGCTGATCCAGGCGGGAATGGCGGAGTACGCGGTCGAGCAGGGCGCCGACCCGAAGGAGCTGGCCGCGAAGGCCCACATCAATCCGGAGAATCTGACCTTCGCGCGGGAGCACAAGGCGGAGCTAGCGAAGCTGCAGGGCGGCAGCTGATCACGCCGAAGCTGCGCTCGCGCAAACCGGGGCCGCGACGCACGTCACGCCCGGCCCCTTCACCCGCAACAAGCTCCTCATGAATCTCACCACGAGTGACTCGACGCACGCCACTCGCGCGCTGCGCGTGCCGCAAGGTGCAGCAGCTCGCGTCCAGCGGTTCAGCGTGGCCGTCATCGCCGTCGCCGCCGCGCTGATTCTCTCGGCCAGCGGTGCCGCACAATCACCCGGTAGTTGGTTCGCGAACCCGGCTCCCGGCACGCTCGAGCTGGAGCTCGTGATCGACGGGCATTTCAGTCAGCCGTGCAGTCTCCCTTCGGACGGACACTGCAGCGGCGGGTTCCCGGGAGAAAAGCTCGAGGGCACCGTGCACCGCGAGGTGAAGGGCTCTACCTACCTCGATGTCGTGGCCACTGTGGGGCAGAACCCTCTGGGCGGGACGGCCGGGCCGCCGAACGAGATCGAGGGGATGCAGAAGGCGGTCGAAGCGTGCAAGGGTGATCAACAGTGTGTGATGGCCGTGGGGATGAAGATGGCCGGCGGGATGGGCGGCAAGGGTGCCGATTCACCGATGGCGATGGCCATGAACCGCTATGCGACGTGGACCACTATCGGCCAGCTGGGCCGGAACTGCTTCACCGGCGGGACGGCGGCCGTGCGCGAGTCGTACACGCAGGTATCGATGGATGTGCAGGAGGGAGGCGGCGGGCTCGCTACAGGGCACTGGACGGTGCAGGGCTCCGGCTCGGTGCCCGCGGCCGGTAGCATCGGAGAGCTGTGCAACTCCCAAGTGGTGATCGACACGAAGGGTGGGACGTACGACCTCTTGATGGACCTGAATCCAGAACTGGAGCTCCGAACGAGTGGCGACCGGAGTCCCGAGACGCGGACGGAGCGGGTTGCCCGCGCGGGGGCCGAGAAGCTGTTGGTGAACGACCAGAAGCTGCCGCCAGACGGTAAGGCGCTCTCCGGCAGCGCCCGCTTCCCCGCTTTCTTCGAGATGGCCGACGGCAGTAGAGCCGATGCAGTCGTTACCTGGATGTTCACGCCGGGCGCGCAGAAGCCCGAGCCCCCCGACGAGTGCAAGGACGATGACTTCCGCGACGGCCCCACGGACGCCCGCTCGGAATCGGTGCGGCAGGCACTCGCCCAGGCGCTCACCGCGGCCGGCGGTACGGTGAGCCCCGGAGCGGTCGGCATCAGGCGGCAGGCCATCCTCGAGTTCAACGTGCGGCTCGGTCGCGATCACACCGTGCTTCCCAACCGCGCCTGTCTCGAAAAGCGCATCGCGAATGGCGAGGCCGAAGAAGGGACGCTCGAAGGCGCGAGTCACCTGCTCGTGGGCGGCGTGCAGACAGACGGCGGCACGACGCGCGTCACCGTGCGCGTCGTGAATTCGGCGACGGGTGAAGTCGTCGCCACGGGACGCGCGGACGGCACCGGGCCCGGCGCGACATCGACGGCGATGAGCCAGGCGGTTGGCCAGCTCGGGTGGCAGTTTCGATGAAAGCGCTGCGGCAGAGGGAAGCCGCGGATCACTTCGGGCGTCGCGTCAACCGCGCTGCCCGATAACTCGGTTCCTCGATTACCGATCACATGCATACACGCTTGTCGATATCTCTTCGCCGTGTCTCTTTCGCCTTTGCCATCGGCGCCATCGTACCCATCGCGGTCCATGCCCAGCAGCGCGCAGCTGGTGGGCCCTGCGAGCTGCCCCCGAGCTACTTCTACTTCGACCCGGCCAGGGTAGGTGACGCGCCGGGGGAGTGGACGGCCGCCAGGCGGACGGCCGTCTTCCATCAGCTCGATCGCATCCACGAGATCGTCCGCACCTCTCCGCTGCTCACTCCCCTCCCCCGCTACCGCATACGCCCGGTGATCAACGCGGGGCTGCCGCGGGATTTCCCCAACCTCGCGCTGGAGGGCGATGACGCGCCGCTGCCGGGCTATCTCGTGCTTCGCTTCTATCCGCCGATGATGTGGGAGGGCGCGTGCGCGCTGCGCGAGGACGCCAGCTCCGTTGCCTCCGTCGTGGTAGTGGCCAACGTTCCCGGGGCAATCGTCGAGGACGAGAAATCGCCGCTCCTCAGCGATGCCCCGGAGCGCTTCTATATCGAGCCGAAGGTCGTGCGCAGAGTGGGCGGCTATCCGCAGTACGAGAACGGCACCATCCTCATCACCCGCAACGGTCGTTCACCGCTCGTCCATGTAAGCCAGGAGCACTGGCTACGAGCGGTCATCGCCAGCTTCCAGAAGTCCGCCAACGCGAGCGAGCGCGAGATCGCTGACGCGAGAAGCACGCGCATCGACGCCACTGCCATCGCGGACACGAACGAGATGATCATGGACTCGGTGATCATCGGCATGGAGCGGATGTACGAGTCGATGAAATCCACGAGCCCTGAAACCGCAGCGGAGCTCAAAAAGAGCATCGACCAGATGCGTGCCCAGCGCCCCACGGCGCACGCGAACGCCCAGAAGATGCGCGCGCTCCAGCCGACGATCGATGCAGAGCGCGCGAAGGGCATTGCGGTTGCCAGCACGCAGACGGACTCGACCCGAGCCGTGATCCGCACGATCGAGGCTTACCTCGCGAGCCTGACACCCGCGCAACGCCGTGCCGACGCCTACCTGGGCCATAAAGTCGAATACGGCTACACCGTCCCGTCGCCCGGCCCCAACGATCGCCGCGTGGTGATGCTCAACCCCGACTGCTTCGACCGGAGCGCTCCGCGCACGGCTCTCCAGATGCTCGCGATATTCTCGAGCTCCGGGGGCGGTTTCAACGTCTACGCACAGACCGCCGACGACCAGTTCTCCGAGCGCCTGGCCCGCTCGCTGGACTTCAAGCGCCTCGCCGCGCTGCTGATCCGTTGAGAGCATGCCGGAAGCGGGAACCGCTTGGCCTTCCCTGTTCCGCGCCGAGAGCCGGCGCGGGCTGCAGTTGATGCGCAGTAATGAACCCCGAACAACGCCCAGCGAGGGCGGCACATCATGTCAGACGCGAAGTCTCAGGCAGGTAACGAAGAAGTCGATACACCGGCACAGGCCGACGAACGCGGGATCGACCGCCGCGACTTTTTACGAGCCAGCGCAGTTCTCGGCGCTTGCTTCGCGGATCCCAGAGCGCTGCGTGCAGCGCTCGCGCAGGCCAGGGCGCTAGGTAAGCCGGTGCTCACCCAGAAGACACTCAACGAATTCCTGGCGAAGGCTCACGATCTCGACGCTGCCACCAAAAAGCAGATGGCGGCGGAGGCCAAAGCGAACCTCAGCGCCTTTCTCTCCAAGCATTTCGCTACGACAGACGCACAGAAGCAAGTGCTCGGGGGCTACACCACCAGAGACCACGCTGTCCTCAGTAGCGCGATCGACACCGCGGTGAATAAGAACGCGTCGATCACGGTCACCATCTCCCATCCGGTGCCCCCCAAAGCCACATCCCGGCCACAGCGCCGGATCCCGCGGGGGCGGGGCGCTGCGACTTCCATCAAGAGCGGCGGTGGTACGGCAGGCTGGAAACGCGAGTGGCTGCAGGACAAGCTCGAGCGCGAGGGGCGCGCTTCGCCCGGTGACAAGGTGGAGGTTGGAGACGGTGTTCTGACAATCGAGAAGTCAATGAAGGCGTATGCCAAGAGCAGCGTCTCGTTCAAGGGTAACGAAGCAGCATACGGAGGCGAGGTAGGCATCGAGGCCTCGTGCTGAACGCAACGCAGAGAGAAATCGACCATCACATCCAGGAGCAGACATAGATGAGACAACTCGTAGCAGCACTCGTCCTGTGCGCCGCAGCCAGCTCCGCTGGCATCGCACAGGTGAACAAACCGCTGCCTCAGCGGCCTGGCCATGTACGCGAAGTCGGTCAAGTGCCCGATCGCAAAGTCCCTACCCTGAGCCACTCCACCATCGAGCCAGGTGCCTACTCGTTGATCCTCACGCCGACCACAGTCGGCGGGAAGCCGGCACCCAAGGCGGCCAAGCCGATCATGAGCTCAGTGACCGTGAGCCAGAAAGGCCGCATCATGTCCGTGGAGAATGCGGATGGGCTGGCCCTCAGCGGCGCCGCGAGCGGCGCGCGCTTCACCCTAGCGGGCCAGAGCGGTGACGGGAAGCTGACGCTTACAGGAAGCGCGGCCAACGGCGGCGCGACCGGTGATTTCAAGCTGACGTTCCGCGGAGGTCCGCAGGTGGCGGGGAACTTCGAGCTCGCCTCGTCCAACCACGCTGGCGCGTTCACCCCCTCTTACGCGCTCAAGCCGTACACCCCTCCCAAGCCGAAGCCGAGCGGCACTTGCAACTGGTGGTGCACGGTCAAGGGGTGGTTCACGCTGTAGAACTACGGGGCAGGGGAACTGCGGAGAAAGCAGAGAGCAGTGAAACCCTAGGGTTCAGGGGGCAGGGTTCAGGGTGCAGGTACTACCTCGGAGTCGAGACCTCGACCGTCGGGCAGTTCCTGAACCCTGCCCCCTGAACCCTGAACCCTCTTGCAGTTCACTGCTTTCTGCTGTCTGCCTTCTGCTTTCTCTCGACTCAAAACTGGTACCCGAGCTGAAAATACACACTCGTCCCCGACACGCTCCTCAACGAGCGGTTCACCAGCGGAAAAGCGAGGCCAAGTCGCAGCCGGTAGGGGACATCGTACTGGAGGCCAGCGTCGAGATCGAGCTCGGCGCCGGCGGAGGCGATGTAGTCCGAAAAGTCACCGTCGGCGCCGGTGCCCCACGCGGTTCCGGCATCGGTGAAGAAGGCGACCGAGGTGCGGTCGAGAAACACTGGCCAGAAGCCCAGCCCGCGCTGGGAGGTGAACAGGGGGGCGCGATACTCGACGGAGCCGGCGGCGACGTTGCGGCCGCTCCGCGCGCCGGAAGGAAACCCGCGCACTGCGAAGGTGTGGTGCGATCCGATCGTGAAGCCCGGGAAGATCTCCGTTGGTGTTCCACTCGAACCGCCCACGTTGAACTCGCCTGGATCCGCGCCGCTTGCCGCGCCGCCGGCTACGTGCAGCGCCAGCACGTGGTGCGCGAAGCCGCCGGCCGCGATGGACTTGTAGGCATTCGCGAGAGCGCTGACGCTCTGCGAGCGCGTTCCGATCTCTCCCGGTACGCCGGCCAGCCAGCGCAGACGCCCGGTGGCCGCTAGCGAGATGCCATCCTCGGGAGAGATGGATAGCGGCGGGCGCTGCGTGTTCGACCAGCTCCCGGAAGCTACGAGCGACCAGTAGTGTGGATCGGAGTGATAGTATGGATCGCTGATCTGACCGAGCAGGTCGCCCGGCTCGGTGGTGTAGCGGCGCATCTCCAACTCGCCGCGCAACGACGCCAGCGCGCTGCTCCGCACTCGCGGCCGGCGCACCGTGAAACCCAGCGAGAAGGTGCGCGTGCGTCGCACGAGATCACCGACTTTCTCGTTGCTATCGTTCACCAGGAGTGCGCGATCCCAGTACTGCGAGGCGGCCAGGTCGAGCAGGGGCTGGCCCAGCCCCGCGTAGCGGTAGCCGGCGTCGAAGGTGTGCTCCGCGTCCACGGGATCGATGAGCGCCTGAGCGAAGTACGCGTGCCTTCCCACGATGTCGTTACCGCTGGTGAAGGCGCCCACCGAGTAGCCGCCGGTGGTGGTCTGCGCCGCGATCGGTATCCAGTAGCGCGGCAGCATCGATCGCCACGGCGAGTAGTCGCGCGCGGGAGAGCTGTCGCTCCGCGCGGGCGCGAGCGGGGGCGCCGCATACGACGACTCCACCGGTGGCGTATCGGCATCCGAGCTGTCGAATGGCGCGTAGCCCACGTACCATCCCCTGTAGTCGTAGCGCACGGCGGCGAGCAGTTTCCCATCGGGCGACAGCGACGGATAGAACGCCCCGAAAGCCGCGCTGCTCAGGCGCCGCGGCTCGCCATCCCCGTCGGCGGGCGCGATGTAGATCTCCGACTTCCCCGCCCGGTTGGACGTGAAGAGCACCTCGGAGCCATCCCCGCTCCAACTCGGCGCGCTATCGAAGGCGCGGTCGTGCGTGAGCGCGCGCACGATATTCCCGAGCGTGTCGAGTACCACCACGTCGGCATACGCGCCGCGCGTCCAGCGCGTCACCGCTATGCGGTCGCCGCGCGGCGACCAGCGAGGCTCGGACCATTGCGTGTCCGGAGAGACGGTGCTCAACGCCACGATCTCGCCGCCGTCGGAGCTTACCCTCACGAGCTGCGTGGTGGCGCCGCCGTAACGCACCGCCACTATCGCTCCATCGCTCCTCCGCGCGTCAGGCTGCGCCAGACGCGCGCCGTGCGTGAGGCGGTGCTGGTCCCCGTCGCGCTGCACGTACAGATCCGCGCGCACGTGATACGGATCGGTGAACTCGAGCTGCGAGAAGAGCAGCGAGCCGTCGGGAAGCGGAGTGTTGATGTCCGCGTCGTTGCGCCGGCCGATGCGCCGCACCTTCCCCGAAGTGTCGGCCTCGTACGCACCGGGTGACGAAAAGCCGTTGCTCGCCGCATACACCAGCGACGCGGAATCGAGCCAGCGCGGGTAGAACGCCACGCGGCCGTCGCGCGAGAGATCGCGCCACCGCACCAGCGGCGGCTGCTCCGCCAGC
>DATCXR010000280.1:0-4218 GCA_036565685.1 Gemmatimonadaceae bacterium
CGCGCGGCGCGGCTTCGCCAACGCCGAGCCGCTCGCCCCGGACGAGAGTGTGACGGTCGGCGCGCTCGAGATAACCGCCGGCGCGGCGCGGCACATGGGTGCGCGCTACGCGGTGGATCGCTGGCGGAGCGCCGCCAACATGTACCTCCTGGACGATCGACACTCCACCTGCTTCTTCGCCGGCGACACCGCGCTCTCGGCAGGGGGCCGGCGCATGGTGGACGAGCGATTCCGCTCAGCGGGGGGTCGTACGCTCGACGTGGCGCTCCTCCCGATCGGGCACGCGCCCTGGTGGAAGCGCGCCGCCTTCCGTCGCGGGCACCTCACCCCCGGTGACGCGCTCACGCTCTTCGAGTCGCTGGGCGCCAGGTACTTCATCCCCTACCACTGGGGCACCTTCCGGCACCTCACCTCGGGACCGTACCAGGCTATCCGCGAGCTGCGCGCCGATCTCGAGCGCCACCACCGGAGGGGCGATGTGAAGATCCTCGAGCCTGGGAGCTCGTTCGAGCTCGAAGCGGGAAGTTGAGCATGCATGAGAACGTGCTGGGCAACGGCTCGACGACCCCACTTTCCCGCTCCACCTCCCGCTCCCCCTCCCCCTCCATTCCTCTTCCCGGCGCGGGCGACACGATCGCCGCGCTCGCGACCCCAGGGGGGCGGGGGGCGCTCGCCGTGCTGCGGCTGAGCGGCCCGGATGCGTACTCGATCGCCTCGCGCGTGATCACCCCATGGAGAGCAGAGCCGCGTGCGGTGCATCTCGTCACGCTGCGCGACCCCGCAAGCGGGAAGGTGATAGATCGACCGGTAGTAACCGTGTACGCGGCACCGCGCTCGTACACCGGCGAAGACCTCGTGGAGCTGAGCGTCCACGGCGGACTGCTCGTACCAGTGCTGGCGCTCGGGGCCCTCCTCGGTGCCGGCGCGCGCGAGGCACTCCCCGGTGAGTTCACCCGGCGCGCGGTGGCCAATGGCAAGATGGACATCCTGCAGGCCGAGGGAGTGGGTGATCTCATCGACGCCCAGTCGCGCGCGATGCACGACGCCGCGATCGGCCAGCTGGAGGGAAGCCTCTCGAGGCGGATCGCGGCGCTCCGCGATGCGGTGATAGCTCTGGAGGCACTCATCGCCTACGACATCGACTTTCCCGAGGAGGACGACGGCCCCATTCCGGCGGAGCGTGTGGAGCGGGGAATCGCCGAGTTGCTCGCGGCGCTCGACGCGCTCCTCGCCACCGCGGCGACGGGTGAGATGATCCGCCGCGGTGCGCTCGTGGTGATCGCCGGCGCCCCGAACGCTGGGAAGTCCTCTCTCTTCAACGCCCTGCTGGGGAGCACCCGCGCGATCGTGACCGACATACCGGGTACCACGCGCGATGCAATCGAGGCGGTGGCCGACGTCGGCTCGTGGCCAGTGCGTCTGGTGGACACGGCGGGTCTGCGTGAGACGAGCGACATCGTGGAGCGACTCGGCATCGAGGTGAGCGAGCGCTATCTCGGCTCGGCGGACGCCGTTCTGGCCTGTGGCGAGAGCGAGGAGTCGCTCGCACTCACCGCGTCGCGCGTGCGGGCTCTGACCAGCGCGCCGGTGCTCTCGGTGCGCACGAAGTCGGACTTAGTAGCGAATCGTTACGAAATGGCTTCCGGCATCGCGGTGAGCGCCGCGACCGGCGCCGGGCTTGGCGAGCTTGCCGATGCGATGGCGCGGCTCATAGCGGAGCGCTACGGCCAGCATCGGTACGGCGCTGCGGCCGATCGCTCCGCGCCGCTCCTCACGCGCGAGCGTCACCGTGTGGCTGTGCAGAGCGCGCGGGAAGAGGTGGCCGACTTCGAGCGAGCCTGGCGTGAGGGGTCGCTCCCGGCGACCGTTGCGGCGGTACACCTGCACGCCGCCGCGACTGCTCTCGAGTCGCTCATAGGCGGGGTGGATGTGGAGGACGTACTCGACCGGGTCTTCAGCGACTTCTGCGTGGGGAAGTGACTACATGGCACACATCTTCCCTTGTACGCCTCCGGAGGAGGGTGCCGGAGACGATGATGACCACCTTGAAACAGATAGAGCTCAGCTGCCCGATATGTAGCAACCGCTTCACCTCGCAGGCGGTTCTGTCCACCAACTCGTTCGGTGGCAAGCGCACGGACTTCCACGAGCGCGCCGCCGGCGCGCAGCCCCTGCCCTACTTCATCCATGTCTGCTCTCGCTGCGGCTACGCGGGAAGCGAACGTGACTTCAGCGACGAAGCGGACGTCAGCCCACTTCTGAAGGAGCACATCTGGGACGAACTGGCCCCCAAGCTGGCCGACGGCGTCATCCCCGGGTCCGAGAAGTACGAGTTCGCGGCCAAGGTAGCTACCTGGCAGGGTGCCGAACCCCGGCGCGTGGCGGATCTTCTGCTGCGCGCGGCGTGGTGCTGTGTGGATGAGGCGGATACCGAGGCGGAGCGCTACTTCCGCCGCGACGCGGCCCTTACCTTCGAGCAGGCGCTCGCCTCGTACGACGGGGTAGACCGCGACGAGCGGCCGGTGCTCACCTACCTGGTGGGTGAGCTCTGGCGCCGGGTAGGCGATGTGCGGCGCTCAGCCGGATGGTTCGACCGGGTGGAGGAGGAGGTCACCGACCCCACGGCGCAGCAGTGGGTTCTGGAGGCCGCCCGCCAGCAGCGCGACTGTCCCAGGGAGTGGTTCGGTTAACTCTGGCGGACTGGGCAGAAGTACCGCGGGGGTGGTGGGTGTGGTGGCGAAGGGAGTATCTTCGCCCACATGAAAGAATATCAGGCCGTCCTGCTGAGGCTTTCGCGCCGCAGCCAGGATGATGAGGACGCGCTCACCGACCTTCTCAACGAGAGGAGCCGCGCCGGGTGGGAGCCTGCCCTGATGTCGCAGGATACCCAGCGACTGACGGTCGTCTTCCAGCGTATGCCCAGCAGCGAAAGCAGCAATGTTCCTTCCTGAGCGCGCGACCATGCGTGGACAGTGAGCTCACTCCGCTCGGACACTCTCTTCACGTGCAAATCCTTCCAGAGTAAGCGGCCGCGCCCGTGGCCAGGGGGTATAGATTGACCCATACCGCGTCGTGCCCTCGCGCACGGTGCCCGGCGAGAAATCCGTGACCACGGTGGCGACGTCGGATCGCCGGCCACGCGTGGAAGCCGCCGAGCGAATTCTCCGGGCCGCGGTGCGCTGCATCGTGGCATCGGGCGCGAGCGCGCTGACCATGCACGAAGTCGCCGAGGAGGCTGGGGTGAGCAAGGGGCTCATCCACTACCATTTCCACGACAAGGAAACGCTCCTTGCACGCGTGGTGGAGTGGATGACCCGCAATCTGGTGGCCCGTGAGCGTGCGGCGCTCGCCCAGTCCACTCCCCGACACGCGATCGACGACCTCTGGGCGTGGCTATCGGCCGAGCTCGAGCGCGGGCACATGCGTGTGCTCATGGAGCTCGCCCAGTGGCGCGGCACGCTGGTGAGACGCGCCATCCAGGTCTCCAACCTCGAGCGCCGCGATGCCGCCACCGCATCCATCGAACAGCTCTTCGCCCTCCTCACTCTCCGTCCCCGCGTTCCCGCCGGCCTCCTGGCCGATGTGGTGGTCCCCTTCGTCGATGGTCTGGCCGTGGCCACCGGGATCGATTCCGACTTCAACGCCCGCGCATCGTTCGACGTATTCTGGCTCGCGCTCCTGAACCTCACCGAATAGCCATCTCCGGCACCACGAAGCGCCGCAAGCCCGGTAGGGCGCGCTTCGCCATCGCGCTTGCGGCACTGCTTCTCGTCGTCTGGGCAGGCATGGCGCTAGCCGTGCTGCTGACGGGTCGACGCGACGAAGCACGACCGGCCGACGCCATCGTGGTGCTCGGCGCCGCGCAGTACGAGGGACGCCCATCCCCGGTACTTCGCGCGCGGCTGGACCACGCCCTCGATCTCTACCGGCGCGGTCTCGCCCCGGTGGTGATAGTCACCGGCGGCATCGGTGTGGGCGACACGACCAGCGAGGCCAAGGTTGGCCGCAACTACCTCGCGAAGCACGGCGTGCCGGACAGCGCGATCTTCATGGAGGCACGCGGGCTCACCACCAGCCAATCGCTGCACAGCGTGCGCACCATGGTCGACGCGCTCCCCGGCCGATCGGTGCTCCTGGTGAGCGACCCCTTCCACATGCTGCGCCTCTCGATCCTGGCGAGCCGGCTGGGGATGGAGCCCTTCACCTCCCCCACGCGTA
>DATCXR010000293.1:0-19682 GCA_036565685.1 Gemmatimonadaceae bacterium
AGGGTTCAGGGTTCAGGGTTCAGGGTTCAGGGTTCAGGCAGTGCCTCGGGGTCGAGATCTCGACTCCGAGGTAGTACCTGAACCCTGAACCCTGCCCCCTGAACCCTAGGGTTTCACTGCTTTCTGCTCTCTGCTTTCTGCTTTCCCCCCTTTGTAAGGTCTTCCCCTACCCTCCTGTAATCCCTCACCTGACAACAACATTGGCCTATGGTATACAGTAGCCGGAAAGGGGGCGCAAGTAACCATTTTCGCTTGCTTTGTCGTTGTTGCCGCCATAGCTTCCGCGCCAAACCCCACAACGGGGCGCGAATATCGCGTCCACTTCCGAACGAACGCCTTTCAGGATACGGGATGACTGGTCACCACCGCGCGCGCCGGTTCTTCTGGACCGCGCTGCTACCAGCGCTCGCCTTAGCGCTGGCTGCCTGTTCCAACGACCCCAATAGCACTTTCGGAGCCCATTCAGAGGTGGGTCAGGCGCAGGAAAGCCTGACCAACCTTCTGCTAGTGCTCGGCGGAATAGTCTTCGTGGTCGTGGAAGGGCTTCTGGTCTACGTGCTCATAAAGTACAGGGCTCGTCCAGGTAGCCCTGAACCGAAGCAGACCCACGGCAACACCACGCTCGAGGTGACCTGGACGCTGATCCCAGCCGTGATCCTCGCGATCATCGCCGTCCCGTCGGTTCGGACGATCTTCGAGACCCAATCCGCCGCGCCGGCCTCGGCGCTGCAGGTGGAGGTGATCGGGCACCAGTGGTGGTGGGAGTTCCGCTACCCCGAGTACGGTGTCACGACCGCGAACGAGCTTTACCTCCCCGTGGGCCGCAAGGTGAACCTGCAGCTCACCACCAACGATGTGGTGCACTCGTTCTGGACCCCTCAGCTGGTCGGCAAGCGGGATCTCATTCACAAGGACCCGAAGATGGCGAACCACCTCTGGTTCACGCCCGAGTCGTCCTACGTATGGAATGGATTCTGCGCCGAATACTGCGGCACGTCTCATTCGAACATGAGGTTCCGCGTGTTCACCGTGCCGCCCGCCCAGTTCGAGGCGTACATCGCCCACCAGAAAACCGGCCCCGCCTTCACTCCGCCAGCACCGGATACATCGAAGCAGGCTGTGGCCCAGGCCGCTGCTGCGCCGCAGCCCCAGCTCGTGAGCGCGTCCGCCCAGGGGAACACCGGCACGTGGTCGGAAGACAACCTCCCCGAGTGGACCGTACCCGCGACTCCGACTCCGGCTGGGCTGGCCGTCAACGCCCAGGAGGGCGATCCGGCTCGCGGGGCACAGCTCTACAAGACCGGCGCGTGCATCGGCTGCCACACCATCCAGGGCGTATCGCCCGGGATAATCGGCCCGAACCTTACCCACGTGGGCAGCCGCACGACCATCGCGGCCGGCATGTATCCCAATGATGCGAAGCACCTGGCTCTTTGGATCAAGGATGCCCCGGCGATGAAGCCCGGAAGCCTGATGCCCCCCATGGGGAAGGGTCTCCCGCACACCATGGGAGCCTTCGACGATCAGCAGATCGCCGATATCGCCGCCTACATCTTGTCCTTGAAGTAACCGGAGATCCCGAATGGCAACCACTGTCGCGGCACCCGCTCTCCCCAGAACCCGGCACAAGTACGAGAGTGGAATCTGGAGCTGGCTCTCCACCACCGACCACAAGAAGATCGGCCAGCTCTACCTGTACACGGCGCTCGCCTGGTTCATCGTCGGCGGCATCGAAGCACTCATAATCCGCACCCAGCTCTACGGCCCTAACGGTCGTTTGGTGAGCGCTGATCTGTATAACCAGCTTTTCACGATGCACGGCACCACCATGATCTTCATGGTGATCATGCCGCTCTCCGCCGCGTTCTTCAACTATCTGATCCCGCTGCAGATAGGTGCGCGCGACGTGGCCTTCCCGCGCCTCAACGCGTTCAGCTACTGGGTCTTCCTCGCCGGTAGCCTATTCATGAACGTGTCGTGGCTCTTCCACGCCGCGCCCGATTCCGGCTGGTTCGCGTACGCTCCGCTCAACACGCGGACGTACAACCCCGGCCTGAACATGGACTTCTGGGTGATCGGGCTGCAGATCCTGGGCGTCTCCTCGCTCGCGGCCGGCTTCAACTTCATCACCACGATCATCAACCTGCGGGCGCCGGGCATGCACTTCATGCGCATGCCGGTCTTCACCTGGTCGGCGTTCGTCACGCAGTTCCTGATCGTGCTCTCGTTCCCGATGATCACGGTCGCGGTCACCTTCCTCCTCTTCGACCGCTTCTTCGGGACCAACTTCTACGAGATCCCCGCCGGGGCGGACCCATTACTCTGGCAACACCTCTTCTGGCTGTTCGGGCACCCGGAGGTGTACATCCTGATATTACCGGCGTTCGGTCTGGTATCCGAGGTGACGCCCACCTTCTCCCGCAAGCCGCTCTTCGGCTATCCGGTGATGGTGTACTCGCTCATCCTCATCGCCTTCCTCGGCTTCGGCGTGTGGGCGCACCACATGTTCGCGGTGGGAATGGGCCCGATCGCCGACTCGATCTTCGGCATCACCACCATGCTGATCGCCATCCCCACGGGGGTGAAGATCTTCAACTGGCTGGGTACCATGTGGGGCGGCTCGCTCCGCTTCACCACCGCGATGCTCTTCGCCGTGGGCCTCGTCTGCCTCTTCACCATCGGCGGTATCTCGGGCGTCATGCACGCCTCGGTGCCCTCCGATCTGCAGCAGACCGACAGCTACTTCGTGGTGGCGCACTTCCACTACGTGATGTTCGGCGGCTCGATGATGGGGCTCTTCGCCGGGATCTACTACTACTTCCCGAAGATCGTGGGCCGCTTCCTCGACGAGAAGCTCGGCAAGTGGCACTTCTGGCTCACCTTCATCGGGATGAACCTCACCTTCTTCCCGATGCACTTCGCTGGCCTGCACGGGATGCCGCGCCGCATCTGGTCGTACGATGCGAACCAGGGGTGGAACCTGGACAACCACATCTCCACCATCGGCGCCTTCATCCTCGCGCTCGGTACGCTCTTCTTCGTGATCAACATGATCCGGAGCCGGCGTAGCGGCGCGGTGGCTGGCGGCGATCCGTGGGGCGCGCCGACGATCGAGTGGTCCACTCCCTCGCCCCCGCCACACTACAACTACGCGAAGATCCCGACCATCACCTCTCGCTACCCGATGTGGGATGTGAAGGCGCCGCATCTCACCGAGACGGTGCCCCATACCAAGGATGGCGAGCGCAAGGTGGAGGTCGCCGTCGCAGGGAAGGAGGCGGGCGAGATCACCACGCCCTCGGACATCCATCTCAACGCGGAAGGTGCCCACCCATCCGCGGGGGAGCCGGTGATCGTCATGCCTTCGCCCACGATCAAGCCGCTCCTCGCCACGATCGCCTTCGTGATTCCGTTCATCGGTCTCATCTGGCACAAGCACGCGGCGATCATGGTCATCGGAGGGCTGCTATTCCTCGTCGCGATGGCCGCGTGGCTCCTCACGCCGATCGAGCCGGAACACTGAGCGATGGGCGGTGAGCGCGCTCGACTGATGCGCGCTCACCGCCGACCGTCGACCACTTACTGGAGACACTAGCATTGGCTACCGCCGCACTGGCCGACTCGCACGCCGGGCACCATTACACCAGCACTGGCCTCAGCAGCAGCAAGATCGCCATCTGGGCTTTCATCGGCTCGGAGTGCTTCTTCTTCGCGTCGCTGATCTCGACCTATCTGATCTACAAGGGGCGCTCGGTCGTAGGGCCGTTCCCGCATACGCCGTGGACGAACCCGGCCACGGGTGAGCAGTTCCACGCGATCCTCAACATCCCCGTCACGTCGGCGTCCACCTTCGTGCTGCTGATGTCGTCGCTGGCGATGGTGCTCGCGCACTCCGCCGTCGTGCGTGGCGACACGAAGTACTCGAAGATCTGGCTGGGGATGACCGCGCTCCTCGGCGCCACCTTCCTGGGCTTCCAGGCTTACGAGTTCACCTCGTTCGTTCACGAGGGGCTCACGATCAAGACCAACCTGTTCGGGTCCACCTTCTTCATCCTCACCGGCTTCCACGGCGCCCACGTCACCGTCGGCGTGCTCTGGCTGCTCACGTTGCTCGGTGTGGACATGAAGCGCGGACTCGGGCCGCGGGACGCGATCAACGTCGACGTTTGCGCGCTCTACTGGCACTTCGTGGACGTCGTGTGGATCGCGATCTTCACGCTCGTCTACCTGATCCAATAACGAGGGAACGATGGCCGAGCATTCACACTCTCAGACCATGTACGACGCACACGGCGAGGCACACGCCCTCGAGCACGCGCACCCGGATTGGGGGACGTACAAGTGGGTGGCGATAATCCTGACCGTCATCACAGCGGGCGAGGTCTGGATCTACTACACGCCGGTGAAGGAGACCCGCCTCTTCGTTCCCGCGCTGCTGGCGATGTCGGTGGCGAAGTTCGCGATAGTGGTGATGTTCTACATGCACCTGAAATACGACGCGAAGCTCTTCCGCGGCCTCTTCATTGGCCCGCTGATCATAGCCATCGTCGTTCTGATCTCCCTGCTCTTCCTCTTCGGGCACCTCGCGTTGCACGTTTGAAACAGCGGGGTCGGGTCTACGATGTCGAGCAGGCTCAACCATAGCTTTGTTATGGTTGAGCCTGCTCGACATCGTAGACCCGACCCCGTCGTTCGCCTGGCCGTTTCCCCGTCGGACTCGACAAATCGCCGCCGGCGTGCAACTATCTTGGCATGAAAACTCACTCGAAGTGCCTACCGGCCGCCATCGCCGCCCTCGCCGTGCTTCTCTCCGCCTGCGCGAGCGCGTCCGACAACGGACGTAGCTTCGGCTCGAGTAGTTGCGCGGCACCCGGTGATCCCGTGACTGCTGAAGCGGTCACCCAGTACCTGAAGGGTCTCACCCCCAAGCCCCAGCGCTTCCTGGTCCAATCCACGGGCGATTCCGCCCTCCCGGACGCCGGCCGTGAAGTGCTCCAGAACACCGGTCCCACGTATCTCTTCCCCGAGGATACGGCCAAGCAGCAGACCGTCCTCGCCATGCTCACGGAGAAGGGACCCTTCCCCACCCTCCTCGTCCAGTACGGCGGTACGGAACCGGCGGAGGGCGGACGGGCGGTGGTCCACCTGAGCGGCCGTTTCACCACGGGAGAAAACGCCGGACCGGCACCCACCAAGGCACTCTACTTCGAGTGCAAGGACAACCAGTGGAGCTTCGCCAGCTCGGCTGACCAGAAAACCACGTGAGCAGTACTATTTCCCGCGAGGGCGCGACCGGCGAGCCGGCAATCGAATCCACGGTCGCGCCGCACCCGCATCTCAAGGAGCGGCTCCTCTCCCTCGACGTCTTCCGCGGCCTGACCATCGCGGGAATGCTTCTGGTGAACAACCCGGGGACGTGGAGCGCCATCTATCCCCCACTCGAGCACGCGGAGTGGCACGGATGGACGCCCACCGACCTGATCTTCCCCTTCTTCCTCTTCATCGTGGGGATCACTACCCACCTCTCGCTCACCTCGCGCCGCAAACGCGGCGCGAGCGACGGCGAGATCGTGCGGCAGATCCTCAAGCGGGGCGGGCTCATCATCCTGGCAGGGCTGCTCCTCGGCGGCTTCCCCTACGCTCCGTTCGTCCTGCACCTCCCCTTCGGGATCGTCTTCGACTCCGCCACGGCGAACATCGGGATCTCGACCTGGCGCGTCACCGGCGTGCTGCAGCGTATCGGCGTCGCCTACATCTTCGCAGCGCTCCTCACCATGCACGCGCCGACGAAGCGCACCATCGGGATCATCGCCGCGCTGCTCGTGGGCTACTGGATCGCGATGACGCTGATCCCCGTCCCCGGTTATGGGCTCGGGATGTACACGCTCGACCGCCCTGAAGCGACGCTGAGCGCGTGGCTCGATCGCGCGGTGATCGGTTCGAACCACATGTGGCGCGGCTCGAAGACCTGGGATCCGGAGGGAATCCTCTCCACGCTTCCCGCCATCGGCACCGCGATGCTCGGCGTTCTCGCCGGTCGCTGGATCGGCTCGAAGCGCGCGCTCATCGATCGCGTTGCCGGCCTCTTTGCCCTCGGTGCGATCGGTATGATGGTGGGCCTCGTCTGGAACTGGTTCTTCCCGATCAACAAGAACCTCTGGACCAGCTCTTTCGTGGTCTTCACCGCCGGTCTCGCATGCGTCACGATCGCCACCTGCATGTGGCTGATCGACATCCAGGGCTGGCGCGGCTGGACCAAGCCCTTCGTGATCTTCGGCGTGAACCCCCTCTTCGCCTTCATCGGCGAGGGCTTCCTTTCGCGCCTCATCTACACGCTCATCAAGGTCCCCTACAACGGCGACACCGTCTCCGTCCAATCCGCCTTCTACCAGACCGTCTACGCCTCCTGGCTCTCCCCCCGCAACGCCTCCCTCCTCTTCGCCATCACTTACGTCCTCCTCTTCTTCTGGATCATGCGAGAGCTGTATAAGAGGGATATCGTGATCAAGGTGTAGTTGGGGAGGAGGGAGAAAGCAGAGAGCAGAAAGCTGGAACGGCAAGGAAACAGGAAACAGGAAACAGGGAACAGGAAAGGGCTCCCGGCGGTAGAGCCCTCTACCCCGAGGCAGTTTCCTGTTTCCTGTTTCCTGTTTCCTGTTTCCTGTTTCCTGTTCCCTGTTCCCTGTCTCCTCTCACCTCCTCCCCTCACCCCCTCGGCAGTTCACTGCTTTCTGCTTTCTCTTCTCTCCCCCTCCCCCGTTACCTCCCCCCTCTCCCGCTCGTAGGGATCACGTAGGTCTCGTCTCCGTTTCACCTCTCCGTTTTGTCATGCAAATCGTTATTGCAGAAATTGTTGGGCGCTTGCGGGCCGGGATGGGCGCGGGCGCGATGGCGGCGGCGCTCGTGGCGATGCCGGCCTCCGGGCACGCACAGGGAGATCTCGAGGGGCAGGCACCGGTGGTGACGGAAGCGGTGCTTCCGGGAGCGGCGCACGCTGGCGGAGCGGCGCGCGGGAGAGGGGCGCGCTCGACACGGGCACGCACGGTGGCGCCGGCGAGCTACACGGCGCCAGCGAGTGAGGCGGAGCTGGCGAGCGATGTGGGGCTGATGCTCGACAGCCGGGTGCGCAGCGGGACGTGGGGGGCCATCGTGGTCTCGCTCACACGCGGCGACACGCTCTATTCGATCAACGCCGATGACGAGCTGCAACCGGCGTCGAACATGAAGCTCTACACCACGGCGCTCGCGCTCGACCAGTTCGGCGCCGAGCACCAGTTCAGCACCGACGTCCTGCGCTCCGGGTACCTCGATGCCGACGGTACGCTGCACGGGAATCTGATACTGCGAGGCGGCGGCGATCCGGGTCTCTCCAGCCGCTACTACCAGGGCGGCGCGTCGGCGGCGATGGACGTCCTTGCGCAGCTCGTGGCCGACGCGGGGGTCAGGCGCGTCACCGGAAACATCATCGCCGACGCCTCCGCCTTCCAGCACGAGCTGGTCCCCGATGGATGGCTGAACCGTTACCTGCAGTCCAGCTACGCCGCGCGCGTGTCGGCGCTGTCGCTCAACGACAACATCGTGCTCGTGGCCGTGGAGCCGGGGAAGACCGGGCACGCGGCTGTCGTGTCGCTGGAGCCGGCATCCGACATCCCCGTCGCGTCATCCGTTCGCACCGTCGCGGGGAAGCGAGGCGCGCGGATCATCGTGCGCAACACCTCGAGGGGCACCATAGAAGTGCGCGGCTGGATCGGATCGCGCTCCGATACGCGACGCTACCAGCTGGTGGTGGAGCAGCCCGCGCTCTTCACCGCCGGTGCCTTTCGCCACGCGCTCGCGGCGCGCGGAGTAGCCGTTGCCGGCTCGACGAAGCTCGGCGCCACGCCAGCAGGCGCGCGCACGGTTACCTCACTGGCATCGCCTCCGCTCGATCGCTTGGTGTCCGCGATGAATCGCGAGAGCATCAACCACTACGCCGAGCTTCTCTTCCGCGACGCGGGACGCGCCGCGTCGGGCAACGGCATTGGCTCGGCCGCAAACGCGAACGCGCTTCTCCAGCGCTTCATGACGGAAAAAGTGGGCGCCCGCCCCGGGAGCGTGCTCGCCGCCGATGGAAGCGGTCTCTCCGTGCTCGACCGCGTCACACCGCGGTCACTCGTTCAGCTTCTGTCCTACGCGCACGAAGCGCCGTGGAGCGACGCGTTTCATGCATCGCTTCCGGTGGCGGGCGAATCTGAGCTCCTGCGTCACCGCATGCGGCGCACGCCCGCCGCGGGGAATCTGCACGCGAAAACCGGGACCACCAACAACATCATCTCCCTCGGCGGCTACGTCACCGCGCGCGACGGAGAGCTGCTGGCCTTCGCGCTCATCTACAACGGCCACGACCGCTGGCGCGCGCGCCAGGCGATCGATCAGGTAGGAGCCACGCTAGCCGGGTTCACGCGCTAGACGGCGGGGTCCGCCACGGCGGCACCGGACTCGGGCACGCTCGATTCCAGTGGCCTGACCCCGTCACTCACGTAGTCGCTATCTACCGTCTCATCCCTCCCCGGCGACACGCCCATCGCGTTCAGAACCACACTCCCTACCACCACCACGATCACGTTCGCGATGAACGCGTAGAACGCGCTATACCCGCGCAGATCGAATCCGCCGATCTGCAGCGGGTAGATCGCCGTGAAGTGCTGCGACGCCGCCATGGCGGTGCCGGTCGCCATTCCGACCAGCCACCCCGCGAGCAGCGCCCAGCGGTGGAACCAGCGCGTGTACAGCCCGAAGATCACCGCGGGGAAGGTCTGCAGGATCCACACGCCGCCGAGGAGCTGGAAGTCGATCGCTTCCTGCCGCGCGTTCTCGAGCGCGAGAATGAAAACGAGCGCGCCGAACTTCACCACCAGCGATGCGAGCTTCGCCACCCGCGCCTCGTTGCGTGGCGTCGCATCGGGTCGCAGATATTCCTTGTAGATGTTCCGCGTGAAGAGGTTCGCCGTCGCGATGGACATGATCGCCGCCGGCACCAGCGCGCCGATCGCGATCGCCGCGAACGCTACGCCGGTGAACCAGTCGGGAAACATCGCGTCGAAGAGCGCGGGCACGGCCCACTGCGTCCCGTACGTCGGATCCGGCTTTATCCCCGCCGCGATCGCCATGTAGCCGAGGAGCGCGATCAGGCCGAGAAGAAAGCTGTACGCCGGCAGAAAAGCCGCGTTGCGCTTGATCACCTTCCGCCCGCTGCTGCTCAACACTCCCGTGATGGAGTGCGGGTACAGAAACAGGGCGAGCGCGGAGCCCAGGGCGAGCGTCGCGTAAGACCCGTACTGCGCGGGCGCGAGATCGAGCTTCTCCCTGGGCACCGCAGCGAAGATCGCACCGTAACCCCCGAGCTTCGCCGGGATGATCACGACCGCCGCAATGACGGTCACGAAGATCAGCAGATCCTTCACCAGCGCTATGAGCGCCGGCGCTCGCAACCCGCTCGAGTAGGTGTACGCCGCCAGGATCACGAAGGCGATGATGAGCGGCATGTCACCCATGAGCCCCGTCCCCGTGATCCCGAGTCCCGCGATCACGACCTGGATCCCCACGAGCTGCAGGGCGATGTAAGGCATGGTAGCGAGGATCCCGGTGCCGGCGACCGCCAGCGCCAGCGTGCTGCTGTCGTAGCGCCCGCGCACGAAATCCGCCGGCGTCACGTAGCCGTGCGCGCGGCACACCGACCACAATCGCGGCATCGTGACGAACACCAACGGGTACACGATGATCGTGTACGGCACCGCGAAGAACCCTATCGCGCCAGCGCCGAACACCAGTGCGGGGACGGCGATGAACGTGTACGCGGTGTAGAGATCGCCGCCAAGCAGAAACCAGGTCACCACGGTCCCGAAGCGGCCGCCGGCGAGCCCCCACTCGTGGAGGAGGTCGAGATCTCCGCGCCGCCAGTGCGCGGCAACGAAGCCGAGCACCGTGACGAGCGCGAAGAGCGCTACGGCGACCACCAGCGCCGTGACGTTCACGGGCCCCGCTTCTCCTCCGATCGCTCCACGAGATAGACCACTATCGTGAGCAGCGCTCCGATCGCGATCCAGAGGAATTGATACCAGTAGAAGAACGGGATGCCCCAGAGCTCCGGCTGGAGCGAGGCATAGGAGGAAACCCACAGCGTCCCGACGAACGGGATGATGAGCAGGAGCGGAACGAGCCGCCGCCACCCCCTGCCGCGGGTCTCCCCTCTCACGCGATCACAGCTCCCGGAACTTGATGCTCCGCTCGGCCAGCGCGTCGATGTACTCCTTCGCCGGCATGCACTCGTCGGGAGTGTTGACCCCTTTCTTCACCTCGCCGCGCGCCTGCATCTGGCCGGTGATGGAGAGCGAGTAGCCGGTCGTGCGCTCCATCGCGCTGATACCGTGCTCCGCATCGTAGTAATCGATGAGCTCCCAGCCCACCTTCTTCGGCTTCCCGCCCTTCTTCCCCGCCACGATCACGCGCAGCGCCACGAGATCCTTCCCCTCGGGCTTGGTGAGGCGCGGACCAGCGGTCGCCACGAACACATCGCGCGGCGCCACCTTCTCGCCCTTCACCTCCACGGGCTCGAGGCTCAACAGGCCGAGCTCGCGGATCGCTTCCATGATGTGCGCGTGCCCGGGATAGCGGAGCGTCTTGTACTCCATGGTGGGGATCTTCCCCTCGTAACGGTCCGCCATGGTGGAGAGTCCGCCGGCGGTGTGGAACGCCTCGAGCTTCCCGACCGGCTCGGGGAATTCCACGGTCTCGAGCTCGGAGAGCGCCTTCACCTGCGTACGCTTCCCGTCGCGCAGCACCCAGGAGAGCGTGGTGTAGTAGTCGATCACTCCCTCGAGCGAGTATACGATCTGATAGTTGAGCGGCGGCTCCGGATGCTGCGGAAGCCCGCCAACGTAGATCTTCACCGACTCCACTTCATCCATCTGCTCGATGCCGTACTCGGCGAGGATGTTCACCATCCCGGGTGCAAGCCCGCAGTCGGGGATCACGCTCAGTCCCTTCTCCTTCGCCTTCGCGTCGAGCTTGCGCTGCTCGAGGACGATCTCGGTATTGCCACCCAGATCGCAGAAGTTGGTCCCCGCCTGCACGGCCAGCTTGGCGAGGTCGCCGTTGAAGTAGTAGGGGATCGCGCTCATCACCGCGTCGCTCTCGCGCATGAGCGCCAGCGTGGCTTCCTTGTCGCGGACGTCGAGGGGGGTGGGAGTCAATCGCTTGCCGGAAAGGGGCGCCAGGAAGGCCGGCAGATTCGAGATGTTTATGTCGGCGAGGCGCACCTCGGTGACTTCGGGGTTCCGCAAGAGATCGTACGCACAGGCCGAGCCCTGCAGCCCCGCCCCCAGAACGAGCATCCGCATGTATGAATTCTCCTTGTTTTTCCAGGATCCTTTATTGATGAGCCCTGCAACTTAACGCTTCAGGCGCGGTGCTCGAAAGATCCGGGTAAACGGGGGAGAGGGCGTCAGCCGCCCGCGGGCACTATTATCTCACCGCGCCCCGGGTTCAGCGTCCACTCGCGGTGCCGGAGTACCTGCTGGATGTCGGGGTGTCCCACGGGAAAGATGGTCTGCGTCTTCACCACGAAGACGCCCGCATCGGTGGCCAGCGTCGGTATGCGGAACCCGGGGGTCTCCTCCGGGACGCGGCCTTCCTTGCGGAGCAGCACCCGCCCCGCCGCCGGATGGAACGTGGGCGCCAGAGCCCCCAGCACGTCGAGCCCCAGGAGTGCGGTCCCGCGCGCGCGCAGCGGCTCGAAGCGGACGGGCACGTTGGTGAGCGTGATCTCTCCCAACCGTACCTCCCGGGCGACCGCTGCCACCTTGCTCGGATCACGCTCGCCGCGCGATGCGAAGCGTACGAAGCCATCCCGCCGGATCCACGAAGTGTCGAGCACCAGCCCCGTCACGCGCCCCTCGATCACCGCTCGCACGCTGTCCGCTCCGATGTCGAGCTCCAGCTCCCCGAGCAGATGCGTGTCGTTCACCTCGTACTTCGCGATCGCCGAGTCGGGGCCGACGACACCGGGAGGATGATCGCGCAGCCACTCGGCTCTGCGCCGCTCCGCGTAGTCGAGTGGCGACGCGGGAAGCGCGGCGAGCGACGCGTAGTCGCCGAGTTGCTCGTACACGGGGACCAGCGCGTTGGCTACGGTGGCCGGATCTCCGCCAAAGTAGCGCGCCTCTTCCATGAGCACCGCACCCACCTTGAGCGCGCCGCGCGCGGCGAGATACCTCCCCAGCGCCAGGCGCGCGGCGGGGTTTCGAGGATCGCGCCTCACCATGTAATAGAAGATCGACTCGGCCGCGAACACGCGACCGGCGTTCATGAGCGAGTCGGCGCGCGCCAGCAGCTCCTGCGCGTGCCCGGCGCACGGCAGTGCACCCGAGAGCGACGCGGCAAGCGCGACGGCGGCTATCCGGGGAGCGATGCGGAGTCTCATCCGGAATAGACGCCTGTCACCGCGCTCTCGCCACGCGGCATCCGCTCCTTCCGGCTCTCGAGCGCCGCCTCTTCCGCGCGCTCCACCTCCTCCGCCACCGCCGTCTCCGCCGCCGCCAGCGCCTCGCGCGAGAAGCCGAGTCCCACCAGGTGCTCCTCGTACAGCGCGACCGGGTCGCGCCGCCCCCACTCGGCGAAAAGCTCCGCCGGGAAGGTCCGCCTCGCCTCGGCTTCGTCGTGCGTGGCGTGCCCGCCCATGCGGAAGGTCTCCGCTATGAGCAGCGCCGGACCCTCTCCCGCGCGGCAGCGCTCCACCGCGAGGGCGGCGAGAGCATAGGCATCGAGCACGTTGTTCCCGTCGAACACGCCGCCCCACATCCCGTACGCGCGCGGCCAGTCGGCGAAGTCGCCGCGCCCCGCGGCGAGGTGGTGCTGCTCGAGACGTGTGCCGAGCGCCACCTGGTTGTTCTGGATGATGAATATCGCCGGCACGCGGCGCACCGCGGCGAAATTGAGTCCCTCGTGCGTGACGCCCGCCTTGGTGGTCCCATCGCCAATCCACGTCATGGCGACCGAGTCCGTCCCGCGCGCGCGCAGCGAGAGCGCGATCCCCGTGGTCACGGGGACCACGTCGCCTACGTGGCTGATGGGCGGAAGGATCCCTCTGGAGAGATCGCCGTAATGGCCGTCGCGCCCGCGCGATGGGCCGTCGAACGTTCCCATGTAGGCGCGGATGATGTCGGCCACCGGCATTCCTAGCTCGTGGCATGCGCCGCCGTTCCGGATCATGGGCGCCACGACGTCGTGGTCGTCGCCGCCGCGGCGCAGCGCGTGAACCGGGCCGATGGTGACGGCTTCCTCGCCGGTACCGAGCCACGCCTTGGAGATCACGCCCTGACGGACCATGCGCTTGAGCGTGATGTCGGTGAGCCGGTTGCGCACCAGCCCCCGATAGATGTCGAGCAGTTCCGCCTCGCCGAGCCGCGCCACCATTCGCTCGCGCTCCGGATCGCGCTCGAGCGCGGCCGCGTAGTCGCGCATCACCGCTTCGTCGCGCTCCCACGCCAGGTATTCCGGCGGCTCGAAGGCGGCGAAGCGCTTCATGTCAGGCCACGCACACGCGGTTGCGCCCCTCGGCCTTGGCGCGGTAGAGCGCCTCGTCGGCCAGGGCGATCAGCTCCTCGGGCGAGTTCGCGTACGAGGAAGGGACCGTCGCCACGCCGATGCTCACCGTCACTCGCAGCCAGCCGTACTCTCCGCCGGGGATCGGGGGGGAGTTGCAGATGCGCTCGCGGATGCGCTCCGCCAGCGCGATCGCGCCCTCGGCCGCGGTCTCCGGAAGAATCACGACGAACTCTTCGCCGCCGTAGCGCGCTACCACGTCCACAGCGCGCGCCTCACGCTGGAGCATCGCGGACACTCCACGCAGCACTTCGTCGCCGACGATGTGGCCGTAGGAATCGTTCACCGTCTTGAAGTGGTCGAGGTCCACTATGAGAAGCGCCAGGTCCAGCGAGTAGCGACGCGCGCGCTCGAGCTCCTCGGTGAGCCGCTCCACCAGCGCGCGCCTGTTGTGCGTATGCGTGAGTGGATCGGTGAGCGCAAGAACCTCGAGCCGAGCCCTGTCGGCGCGGGTGGCCTCGATGAGCTGCGCACGGCGGATGGCCGCGACCGCGGCGCGGATCACCATCTCGGCGAACTCCACGTCCGTCTGCCGGAGCGGCGGCTCGTCGAGGAGCGTGCGGAGGAAGATCACGCCCGACTGCTCGCCGTCGAGGCGGAAAGGGAGCGCAGCGACGGACCGGTAGGGGATGAGCGTGCCCTGCGCCGCCCAGTCGAGCCGCACGTCGTTGTACAGCGGACTCTGGTCCACATCCTCGATCAGCATCGGCTTCCCCGTTGCCAGCGCGGTTCTGATCTCGGGGTAGCGATCGAGGTGGATCTCCACCTGGGCGAGCCCCTGTGCCTCGTAAGCGGCGGCGACGAGCCCCACTTCGTCGTCGGAGCGCGCGAGGATGAGCGAGCAGTGCGAGATGTCGAGGGCGCGCGCGACGCGGCGCACGAGAACGTTGTACAGCTCGTCCGCGGAGAAGTCGCCGGTCACCTCGTGGAGGATGTCCACGATCTTTTGCCCGCTCTCGACCTGGGCGCGCGCACTTGCCAGCTCGGCGCGTGTGCTGTAGAGGTCGGAGCGCGCGCTGAGCAGCTGTTGACGGGAGCGAAGCTGGGCGCTGATGCGAGCCACGAGCTCGCGCACGTTGAAGGGCTTGCCGACGAAGTCGGATGCGCCGTTCTCGAGCAGGCGCGATATGGCCTGGTCGGTGGGGAGCGTCGATATCACGAGAACCGGCATGTCGCGCCAGCGCTTGTCCGCGCTGATGTCGCGGAGGAGCTGGTAGCCGCCGTCGGCATCGTCGTCGGCATCGAGGATGTCGAGCATCAGGAGGTCGGGGTCGTGCGCGTCGAGCTGCTCCATGAGGCCACTCCCCCCTGGAGCCAGCGACACGTCGTACCCCTGCTCCTTGAGAAGCCAGGAGAGCGAGCGCGCGAGGAGCTCGTCCTCGTCCGCGATCAGGATCCTGGCCCTATCCATCCGCGAGGAGCTTCCGCAGGTCGCCGAACTCGATGTTGCCGCCGCTGAGCACGGCCACGGTCTTTCCCTCGGGCGCGGGACGCACGAGCCCTTCGCGCAGCGCCGCCACGGTGATGGCGCCGCTCGGCTCCGCCACGATCTTCATCCGGTCGAGGAGGTAGCGCACCGCGCCACGGAGCGCATCATCTTCCACCGTGACGACGTCGTCCACGTACGCCTTGTGATGCGCGAAGGGGAGCTGCCCGACCTCCACCGCCATGAGACCGTCGGCGAGACTCTGCGTGCGCTCCAGCCGTACCGGTGCGCCCGCCTCGCGCGCGCGTGTGAGCTTGGGCGCGCCGGCGGGTTCCACGCCCACCACGCGCGCCGTCGGCGCGAGGAGCTTCACCGCGGTGGCGACGCCCGCGCTGAGCCCACCTCCGCCCACGGGCACGAGCACCAGACTGACATCCGGCATGTCGGCCACGATCTCGAGCCCCGCCGTTCCCTGCCCGGCGATGATCGTGGAGTCGTCGTACGGCGGGACGAGGGTGAGCCCCTCATCGCGCGCTATCTCCACGGCGCGGTCCATCCTGTGCGCGGTGGTGGTGCCCGCCAGCTCGACGCGCGCGCCGAGGCGCTCCGCGCCCGCGCGCTTGGCTGCGGTAACGGTGGTGGGCATCACCACCACGGAAGGCGCGCCGAGGAGGCGCGCCGCGAGCGCCACGGCCTGCGCGTGGTTACCCGAGGACGGGGCGATGACGCCGCGTGAGAGCTGCTCGGGGGTGAGGCGCGAGAGGTAAGTGTACGCACCCCTGAACTTGAAGGCCCCGCCGCGCTGGAGCATCTCGGGCTTGAGCCAGATGTCCGGCGCGCCGGGGACCATGTCGGTCGCGGGCAGCAGAGGCGTGCGGACCGCGACCCCCTGGATGGTGGCCGCGGCCGAGCGGATCTCAGCGAGACCGACGAGTGACGCCTGCTTCGAAGAGCTTGATGAAGGCGCGCTGGCGCGCGCCGCCGAGTCGATTGAAGTCATCCCTCACTCTGCAACGGCGGCGCGCTCGGCGCCAGTGGGTGTGCGCTTACTCTTCCTCTTCCTCCGGCCCCACGCCCACCGGCTCCTCCGCCACATCGCCGCTCCCCTGCTCGTCCTCCTCGATCACCACGCGTGCGACGTCGCATACCCGGTCTCCATCATCGAGGTTCACGAGCTTGACACCTTGTGTGTTGCGGCCGGCCACGCGGATTCCCTTCACCGGCATCCGGATCACCACGCCGTGCTTGGTGATCAGCATCAACTCGTCGTCGGGGAGCACTTCCTTCAGCGACACCACGTCGCCCGTCTTGTCCGTGCGGTTGAGGGTGATGATCCCCTTCCCGCCCCGCTTCTGGACGCGGTAGGCGTCGATCGGCGAGCGCTTCCCCATTCCCTTGCCGGTAACCACCAGGAGAGTGGCATCGCGCTTCACCACCACCATCCCCTTCACCACGTCGCCCGAGCGGAGCTCGATTCCCTTCACACCAGTCGTGTCGCGCCCCATCTGGCGGACATCCGCCTCGTGGAAGCGGATCGAGAGGCCATGCTGCGTGGCGAGCACGATGTCGTTGGTCCCCGTGGTGATCTGCACGTCGATCAACTCATCGCCCTTCTCGATCTTGATCGCCTTGATCCCGTTGGAGCGCGGGTTCGAGTACTGCGAGAGCGCCGTCTTCTTCACCGTACCGAGCTTGGTGGCGAAGAGAAGGTACTGCGAGTCGCTGAACTCGCGCACCGGCACCATCGCCGAGATGGGCGTGTTGGCCGAGACGTTGATCAGATTCACCACGGGTTTCCCCCGCGCGGCGCGACTGGCCTGCGGGATCTCGTGCACCTTGAGCCAGAAGCAGCGGCCGTCGTCGGTGAAGAAGAGGATGTAATCGTGCGTCGAGGCTATGAAGAGGTGCTCGATGAAATCCTCATCCTTGAGCCCCTGTCCATTGAGCCCGCGTCCTCCGCGGCGCTGCTTCTTGTAAGTGGAGACCGAGGTCCGCTTGATGTAGCCGGTGTGCGACACGGTCACCACCATGTCCTCTTCGGCGATGAGGTCCTCGATGGTGAACTCACCCTCGTCGCTCGTGATCTCCGTGCGGCGCGCATCGCCGAACTTCGCGGCGATCTCCTGGAGCTCATCCTTGAGGATCGTCATGCGGCGGTCGCGCGAGGCGAGGATGGCGCGCATGTCCTTGATGAAGGCACGAACCTCCTTCAGCTCCTCCTCGAGCTTCTCGATCTCGAGGCCGGTGAGCTTGGCGAGGCGCATGTTGAGGATGGCCTCGGCCTGCCGCTCGCTGAGCGAGAAGCGCTTCTGCAGCCGCGTGCTGGCGGTTGGCGTATCGGCCGCCTTGCGGATGATCTTGATCACCTCGTCGATGTTGTCGACGGCGATCTTGAGACCCTCGAGGATGTGCTCGCGCTCGAGCGCCTTGTCGAGGTCGAACTGCGTGCGCCGGACGATCACCTCGTGGCGGTGACCGATGTAGTGCTCGAGCATCTCGCGCAGCGGCATGACCTTCGGCACCAGCTGCCCCGTGTGCTCGTCGGGGACGAGCGCGAGGTTGATCACGCCGAAAGTGGCCTGCATCTGCGTGTGCTTGTAAAGCTGGTTCAGCACCACGCGCGGGATGGCATCGCGCTTGAGCTCGATCACCACGCGCATCCCTTCGCGGCTCGAGGACTCGTCGCGCAGCGCGCTGATCCCGTCGATCTTCTTATCCGAGTACAGCTCGGCGATCTGCTCCACCAGGCGCGCCTTGTTCACCTGGTAGGGGAGCTCGGTGACGACGATCTGCGACTTGTTGTTGGACTCCTTCTCCTCGATCACCGCGCGGGCGCGCATGATGATCCGGCCGCGCCCGGTCTCCTGGTAGTCCTTGATCCCCTGGCGGCCGTAGATGTAGCCGGCGGTGGGGAAGTCGGGACCCTTGATGTACTTGCGCACCTCGCCGGGAGTGGCGTCCGGGTTGTCGATGAGGTGGACGATGGCGGAGACCACCTCGCGCAGGTTGTGCGGCGGGATGTTGGTGGCCATGCCGACCGCGATGCCGGACGAGCCGTTGACGAGAAGGTTCGGGATCCCCGAGGGAAGAACCTTCGGCTCCTGGAGCCGGTCGTCGAAGTTGGGCGCGAAATCGACGGTATTCTTGTCGATGTCGCCGAGCATCTGCATGGCGATCGGCGTGAGCCGCGCCTCGGTGTAGCGGTAGGCGGCCGCGGGGTCGCCGTCCACGGTGCCGAAGTTCCCCTGCCCATCCACCAGTGGGTAGCGGAGGGAGAAGTCCTGCACCATGCGGACGAGCGCGTCGTACACGCTGGCGTCGCCATGCGGGTGGTACTTACCGAGAACGTCGCCGACAACCGTAGCGGACTTCTTGTACGGGCGCCCCGGAACGAGCCCCAGCTCGTTCATCGCGTACAGCACGCGCCGGTGCACTGGCTTGAGTCCATCGCGCACATCGGGAAGTGCGCGAGAGACGATCACGCTCATCGAGTAGTTGATGAACGATTCCTTGATCTCGTCGTCGATGAGGCGCGAGACGATGCGTTCCCGGTTGTTCGGAGCGGTCATTTTCTACGGTTTTCAGGGAGGGAGGAGCGCTGTTGCTCCAACCGGATAAATATAACCCGGCGGGCCCGTCAAAACAACCGGGGCGTGCCTACGTAAATCACGGATTTACAACACTTTAGCTGCCGGGCTCCGCCGCGTCGGCGGCCTCCTCCTCGGCCTCCCGCAACGCGGCCTTCCGGGCCAGCATGGCACGCTCCGCCTTCATGGCCTCGTACCAATCGCGAGTGACCTCTCCGGCGAGCTCGCGGTTCCCCAGACCGAAGGAGAGAGCGAAGGCCAGCGCCACCGCGCCGAACACTATCGCGAAGGCCGTTGTCACGATGTCACTCGCGATCCCGAGCTGCTGGAGAGCCATGAAGATCGCGAGCACCACCACCACGCCGCGCCCCACGCGCGCCAGCGTGGAGCCGCCGCGGATTCCGCCGGCCGAGGCCATGATGAGACCGTCCACGAACTCGCCGAGCACTATCCCGATGACGAGGATCACCACCGCCGCGATGACGCTCGGGATGTAACTCACCAGCTCCGTGAACACGCTCGCAAGCGAAGTGAGCCCCAACGCATTCGCGGCGAGAAGGATCACGGAGAACATCACCAACCAGAAAACGATCGTCGCGAGCAGGCGAGAGGGTGACTTGCGCCACCCCGTGCGCTCGACCGCGTGGAGCACGCCACCGCGCTCGAGCCAGCGGTTGAGGCCCAACCGATTGAGGAGGCGGTCGGTGCCGCGCTCGATGAGCTTCGCCAGCAGGTAGCCGGCGAAGAGAACCACGAGCGCACCGGCGAGTGCGGGGACGTAGTCGGCCAGCTGGAGGAAGCTGGCCCGGATGCGCTCGAAGAAATCCGAGTTGGGGGGCATATGGGGCGGCGGGGGGAACGGGACCGGGAAGCAGGGACGCAGCGCGATTTGTAGCGCTGCAGGTGACGCGCGGAGCTGTCAGGCTAATTCCGTGTCCCGCGCTTCACATCGAAGATCGCACTTCTGTGGCACTTCGGACAGATGAGCCACTCGCGACGGCGGGCGTAGCCGAGGCCGAACGAACCGC
>DATCXR010000104.1:0-3214 GCA_036565685.1 Gemmatimonadaceae bacterium
TGTAGCGCCACGCCGAGCCCGTAGTTCATCGACTTCTCTGCCTTCAGCGGCTTCGCGCCGAGCGCCTTCGCCTCGGGGCTCGTCACGGGGAAGGTGCGGATGTCGAAGGGCGTCGCGACGCCGTTCACGGCGATGAAATTCGTAGAGGTCGTGGAAAAGTACTCCTGCCCAAGCGACGGCGCCCTGAAGCCGTTGCTCAGCGAGCCGCGGATCGCGTAGCCCTTCACGGGCTCGTAGTGCACCGCGACCTTCCCAGTCACGGTGTTGCCGAAGTCGCTGTAGTGCTCCGCGCGGCCCGCCACGTCCACGAGCAGCTGCTCCGTCGGGTTTCCGGCGATATCCACGTACGCGCCCACGTTGTTGCGCGATGCATCCTGCTCATCTCCCGGCCGGAAGCCGGGGAAGACCTGCGCGCCGGTCGCGGCCACGCTCCCCGAGTCGGGTCCATCGAGAATCGGCACACCGCCGTCCATCCACGAGGCCGGCTCGCCCGCCTGGATTCCGTAGTGATCGCGCCGGAGCTCGGCGCCCCACGCCACGCTCAGGGGCTCCGACCAGCCGATGTCGAAGCCACGCTGCACGTCGAGGGTCGTGGTCCACTGGTCGAAGGTCATCGTGCCGGCGTAGAAATTCGTGGGCGTCTCGAGTCCCATCGAGACGTTGGCGCTGTTGTTCACGTTGTAGCGGAAGCTGTTGCGCCCGAACACGCTTCCCAGATCCCAGTTCCAGCCGCCGAGCGTCCCCTTCACTCCCGTGGCCTCCGAGAGATCCCATATGTGGCTCTCGATGAGCGGCAGGAAGCCGTTGGGGTAGAGCGCGCGGATCGTGCGATCATCCAGCGCTCTGCGGAAGAAGCCCGCGGCGAGGCCGTGCTCGTACGAGAAGCCGCCGAAGGCGTACAGCTGTGTCTCGCCGGAGAGCGGGACGTCGAGGTTGAACATCCCCGATCCTCCTTCCGCATTCGGGTCGCCCACCCAGCTGTCTATCCGGTTGTTGAGCTGCGCGACATCGTTGCGCGGATCTCCGTCGAAGTACTGTTGCCGCGAGTCGGGACCCGAACGGTTGGTGCTGTCGCGGTGACGATACTCGCCGGCGAGACTGATGTATCCGTTGCTCGGGAGCGCGAAGCTGTAGTTCGCGTCAACGGTGCTCGTGCGGCCATCCGATCGCGCCGTCTGCCCGACCTGACCGGAGATCTCCCCCGGAGCATCGGACTTGAGGATGATGTTGATCACGCCCGCGATCGCGTCGGAGCCGTACTGCGCCGCGGCGCCATCGCGCAGGATCTCTATGTGATCGATCGCCGAGGGCGGGATTGCGTTCAGGTCCACCGCCATCGAGCCGCGCCCCACGCTCCCGTTGATGTTCACCAGCGCGCTGTTGTGCCGTCGCTTCCCGTTGATCAGCACCAGCACCTGATCGGAGTTGAGCCCGCGCAGCGTCGCTGGGCGGATGTGGTCGGTGCCGTCGGTGACCGTGGCACGCGGGAAGTTGAACGACGGCGCCAGCAACTCCAGGATCTGGCTCGTCTCCGTGCGGCCGCTCTGCCGGATCTGCTCCGATGTGAAGACGTCTACAGGAGCGGGGGCGTCGAGCGCGGTGCGATCGGGCTGACGCGTGCCGGTCACCACCACCGCGTTGAGACTGGCGACCGACTGTGGCAGCCTGAAGTCGTGCCGCGCGGTCTGGCCGTCCGTCACCGTGATGCTGTCGGCGCGCATCTCGTAGCCCATGAGCCGTGCGCGGAGCAGATATTGCCCCGCCGGCGCGGTGAACTCGTAGCTGCCGTCCGATTTCGTCGTCGCGCCCAGTCGCGCCCCGACCAGGGCGACCGAGACACCCTGTAGCGGCAAGCCGGTCTGCGCGTCGGTGACGGTTCCGGCGACGGTCCCGGTCAGATTCGCTTTCAGCGCTCCGCGCTTCACCAGCATCGCCTGCCCCGTCTTCGTGAGCACGACGTCCACCGAGGTACCGAGCAGCACCTCCGTGAGCGCGGCGGCAACGGTGATGTTTCGTGCTTCCAGCTCCACGCGGCGGCTCACCGGCACCTCGGCGCTGCTGTAGGCGAAGTGGATGCCCGTCGCCTCGCCGATGGCATCCAGCGCGCTGGCGACAGTGGCGCCGCGCAGGTCGAGCGCGATCCGTCGGCTCAGGAGCGGGGTGCGCGCCGGGTCGAGCGGCGCCCACGCCGCGGAGGCGGGGAGGTTGGCGAGGAAGCGGGGCGCGTTGTCGCCGAAGCCGCCCGCTCCGTCACCCTGCAGCGCCTGCGCGCGCAACGACGACGCCGGCGCGACGAGAGAGACGAACACCGCCGACGCGATCGCGAATGCGAGCGACCACGTCCGAAGTGGTTCCAGACACCAACGGAGAATCCGACGCATGACACCCTCCATGTAGAGACCAACCGCAAGACCGACCGTCGGCGGACCGCGTGCGGCCCGCCTTCCGGGCTAACGCCGGTACAGCGTGACCACCCCGTCGCGCGTGACGGCGCGAAGTGGGAGGACCGTGGTGATCACCTGTACCGTTTGATCGAATGATTCGACATCGAACGACGCGCTGAATGGCAGACGCGCCAGTGTGGAATCGCCGAGGCGAACATCCTCGTTGTACCAGCGATGCATTTCCGCAACGACATCCGAGAGCGGAGTGTCGTGAAAGACCAGACGTCCATCCATCCAGGCCATGTACTGCGCCGGGTCCACCGCGCGTACTACCACGGGCGTTCTCCCCTGGGTGATCCGGGCGAGATTGCCGGGGCCCAGTTGTACCGCATGAGCGGTGCTGTCGTGCGGAGAGCGCAGCGTAACCGCTCCGTCAGCGACCACGACCTGAGTGCTCGCGCTCCCGGAGTAAGCGGTGACGACGAAGCGCGTGCCCACGTCCTGCGTCACCGCCGTTGCGGTGTGCACGCGGAAGGGGCGAGTGCTGTCGTGCACCACGTCGAAGTAGGCGGTACCATCCAGATAGAGATCGCGCGACCGCTCGCCAAAGTCGGGTGCAAGGCGCAGGCGGCTCGCAACGCCGAGCGCGACGCGGCTGCCATCGCTCAGCCTGATGTCGGCGCGCTGACCGGTGGCGGTGCTGATGACGCGCATGGCGACCGTCTCCGCGCTCGGCGACTCACGCGGCGCTCCGGCGCGGTCGAGAAGTACGGAGCCGGCGACGGCGGCGATGAGCGCGGCGGCGGCGAGCAGCGCTGCCGAGCGCGAGC
>DATCXR010000346.1:0-3944 GCA_036565685.1 Gemmatimonadaceae bacterium
CTCGGGTGGCGCGAGGTCGCATTCCGATCCACGATGGAGGATGCGCGCAGACTCGATCGTGAGATGCGCATGATGTGGCTCTGGCGTTTCATGTCTACCTTCTCATCCGCGAAGCGGCGCGCTGAATTCCGGCGCTTCTCCGGCACGGTGCTCCTCGAGGCCGCAACGCCTCGCGGCCCTGGGGCGTTGAACGAGTGACGAGTAAGTTGTCGTCTGGTCGCTGCCCTTCTCGCTCCCGTCGTCTGCTCACCACCAATAGCTCATGACCCACTCCTCGACCCCTTCGTTGCCCGTCCGGCGCTTCGCGCGCACGACGACGATCCTCGCCAGCTCGGCGATCCTCGGCGCCCTGGTGATAGCGGCTGCAATCGTTCCCGATGCGGTGGCTGCCCAGGCGGCTCTGAGCTCGAGCACCGCCAGCAGCAGCGGGAGCGCCGCTCCCTTCGATAGCTCGCTCTTCGCCGCTCTGAAGTGGCGCGAGATCGGGCCGTACCGCGGGGGGCGCTCGGTGGCCGTGGCTGGATCGGCGAAGCGGCCGTACGAGTACTGGATGGGGACCACCGGCGGCGGGGTCTTCAAGACCACCGACGGCGGGCATAGCGGGAAGCCGATGTCCGACAAGTACTTCGGCGGGACCATCGGCGCGATCGGGGTGAGCGAGTCGAACCCGGACATCGTCTACGTGGGCACGGGCGAGTACGACATCCGCGGGAACGTCTCGCACGGCGACGGGGTGTGGAAGACCACCGACGGCGGGAAGACGTGGACGCACGTGGGGCTCGAGAGCACGCGCCAGATCGCGCGCGTGAAGGTGGACCCGCGCAACCCTGACGTCGCCTACGTGGGCGCGCTCGGACATGTGTGGGCACCGAACCCGGAGCGCGGCGTCTTCAAGACCACCGATGGCGGGAAGACGTGGAAGAAGGTCCTCTTCCGCAACGACTCCACCGGAATCACCGATCTCGTCCTCGATCCCAACGATCCCAACACCCTCTACGCCGCCTTCTGGCAGGCGGGGCGCAAGCCCTGGCTCCTGGTGTCGGGCGGCGTGGGAAGCGGCATCTTCAAGAGCACCGACGCTGGCGAGCACTGGACGGAGATCACTCGAAACCCGGGGCTGCCCAGGGGGATCATCGGCAACATCGGGATCACCGTGTCGAAGGCGAGCTCGAACATCCTCTACGCGAACATCGAGGCCGACTCGGGTGGCGTCTTCCGCTCCGACGACGGCGGCAAGACGTGGAAGCGCACGAACGAGGAGCGCAAGCTGCGCCAGCGCGCCTGGTACTACACGCGCATCTTCGCCGATCCCGCGGACACGAACACGGTGTACGTACTGAACGTGGGATTCTGGCGCTCCACGGATGGTGGCAAGACCTTCAAGTCGATCCGCGTACCGCACGGCGACAACCACGATCTCTGGATCGCCTCGAACGACCCGAAGCGGATGATCGAGGGGAATGACGGCGGCGCGAACGTATCGTTCGATGCCGGACAATCGTGGAGCGAGCAGGACTTCGCCACCGCGCAGTTCTACCATGTCACCACCACCACCGACTTCCCCTACAAGGTCTGCGGCGCGCAGCAGGACAACTCCACGCTCTGCGGGCCGAGCCGTGCGAGCGGCGGGATCACCATCGCCGACTGGCACGACGCGGGCGGCGGCGAATCGGGCTACATCCAGGTGCGCCCGGACAGCACCAACATCATCTACGCCGGGAGCTACGCCTACCTCTCTCGGCTGAACACCGAGAACGGCCAGCAGCGCGACATCATCCCGTGGCCCGACAATCCGATGGGGCACGCGGCGAAGGATCTGAAGTACCGCTTCCAGTGGACTTTCCCTCTGCTCATCTCGCCGCACGACCCGAACACGCTCTACATGGGATCGAACGGCGTCTTCCGCACGCGCAACGAGGGACAGAGCTGGGAGGCGATCAGCCCCGATCTCACCCGGCACGATCCGGCCACGCTCGGTGCCTCGGGCGGGCCGCTCACGAAGGACAACACCTCGGTGGAGTACTACGCCACGGTGTTCGCGATCGCCGAGTCGCCCCTTTCGAATGGCGAGGGGACGATCTGGGCGGGCTCCGACGATGGGTTGATCCACCTCACCCGCGACGGCGGCGCGCACTGGGCGAACGTCACGCCGAAGGACCTTCCGCCCTGGACGCGCATCTCGATCATCGAGGCGTCGCATTTCGACCTGGGCACCGCCTACGTGGCCGCCAACCGCTATCAGCTGGACGACAACCAGCCCTATCTCTTCAAGACCACCGATTTCGGGAAGACGTGGACGCGCATCGACTCCGGCATCGCGCGCGACCAGTTCACGCGCGTGGTCCGCGAGGACCCGGAGCGGCGCGGGCTGCTCTACGTGGGCACCGAGCGCGGCGTGTGGGTGAGCTTCGATGACGGCGCCGATTGGCAGCCACTCCAGCGCAACCTCCCACCGGTGCCCGTGCACGATCTGTCGGTGACGCGTGGCGACCTGGTGGCCGCGACGCACGGCCGCTCCTTCTGGATCCTCGACGACCTCTCCCCGCTCCGTCAGCTCTCGCGCGAGATCGCGTCCGAGCCGGCTCACCTCTTCGAGCCGCGCGAAGCGTACCGCGTGGATTGGGGCGGCGGCTTCGGCGGCGGAGCGGGGCCCGCGGGCGAGAACCCGCCGAGTGGCGCCGTGGTGTATTTCACGCTCGCGAACGCGAAGGAGAAGGTGCAGCTCGAGTTCCTCGACGGTAGCGGGAAGGTCATCAAGACTTTCTCGAGTGAGCTCGACAGCGCCGGCCGCGCCGACAGCGTGCGCGCCGACAGCGCTAAGCGCGCGCGCACGGACAGTCTGAAGGCCGCGGGGCTCTCGGCGGATTCCATAAAGAAGCTGGAGAGCACGGGTGAGGAGAGCGCGGCCGGCCCGCGCCGCCGCCGCGGTGGTCCCACGCGCGTGCCGAACAAGAAGGGCCTCAACCGCTTCGTCTGGGATCTGCGCTACCCCGACGCGAGCACCTTCGACAACCTCATCATGTGGGCTGGAAGCACGCGCGGCCCGCAGGCGGTGCCGGGGAAGTACTCGGTGCGGATGACGGTGAACGGCCAGAATCAGACGCGGAGCTTCACGCTTCTCAAGGACCCGCGCATCTCGGCTTCGCAGAAAGATCTCGAGGCGCAGTTCGCGCTCCTCATGAAGATTCGCGACACGCTGAGCGCCGCCAACGATGCGGTGAAGACGATCCGCAACGTGAAGTACCAGATCGACGAGCGGAAGGCGAAGGCGCCGAAGTCGTTCACGTCCGCGGCCACACCTTTCGTGGCGCGCCTGAGCGCGATCGAGGATTCGATCTACCAGACGAAGAACCGGAGCGGCCAGGACCCGCTGAACTACCCGATCCGCCTGAACAACAAGATCGCCGCGCTCGGCGGTGCCGTTGCCGGTGCCGACTTCCGGCCCACCGATCAGAGCTACGCGGTGTTCGATACGCTCACCACGAAGCTCGATGCGCAGCTCGTGGCGCTGCATCGCTCATTCAGCAACGATCTGCAGAAGCTCAATGCGATCCTCGAGAAAGCCGGTCAGTCCGAGATAGTCCCGCGCCCCGTAGAGCTAGCGCCCCAGAACGCCGAGGCGGATGAGCCGGGGGAGGTCGAGGTGGATATGGATCGTGATTTCCGGTAGCTCGTATGGGCTGTGCTTCTTGGCGGCTTGGATGCTTGGTTTGCGAGGGAGAGGACTACCCGCGGTTGATCGCGGAGAGCGCGGAGGACCGCGGAGAGCGCGGAGAAAAGCCGTAGGGTCTGGATCTCGAAGGAGGGGTCTTTAGGGGAACTGCTCCCGCTCCTTTAGTCCTGCCCACCCGGGCAGAACCGGAGGCGAGGGAGCAGTTCCCCTCGTTTCTTTTCTGCTCGTAGCGGTTGGTAGCCTGACTCCTTGTGCAGTTCCCCTCCGCGCT
>DATCXR010000359.1:0-25935 GCA_036565685.1 Gemmatimonadaceae bacterium
CCAGCCGTAGCACCCGTAGTACACGGGGTAGCTGCGGTAGTACGGACGGTAGTAGTACGGACCGTAGAAGGGATCGTAGTAGTACGGGTCGTACCACGCCGAGCGCCAGCCGCCCCAGCCAAACCCGATGGACACGCTGAAGAACGAACGCGAACCACACCAGCCGCCGTAATAGCACCCGGAGGAATACGGGTACGGGTAGGAATAGGGGTACGGCGACGGATACATCGTGACGTAGTGCGTGGTCCCCGAGTACGCTACCTGACGCTCCACCGAGTAGCCAGTGAGGTCGTAGTCGAAGTGGCCGGTGCTCATGCGCTGCGCGAGCTCGGTGAGTCCCGCTTCCGGGTCACCCTGGATCTGCGAGCCATCGAGCACTCGGTAATCCCAGTGATCACCGAGCACGTAGTCATCGAAGCGGAACGGCTCCGTGGACCAGGCCGCGTAAACGGTCCCCGCACCGCTGCTAGACGACACTGTGAACGCGCTCCGGTCGCCACGTCCGCGGATCTCGTACGACCCGTTCCCGCGAACGAAGCTGTCGTCGCCAGGATCGAGCGGGAAGAGAACGCGGACGTACCCATCGGGGCTCAGACGGAGCACCAACAGGTAGCCATCATCGCGCACGCTGACCGTGACTCTCGCTTCATCACCGGGCTCGTAGTCCCTGCGATCGAGCGAAACCCGTATTGACGGGTCGGCCGCGCTGGCGCGTGTGGCGCCTGCGAGGAACGAATTGGCCGCCGGAGCCGGTGTGGCAAGCGGCAGCATCAGTGACAGCAGTGCGACGGAGAACATGGCTCCTCCGGGATCCACGGTTCCGGCCACGACTTCGGCCGGGCAAGCTTTGCGAGCAGGGCGCTGCGGCGCGCCCCGTACCGTCATTGAGGCGAAACCCGTGCCCGATCGCAACTCATTGAAAGATAACCTGTTGCGCAACCAGGAGCGGCGTAGTTGTCCGCCTCTCCGGACGCTTCGTGTGCCTGTGGGTGGACGCCCCGGACGGCCGGACCGGCCGGCGAGAGATCGCCGGCCGGCCCTCGAGATCTAGAACCCTATCCGAAGACCCGCCGTGAGCGCCCAGTTGTGCACCATGGGCGTATTCACCTTCAGCGAAGTCGCCTCCTGAACATCGAACTTCCCTACGTAATCCTTCGCCGAGAGCCTGAGCCCAACGGCCCGGGACATCTGGTAGTCGACGCCCACACCCGCATTGAAGGCGAAGTTGGTCGCATCGGTCTTCAGGAAGTCGGCTGGTGAGACTTCGTAGCGAATCGCCCCCGCTCCCACCTGCACGAACGGCTTCACGGGAAGCGCCGAGCTCCCGGTAGGAATGTCGAACTGGAGTCCGCCATCGTAGAGCCACATCGACGCGCCTCCCACATTCAGCCCATTGAGGAATGGCACTCCCGCCTGGAGACTCGTGCTCGAGTGAGCGACGTTGCCCACGATCGCCACGTTGGGCGTGATCTGCATCGCGAGCTGCGCGCCGTACACGGCGCCGTTCTTCATTGATAACGACGTACCCACCGGTCCCTTCACGAAGTCGCCGAACGCCATGTAGCCTCCGTAGGGCGTCACGCTGAAGAGCGAGCCGTTCGATAAGGGACGGAGATTCTGTTGCGCGCCGGCCGAACCGGCGAAGGAGAGAAGGCCGCCGACGATGGCGGCGATGCTGACGGACCTGATCATGGTACCTCCACGGTGTTGGACGATCACCGGCAGGAGATAAGGCACGCGAGGTGCCAATTTTCGTAGCGCTCGCACGCGACACGATGTCCTTGTGTAACATGATGTTACAAGCCAAGGCCGGCATCGCGCTCGTTCGCGCGTGTCCTTCGCGTGGGAAACCGCTGTCCACTTCCACGGCCGTTCGAGGCGTGAATCACCGTGCGCGATCATCCGAAAAAGCGAATCGAACGCGCCACCTCGATCGTCTAACCAGCGTACCCAAACGGAGGCGACAGACGTAATGCGAATCTTCGTCACGGGGGCCGCTGGTCCGCTCGGGCGGGCACTGACAGCGGCGTTGCGGCGGCGCGGTGATGCAGTGGTTGGTCAGGTCCGTAGAAGGAGCGGCGTGGAGGTGTTGCGCAACCTCGGAGCCGAACCTGTCATGAGCGATCTCTCCCGCGCGCGACTGCTGGCCGAGGGCATGAACGATTGCGACATGGCCATCCACGTGGCGCAGTTCTTCGATCTGTGGGCTCCGCAGGCGTCGAGCTTCCACTCGGTGAACGTATACGGCGCCGAGAACGTGATGAACGCCGCGCTCGAGGCGCGCGTCCGTCGCGTGGTGTTCGTCTCGTCGTCGGTCACGATAGGCGAGCAGCCGGGCTACTGGGGCACCGAGCACACAGTGCACCGCGGCTACACGATCACCGCGTACGAGCGCAGCAAGGTGACCGCGGAGCGCGCGGTCCTCCGCTACCGGTCCAAGGGGATCGAGGTGGTGGTGGTGAACCCGGCGCTCGTGATCTCCCCGGGCGACCCGGGTTGGATGGGGCGTCTCTTCACCGACTTCATCACCGGTCGCAGGCGGCGCGCGCCCGATGCTCCACTCGGATGGGTGTCGGTGGACGATGCCGCCAGGGGAATCGCGCTCGCGGCCAACAACGGACAGAGCGGCTCGCGCTACATCCTGAGCGGCGACACGCTCTCGACGCGGGAGCTGATGACGCGAGTCACGAAGCTCGCCAACCAGCCCCGTCCCGGCACTCTTCCCCGTCCGCTCGCTATTGGAACGGCCGCCATGTCGGAAGCCGCAGCCGGGATCCTGGGCACGCGTCCGCGATACCCGGTCGACGAAGCGCGCTTCACCACCAGCGGGTTCCGGGTCGACGGCGGCCACGCCAGCTCGGTGCTGGGGCTCGAGTATACGCCGATGGCGCGCTATCTCCCGCCCGTGGTGGCCAGCTACAGGAGCGTCGCGCTCCGCATGTAGGCCTGACGGGGAGCAATCGGGCGCTCACACTCGGCATCGGTACCGTCAGCGGATATCGGTGGCGTCAGTAGATGTAGACTGGCGTGCCCGTCGGAATGTGCGCGTACAGCCACTCGATCTGAGCGTCGTCGAGTCGCACGCAGCCGTGGGTAGTAGCGGTTCCGATGCTCCCCTTCCGCGGCGTGCCGTGGATCAGGTAGCCGTCGCCAAGGTCGAGCTGGTACTCCCCTAGCTCTCCATCCACGACGCGATTCACCGTTCCGAGCGGAGGGATGTAGAGAGTGCTGTCGAAGACGATCTCCTCGCCGGTCGGCAGCGTCGAGAAGCTGCCATCGCTCCGCACGAGGCCCGCCTCGCCGTCGCGAACCGTGAGGATGGTGCCGTCATCGAGCACCACCTGGCTGTCCGCCGGTAGCCGAGCCAGACGCAGGCGATAATCGCGCGCGACCTCCGCGTAGTGCCAATCGGGAGGGATCCACGCGTCGCGCGCGGTTTTCCCCTTTACGACGCGAGTGCCGCGCGGCGAGCGGAAGGTCCACGACCGTCCGTCGTAAGTGAGCCGCCTGTCCATCCCCACCGCCGCCGACGCGGTCATCAACGTGTCGGTTCCATCGAGAACGAGCAGGCGGCGATCGGCGATGGACACCGCGATCCGAAGCCCGCCATCGGTAGACGCCGCGGCTCTGGCGGCATCGGCGGCCAGGCTGTCGGCGCGGGTGGGTGGCGCGAGCTCCAGAGGCGGAGAGTCGCCAGCTACGGGCGGCGTGCGCGAGGCGAGCGAAGCCGGCTCCTGCGCGCTCAGCGCGGCCGGGAGCGGGATGGCGGCGATGCAGACGACTGCCGCAAACGCGCGAACGCGCGCACGGAGGCAGCTTGAAACGCCTCCGTACGCGCGCCCGCGGAGCAGCCCGCAGGCTGCCGCCCCCTCCGGCGCGTCAGAAGACTCTGACACCCAGAATGATCGGCACGTAGTTCGAGTTCTTCCCTTCGGTGAAGACGCTCACGAAGCGCGACTCCAGGAACAGCTTCGCGCGGCCGAAGCCGAAGTTCAGACCGAGACCGCCGTTCACGCCCGCCTTGGTGAGCGAGTTGTCGGCGCTGCTCGAGAGCGCGGTGCCGTCGATGATCGCCGCACCGTTGTCGCTGCCGACGTCCGTGAAGTGATGGATTCCACCACCACCCATCAGGTAGAACGACGAACCGCTGCTACCGAACGGGAACTGGAGCGTGAGGTCGAGCGCGCCAGACCAAACGTTCGCATCGGAGAGCGTGACGCTCACCGGCACGGTCGCGAGCGTACCACCGTTCAGCCGGTCGTACGACAGGTCGAGGCGCAGCCCCCACGGAGTGGTGGCCGACTGCCAGCCGATCGGCACCGTGACGTTCCAACCGGTGTCGTAGCCGCCGTCGTGCAGGTTGCCTATCGGTACGCTGGCACCGCCGCCTACGCCAACCCAGAAGCCGCGGCCGAAGCGGCCCGTCCGCGCGCTACTCGGATACAGCCCTATCGTGTCGGGCTCGGTCGTCGGCTCCGTTATCACCTCACCGGTCGAAGTATCGGTGCGGACCACGCTCGTGTCGGTCGGCATGGTCGTGGTGTCCGTCATGAGGGTGTCCGTCGTCATCGTCGTCGATGTGTCCGGCACCATCGTGGTGTCGGTCATCATTGTAGTCGACGTGTCGGTCATCAACGTGTCGCGCATCGTCGTGTCGGCGGTCACGGTCGTGTCGTTGATGCCGGTGATCCCCTGGCGCGTGGTCGTATCCGACGAGACGCCGGTGGTGTCCATGGTGGTCGTCGTGTCGGTGTTGAGTATCCCCGGAGAGGTGGATGTGTCGACCATGGTAGTGTCCACCCCGGTACGCGTCGTGGTGTCGTACGGAGTCGTCAGCGCGCCGGTGGATGTGGTCGTATCGTATACCCCCTGCTCTTTCGTCACGGGGATTCGCTGCTGTGAGACAGCGGGCATCGTGTCGCTTCTCGCGCTCGCCGTATCCACGGGATCCTGTGCCGCCGCAGTGCCGGTAACGCCAAAAGCGAACGCGGCTACTGCTCCTATCGTCATCAACTTCGCCGAATGTCGTGGAATCATATGGTCCTCCAGTGAATCCTGTCCCTGAGCTTGCTCCCGCGGACGTCTGGCGGGCGGATGCCGGCTGTGCTCGCCCCGGCCTCCCGGCGACAGCATGGTCGCAGCACGCGCCACTTTAAAGCATTGTGCATGCCGGGATTCCACGCCTCTGTCGAGTGATTGCCGCAGCGCGGCAGCATGATTTTTTCGCCCTCCCGCGCCCCTGATACAGGACTTGGCGAGCACACGCGAAAGGATCTTTCCACTCGTTACTGCGGGCCGCGCTCGATCTTCCCTGTACGTGACAACGATCGAACTTCCGAGCCGCACCACGCGTACGCGGCAGGCACTCCAGCGCGGCACTCCCCGCTCTCCGCTGCATTCCGCGGACGGACCGCAGGAGCTCGCCCACGGCGCGATCCGACAGGGCGAGCCAGTACTGCTGCTCACCGCGCATCCGGGCGCGCTCTCGCTCATCTCCACCTTCGTGGCCATTTCCGGCCACGAGCCGATCGTTCCACGCGATGACGAGACGATCGAACAGGCGGTGATGCGCATCATGCCGCGCGTCTCTATCGTCGACTTCGAGCATCCCGGCGCGGCGTCGATGCGCATCGAGGATCGGCTGATCCGCTCCGGATCGCGTGTGATACTATTCAGTACCTGGTACCGAAGCCTCGAGGCGCGCGCCCGGGCAATGTCCATGCGCGCGCTCTACTTCGCGCTGCCCATCGAGCACGGAAAGTTCGACGCCCTGTTGCAGTCCGCATTGCTCGTATAGCTGCTCTGAAACCGCGACAGCGGTGCGACGTAGAGGGAGTGAACGCGAACACTTCCCTCTTGAATCGGCAATGCGCAAATCCTCCTCGATTTTCGTCGCCTCCCTGGCGGCGCTCCTCGCCACATTTTCGGCGCTTTCGTCGCCCGCAGTACTGCGCGCGCAGCAGCCAGCCGACAGCTCGAGCGCTGCCACATCCGACACATCGTCGCGCGCGTCGGGCGTCGACCTCACCATGAATCACTGGGGCATCGGGATCGGCAACGTCCGGCATGTGAACGGCATTCGCCTGAACTACCGCGACCGCGGGCGTTTCGTCGTCAACGGGATCGACGCCACGATCTGGATGCCGCACGAACCCGCGCTCGGTGTGGTGAACGGAGTCGCGCTCGGCCTCCCCGCGACGGGAGCCCGGACCATTCGCGGTCTCGCGATAGGCCTGGCCGGCGCCGGCGCCGATGATGTGATTGATGGCGTCGCGCTCGCACCGGTGGGTGTGGGATCCGGCAACGGCCTGCACGGTGTCATGCTCGCCGGCATCGGTGGTGGCACCGGCGGCGACATTTCCGGGGTCGCGTTCGGCGGCATCGGCATCGGCAGCGGCCGTGGTCTCAGCGGAGTGATGGCGGGCGGAATCGGCGCTGGCACCGGCGGCGATGCGACCGGTATCCTGGTCGGCGGTATAGGCACCGGCGCCGGTGGCTCGCTGCGCGGCGTCGGCGTTGGAGGAATAGGCGTCGGCGCCGGCGGCGACGTGAAGGGACTGATCGTTGGCGGCGTGGGCGCCGGCGCCGGCGGCTCCGTCACGGGAATCGGCATCGCCGGCATCGGCATCGGCGCCGGCGGCGATTACACCGGCGTTGCCGTAGCCGGGATAGGCGCGGGTGCCGGCGGCCGCTTCAAAGGTGTCGCGATAGCCGGTGTAGGCGCTGGCTCCGGAGAGCTCCTGAAAGGCCTCGCCATCGCAGGCGGCGCAGTCGGCGCCCCACGCGTGGAGGGCGTTGTGGTCAGCACCCTCGCCGGCGCGGAAGACGCGAAGGGAATCTTCATCGCACCAGCGTACTTCAGGATCACCGACGGCGGCAGTTTCACGGGCTTCTCGCTGAGCGCCTTCAACCACATCAAAGGCGAACAGCACGGACTCACCATCGGAATCCTCAACTACGCCCGCGAGCTCCACGGCGTGCAGATCGGGGTGCTCAACTACGCTGGCAACAACCGTGGCGGGTTGAAGCTACTGCCGGTAGTCAATGTTCACCTCCCCTGATGGAGTTCATCGTGCTGTCCGAGTCTCTCTCGGAAAGAAATCGCGGAGAGCGCGGAGGACCGCGGAGAGCGCGGAGATGAAAGGCACACGCTTAGAGCTCTCTAAGCAGGGGTCTCTGGGGGAACTGCACACGCTTCGAGCTCTCTGAGCGAGGGCTATTTGAGGGGAACTGCTCTCGCTCCTCGAGTCCTTGCCCACCCGGGCAGAACTGGAGTCGAGGGAGCAGTTCCCCTTTCTTTTCTGCCCCTTGCGGTTGGTGGCCTGACTCCTTGTGCAGTTCCCTCCGCGCTCTCCGCGGTCCTCCGCGCTCTCCGCGATTTCTTTCCGAGAGGAGCCGGGACGCCGAGATGAATCTGGTCCGTTAACGCGACACCTCCCCGAGAGCCGTTGCCGCCGAGTCAACGAGTGCCGCCTCGGCACGAAGCACCGACCCTAGGCGCACGATCGCGCTATCCGCTTCTTCGAAGTGATGCTGCTCGATCGCTTCGCGCACGGCTGGCATGGTTTTCACGCCGTAGCCGGTGTAGAAGCCCGGCGCATAGAGTTGGTGCTTGTACCAGGTACGTCCCGGGAGTCCGCGGTCGTCGGTGAGGCGGCGCTCGCTCTGAATGAGTAGCCCATTCACCGCGCGGAGCGAATTGCTCGCGAGGACGGTGTCGCCGCGCTGGCGGGCGGCCTTCACCGCGTCGCCGTAACGAGTAGCGCTCCGCGTGAGAGCATCGGCACCGTTCTGCAACGGCGCGAACGCCAGGTGCGGCGGAATCGCTTTCTTCTGAGGGATCACCATCGGCTCGCGCGGATCATCGATCGCGGCGTAGGTGCCCTCATCGATCTCGCGGTTGAGCTCCAGCACCTGGTCGCGCTCGTGGTCGAGCAGCTTCTCCAGCTCGTCCACGTAGCTCTGCGCCGTGCTCGCAAGATTCGTGTACGAGTACGGAAGCAGCTCCGCGTCGGCCAGACGCATCGCCATCACACCCGCGGTCTGTGCCAGGGCGCGGCCGTACACGAACGATGTGTCGCTGAAGTGACCGTACCAGTAGAAATCGTCGTACGCCGAGTGGTAGACACCACCGCCGTCCTCGCCGCCGAAGCCGAGGTTGATCGATGGGATGCCGATGTGCTGCAGGAAGGGCGTATAGTCCGACCCGGAGCCGAGCGCGCCGATGTGCATGTCGGCACCGCCGCGCAGCTCCTTCCGCTCCGCTGGTGAGCCGCTATGTATGCTCGCGAGCCGGACGCGCTTCCCCACCGTGAGATCCGTCTCGGGATCGTCGATGCTCTCGGCTACCTCGTTTGCCAGCTTCTCGAGGATGTGCGAGCCGGCCATACGCAGATAGCCGCGTCCGTTGGTGTCGCTGTTGAGGTACGCGACCGCTTTGGTGCGTAGCTCATCGGCGTGCGCCTCGGCCCACTCCGTGGAGCCGAGAAGCCCCGGCTCCTCGCCATCCCAGGCGGCGTAGATGATCGTGCGACGCGGACGCCATCCCTCCTTCAGAAGAACGCCGTACGCACGCGCCTCCTCGAGGAGCGCACCCAGCCCCGCGAGCGGATCATTCGCGCCATTGACCCACGCATCGTGGTGGTTGCCGCGGACCACCCACTCGTCGGGCAGCTCCGAGCCGGGAATCGTCGCGATCACGTCGTAGAGCGGCTTGATCGCCCAGTCGGAGCGCACCCGCAGATGCACGCGCGCGGGACCCGGTCCCAGGTGGTATGTGATGGGAAGCGTGCCGCGCCACTCGGGCGGGGCTACGGCGCCACCCATGGCCGCGAGCAGCGGCTGCGCATCGCCGTAGGAGATGGGGAGCACGGGAATCTTCGTGAGCGTCTTCGCCTCGGCGATCGGCAGCCGTTTCGCTCCCTCGGTAGCACCCACTCCGGGGGTGAGAGGATCGCCCGGATAGGTGGGCATGTCTGCCACGCTCCCGCGCTGCACGCCGTCGCGCGGGCGGTACGGACCATCCGGGAAGACGTCGCCTTGCGAGTAGCCGTCGTCACGTGGGTCGGAGTAGATCAGGCACCCCACCGCACCATGCTCCGCGGCCACCTTCGGCTTGATCCCGCGCCAGGAGCCGCCGTAGCGCGCGATGACGATCGCGCCCTTCACCGAGATTCCTCGCCGCTCGAGCTCCTCGTAGTCGGCGGGGATCCCGTAGTTCACGTAGACCAGCGGCGCGGTGACGTCGCCGTCGGCGGAGTACGCGTTGTACGGAGGAAGGCGCAGGTCGAACTGCCCCGATGTGGGATCGCCCTTCACCGCCGGCTCGCGCAGCTTCGCCACGAAGCGCGTCGGCGCCACCATCTCCACCACCCGCTCCTTCGGAGTGGGGAAGAGTACGTCGAAGCGCTCGATGTGCGCGTCGAGCCCCCACTGCTTGAAGCGCGCGAGAATCCACTCGGCGTTCTCCCTGTCGTGCGGCGAGCCCACGTGATGCGGATACGCCGAGAGCCGCCGGATCGATTCGCGGATCGTGTCGGGCGACGGGATCGCCTTGAATTTCGCCTCCCACTGCAGCTCGGTACGCGCGGCGCTCGGCGAGAATCCAAGCGGGTCGCGCGTCGTGACTGGGAGGAGGGGTGTGATGATGGCCGCGGCGAGCGAAGAGCTCAACCAGAAAGTGAAGGGTCGCATGCCGCTAGTGTACAGCGGCGGCATGCGACGCGCGAGAGGGAATCTTTCGTGCGGCGAGCCGCGTCAGGAGCCTGTAGTCGGCGCGGCCGGATAGAGCGATACCGCCACGTAGTTGCGCTCATCGAGGTACTTCCGAGCCGCATCGCGGATGTCCGATGCCTTCAGCTTCTTCACCTGCTCGCCGTAGCCGAGGATGTCACGCGGATCCCACTCGTTGTGAACGTAGGTGGAGAGGAGCGAGAGCCAGGATCCGTTCTCGCGCATCGCGCTCTCGCGTTCGCGGATCTCGATCTCCTTCACCTTCTCCATGTCCGCCTTGGTGGGGCCGTACTTCTTCAGCGAATCGATCTCCGCGAACGCGGCGCGCTTCAGCTCATCCACCCGATCGGGCGCGGAGCCGAAGCCCACGGACACCGCGTAGCGCTCGCGCGGGTACGGAGTCGGGTTGGCGCCCACGCTCACGCCGTACGTCCCGCCGAGCTGCTCCCGCAGCCGGTCGCGCAGCCGGATCTGGAGCACGTCCACCAGCGCCGATAGCAGGTACACGTCGTGACGCGTGTAGTCGAAAGGACCGCTGAAGACGATCTGCGTCTGGCTCTTCTCGTCGCTCCCCTTGTGCACCTCGCGATGGATCACTCCTCTCGGATAGTCCATCCCGATGTCACGCCAGCTCTCCTTCCGATGAGTGGCCGGGAGAGAGGCGATGTAGCGCTCGACCAGCGGCTTGATGATGGTCGTGTCGATGTTCCCCACGAACACGAAGGTGAAGTCGCTCGCGTCGGCGAAGCGATCGCGATAGAAGTCGAGCGACTCCCCGAGGTTCATCTTGTCGAAGGTGGCGCTGGTGAGTGGCATGGCGCGCGGGTGGTGGCGCGCGAGGATCACCTCGAGGGTATCGGAGAACGCCGCCGACGGGCTCGCGCCGCGGTTGGCGACGAGCGCCTTCACCCGGGTCTGATACGAGAGGAATGCTGTGCTGTCCGTGCGCGGCGCGGTGAAGTAGAGGTAGATGAGCTGGAATATCGTGCTTGCGTCCTTCGGCGACCCGCCGCCCGCGATTCCTTCCTGGTACGCTCCGATCGTCGGGGTCACGTTCACCGACTTCCCGGCGAGCGCCTTCTCCAGATCCGTGGCGCTGAAGCGGCCCACGCCCCCCACCACCACTACCGAGCTGGCCGTGCGCGCCGGCACGAAGAGCGAGTCCGGCGCCAGCGACGTACCGCCCGGGCTGAAGGCTCGAAAGAGGAGCTGATCGTCCTTGAAGTCGGTTGGCTTGAGGAGGACCCGCGCGCCGTTCGAGAGCTTCCACTCGGTAACGCCGATCTCGGGGATCGTCTTCGCTCCCACTATCTGTCCCGGTTTGGGAGGGCTCTCCACCAGGTCACCTGTGGCCGTGGAATCGACATAAGCCACTACCCTCGCGGCCTCGACGCTGTCGGCCAGCGCCACGAGCTCCGCACCGCTCGGCACCTCGGTGCTGTCGCGCGCGGGCGCGCTCGCGGTTATCACGCGGCTCTTACCGCGCAGCCAGCGCTCCGCCAGCTCGTTGACCTCGGCGACCTCGATCCCTGGCACCAGCTCCTTCGTGAGCTTCCACTGCTCGCCGATCCCCATCATCGGCTCGTCACCCAGGAAGTTGTCCACGTAGTCGCCTACCAGCGACGACGACGACATCTTGTCGCGCTCGTCGTACGCGCGCTCCACGGCGCGGAGCAGCTCGCGCTTCTGGCGCTCCAGCTCGGTGGGCGTGAAGCCATGCTGCACGACGCGCTCCGCCTCGGTGAGCAGCGCGCCGAGCCCCCGCGAGATCCCGCCGTCCGCCACGAGCGCGCTCAGGACGTACGCCTCACTCGAGCGGACCACCCGTCCCTGCGCCGATCCCGCGCCGAGGAACGGTGGATCGGCCCGCTGCGCGATCTCGCGGAAGCGGGAGTTGAGCATCGAGTTGTACAGATCCTCCACAAGCTCTTCGCGGTAGTCTCCCACCGTTTGCTCCGCACGCACTGGCTGCAGGTAGTAGACGGCCACCGCCGAGCTGGTCGCCTCCGGGTCGGTTGCTATCGCCACCAGCGTACTGTCGTGCGGCGGGACCGGATACACCGGGCGCGCGGGCGAGCCATCGGCCGGCTTCAGCGCGGAGAAGTGCTGCCTGATGAGCTGCTCCACGCTGTCCGCGTCGAAGTCGCCCACTGCCACGACGGCCATGAGGTCGGGCCGGTACCACTCACCGTAGAAGTCCACCAGCGTCTTGCGCGGCACGTTGCGGATCGTCTCGGGATCGCCGATCGGCAGTCGCTGGGCGTAGCGCGATCCGGCAAAGAGCACGGGGAAGATCTTGTCGCTGATGCGCTGACCCGCTCCCCTCCCCGTCCGCCACTCCTCGACCACGACTCCGCGCTCGCGGTCTATCTCGGCGGGATCGAAGGTGAGCCCGTGCGCCCAGTCCTCCAGTACCTGCACGCCCCGCGCGAGTAGCCCCGCGCTGTCCGTGGGAACGGTGAGCCGGTAGATGGTTTCGTCGAAGGAGGTGGAGGCGTTGAGGTCCGCGCCGAAGCGTACGCCGGTCGACTCCAGGTAATCCACCAGCTGCTGCCGCGCGAAGTGCGTGGTGCCGTTGAAGGCCATGTGCTCCACGAAGTGCGCGACGCCACGCTCGGAGCTGTCTTCGAGGATGGAGCCCACGTTCACCACGAGTCGGAGCTCCGCCCGGTTGCGCGGCTCGTGGTTCACGCGGATGTAATAGCGTAGGCCGTTCGGGAGCTTCCCCACCGTGACCGCGGAATCGATCGGCAGCGAGGCGGTGAGCGCCGGAAGAGGCGCGACCGTGTCACGCGCACCAGCGGGGGAGGCGGTGGCTGTCTGCTGTGCGTGGAGAGCGCTGCCCGCGAGGGACGGCGCGAGCAGGACGAGAGCGAGGGAGACGAGCGACGGGCGGCCGAACGGCATACGGGCTCCTGGAGCGGGGCGAGAACGGCGCCCTACGCGCGGAGGCTCACATTCCGCGCGCCGACGCCGACCTCAATGGATAGCTCCGGCGCCGTCCCCTGGGAACCTCGCCCGGCCGTCCGCCGAATCGAGCATGGAGTCGATCTCGGCGGCCGTCGCCGGCCGCCCGAAGAAGTACCCCTGCCCCATCTCGCAGCCCAGCTCCTGGAGCCCGCGTGACTGCTGCTGCAGCTCCACGCCCTCGGCGATCGTCTGCAGCTGGAGCGAGCCGCCGAGCGCGATGATCGCGCGCACGAGCGCCGGCTCGATATCCTCGTGCCCGACATCGTCTATGAATGCCTTGTCGATCTTGAGAATGTCGATGGGGAAGCGCTGCAGGTAGCCGAGCGACGAGTAGCCCGTTCCGAAGTCGTCTATGGCCAAACGCACCCCGAGCTCCTTCAGGGCGGAAAGCCGGTCCACTAGCATCTCGTCCTCTCGCATCAGGACGCTCTCGGTGAGCTCGAGTACCAGGTCGTGCGCCTCCATCCCGCTCTCCTCGAGCGCCTCGCGCACGTCGTCCACCATCCGATCGTGCTGGAGCTGGAGCCCGGAGACGTTCACGGTGAGCGAGAACGACCGGCCGACCCCCGCCCCCTCGCGCCACCGACGCGCCTCGCGGCACGCCTCGCGCAGCACCCAGCTACCGATCGACATGATGACGCCGGTCTCTTCGGCCATGGGGATGAAGTCCGCGGGTGAGAGCGTGCCCCGGCGCGGGTGATCCCAGCGCAGCAGCGCCTCGACGCCGATAAGCTCGCCCGTGCGCAGGAGCACGATGGGCTGGTAGAGGATCCGAAACTCGTGATGGTCCTCGGCCGCGCGGCGCAGGTCGCCCTGCAGCTCCAGCCGCTCCAGCGCTCTCGCCTGCATCCCCGGCTCGAAGCGCTCGTAGCGCGCCTTCCCCCGGCCCTTGGCCACGTACATCGCCATGTCGGCATCACGCAGGAGGTCCACGGCGGTCCCCTCCATGTCCGCGGTCGCGATCCCGATGCTCGAGGTGATCACGACCTCCTTCCCTTCCAGGTCGATCGGATGCCGCACCGCCTCCGCCACTCGCTCGGCGACCGCGGAGGCAGAGTTCTGATCGGTAGCGTCCTCGATGAGGAACGCGAACTCGTCGCCGCCGAGCCGCGCTACTGTATCCGCCGTACGCACGCAGGTGAGGAGCCGACGCGCTATCACCGCCAGAAGCGCGTCGCCGGCTGCGTGACCTAGACTGTCGTTGATGTTCTTGAAGCCATCCAGGTCCACGAAAAGAACCGCGAGCGTCTGCCGGTGACGCGTCATGAGGTTCAGTGCGTGAGCCACGCGATCGAGGAAGAGGACCCGGTTGGCCAGGCCGGTGAGCGGATCGTGGAAGGCCTGGTGCGTGAGCTGCTCCTCGAGCACCTTGCGCTCGCCGATGTCGCGCGTGTTCAGTACGATCCCACGCACAGTGGGCTCCGCGAGGAGGTTGTTGCACACCGTCTCGACGTGGACCCAGCGTCCCTCGCGATGGCGGAAGCGCCACTCCACTGGCGTCGTAGACCCCGGCTCGCTCTCCGCGGCGGCGATGAGCATTGCCATGGCGCCCGTCACGTGATCGGGGTGAAGCAGATCCACCAGCTCCGTCCCTATCAGCTCGTCGGGCTGATAGCCGAAGATGCGCGTGATGGACGGGCTCACATACTGGATGGCGCCATCCACGTCCACTATCGCAATCACGTCGGACGAGTGCCGCACCAGCGACTTGAAGCGCTCCTCCCCCTCGCGAATCGAGCGCTCCTTGAGGAGTCGCTCGTTCTCCCGTACCGCGGAGAGCTGTCGCACCACCACGAGAGCGGTGACCGCCATTGCGCCACCGGAAAGCACGGCGAGCGGTTCGGGCCAGTGCTGCGCATCCACCGCGAGGAGAAGGCCGTACACGAGCGCGAGCGCCACGTACGGGAGTGGACTGAATGGTTGCGCGGACCCGTACCTCTCCTGCGTAGGTTTCGCATTGTCCGGCCACTTGAAAGCTGCGAGGCCGCTGATCAGGAAGCAGTAGGCCGCGAGGTAGGCGACGTCGGTCCACTTGAGACCGAACCACCCCGCCTCGAGAAAGAGGAGATCGTTGGCCAGGTCGCATAGTGCGTACGTAGCCAGCCCTCCCACGAGAAGCGTCCTCGAGCCACCGCGCGCGGCTGCCGGCCTGCGGAGGATGTAGGTGGTGAGCCCCACCATGATGAGCAGCGCGCCCAGCGGATAGGCCAGCGCTATGGCGCTCCCCAGCGGGGAGAGATGCTCGGCGAGCATCGTAGGCCGGAGCACCACGTACCAGATCGCGAAGCCGCCGCCTGTGAGAACGGCGGCGGCATCGAGCAGAAGCTTGCGATACTCGTGCTCTCCCCTCCGAGCGAAGGGGAAGGAGAAGAGCCCGAGGAGAATCAGTGGATAGAAGGGAAAGTAGAGGATGTTGATCCAGCTACTGCCAGGATCTCCCCCGCTAATGGCGCCGATGTAGAACGAGACGACATTCCCGGCAAGCACGCAGAGGAACGCCGCGGAGATGAAGCGGAGCGCGCTGCGCGTGCGCGCGTCGTTGCCGGCTCTGATGGAGGCGCGCCAAGCGAGACTCGCCGTCGCCGCGTTGAGCGGGAGGAAGGCGAGGCGCGTGATCAGCCCCCCATAGAACGATCCGTGCTCGCCCGAAGCGCGCCAGGCGAGGTACGTGATGGAATAGGCGATGGTCAGCGTGGACGCCACCATCGCCAGATAGGACCACCGGCGAGCGTTCTTTTCCACTCGCCCAGCGGGCGCTTCGATCCGGTTCATACCTTGTAGACGCCGGGGGGGGTCGCCCCGTTACGCGCCCTGCCTGCCCTGCCGGTGGAAAACTCCTGTCCAGGACCCCTCAGGCCCGCCTGCGGCCCACCGCCACCAGCACCAGCCCAGCCACTACCGCCACAGCACCCACCGCCGGCGACACGAAGCCCTTCTCCTCTGCGCTCACGCTCAATGGACCGACGCTCACCGTGTCACGGTCCTTCGTGTAGCTGAAGCCCTGGAGCGCCAGCACTACGATGCCCGCGACGACCAGGATCACTCCCAGTATTCCCAGCGGTTTCATACGAGTCTCCCTCGAAGAGGTCGATTCGCGTGGTGCAAGGGCGATGCCATTCCCGGGGAGAGGAACACCCGGGGTAAAAGTTGCCAGGTCCCACACGCCAGAGGCGACGTGCACCCGGCCGTACAGAGCCGTCTTGACCACATCATTCGCGTACACGAAGTTCAGCGCTGGACGGACGCCCGCTCGCGGAGCGCCGCCGCTCACTCGAAGTCCCTTCGCTCGCTACCGCGGTTCGCGCCAGCAGCGCCCCGCACCATGCGCTTCCGAGGACTCGCCATGAAACCGCTCTGGCTAACACTGGCTCTGGGTGCCACCATCGCCACCACCGCTCACTCCCAGGGCGCCGCGCCACCCGACGCTTCCGCGGCAGCCGACCCCTACCTCTGGCTCGAAGACGTGCACGCCGATCGCGCCATGCAGTGGGTGGAGAAGCAGAACGCGATCACCGCGAAGCGCTTCGTGAACACGCCCACCTTCAACGCGCTGCGCGACAGCGTGCTCGAGGTGCTCGACTCCGACGCGCGCATCCCGTACGTGAACCGGATGGGCGAGTACCTCTACAACTTCTGGCGCGACAAGGAGCACCCGCGCGGTTTATGGCGGCGCACGACTCTCGAGGAATACGGCAAGCCGAATCCCAGGTGGGACGTGCTGCTGGACGTCGACGCGCTCGGGAAGGCGGAGGGGAAGCAGTGGGTGTTCAAGGGGTCGCGCTGCCTGGAACCGAAGTACGAGCGCTGCCTCGTCTCGCTCTCGCCCGACGGCGGCGACGCGGTAGCTATCCGCGAGTTCGACATCCCGAGCAGGAGCTTCGTGAAGGGCGGCTTCCAGCTCGATGTCGCGAAGAGCAACGTGAGCTGGATAGACGAGAACACGATCTACGTCGGGACCGACTTTGGCCCCGGCTCGATGACCGAGTCGAGCTACCCGCGGATCGCGAAGAAGTGGGTGCGCGGCACTCCACTCTCGGCGGCGGAAACGATCTACGAGGGGAAGCCCACGGACATGCAGGTGGCGGCGCAACACCGCCGCACACCCGGCTTCGAGCGTGACTTCCTCACGGTGGTGAAGGACTTCTACCACTCCGAGACCTACCTCCTCACCAGCGACCAGAGGAAGCGCGTCGAAATCCCGGATGACGCCGAGCTGAGTGTGCAACGGGAGTGGATGCTCATCCAGACTCGCTCTCCCTGGACGGTGGGTGACAAGACCTACCCCGCCGGTGCCCTCCTGGCCTCGAGCTTCGACGGCTTCATGGGCGGCGCGCGCGATCTGACGGTTCTCTTTCAGCCGGACGAGCACACATCGCTCGCATCGTACAGCTGGACACGGCACCATCTCATCCTGAACGTTCTCGACGACGTGAAGAGCCGCCTCGAGGTCCTCACTCCTGGACCGGGTGAGTGGAAGCGCGAGCCGATGGCCGGAGCGCCGGGGTTGAGCACCATCCGGGTGACGGACACGGACCCCGATTCCACCGACGAGTACTGGCTCGACATCACCGGCTATCTCACGCCGAGCACGCTCGAGCGCGGCGTGATCGGCGAGGGCAAGGCGGCTGCTGTGAAGGAAGCGCCGGCGTTCTTCGACGCATCTCGCTTCGAGGTGAGCCAGCACTTCGCCACGTCGAAGGACGGCACCCGCGTTCCCTACTTCCAGGTAAGTCCGAAGGGGATGAAGACCGATGGAAACAACCCGACCCTTCTCTACGGTTACGGCGGGTTCGAGATCTCGATGCTTCCCGGCTACAGCGGGACGGTGGGACGCACGTGGCTCGAGCGCGGGGGCGTTTACGTGGTAGCGAACATCCGCGGCGGCGGCGAATACGGACCGCGCTGGCACGAGGCAGCGCTCAAGGCGAACCGCCCGCGCGCGTACGAGGACTTCGCCGCGGTGGCAAGAGATCTCATCAAGCGCGGGGTGACGTCGCCAGCGCACCTCGGTGCCGAGGGCGGGAGCAACGGCGGGCTGCTCATGGGCAACATGCTCACAATGTACCCGCAGCTCTTCGGCGCCATCGTGTGCGAGGTGCCGCTGCTCGACATGAAGCGCTACACGCACCTCTCGGCAGGAGCGTCGTGGATCGCCGAATACGGCGATCCGGACAAACCGGAGGAGTGGAAGTTCATCAAGACCTTTTCGCCCTATCAGAACGTGAAAGCGGGCGAGAAATATCCTCCGATACTCTTCTACACCGCCACCAGCGACGACAGGGTGGGTCCGGTGCAGGCGCGCAAGATGGCCGCGAAGATGGAAGCCATGGGACATGACGAGGTTTGGTTCTACGAGAACACCGAAGGCGGTCACGGCGCCGCGGCCGACAACAAGCAGTCGGCGTTCATGCGCGCACTGGCGTCCGACTTCCTCTGGACGCAGTTGACCCAATGAGGTCCGGCGCGGACGAGCACAGCAGCACGTTGCAGCGCCTGCAGGCGGCGCAGGTCGCGGAGGTCGCTCCACAGGTGTGAAGCTTCATTCGCTTCGCCGAAGGCCCTGACCAGCGGGGTCAGGCCTGAAACCGTGAATTGGTACGACGGCCAATGCCGTCGTACCAATTCACGGTTTCAGACCTGACCCCCGCCTCTTGACGCCAGGACTCGGCGGTCGTATCGTGACCAGTAAGATGCTTACCTATCACCGGCTGACCTGAGCATCATGGCACGACCATCGCTCGACCTCATGCAGGGTACGGTAGACGTTCTCATCCTCCGCACCCTCGCCTGGCAGCCGATGCACGGCTACGGGATTTCCCGCTTCGTACGCGAGCGCTCGAAGGGCGCCCTCGACATCGAGAGCGCCGCGCTCTACCAGGCGCTCCACCGGCTGGAGCGCAGGAAGCTGGTGCGCTCGTCGTGGGGCATCTCCGAAACGAACCGCCGCGCCAGGTTCTACGAACTGACCGCCGCCGGCCGCAAGCAGCTCGCCGCCGAGCGCGAGCAGCTGCGGTCGTATATGCATGCTCTCCAGCTCGTGCTCGATCCCATCTGAACCGGTTCCCGTCGCGAGGGTACCCGATGTCCCGTCACCCGCGTCGCAGATTCTTCCAGCTCCCCTGGCGTTCGGCAGAGCGCATCCGGGCGGAGATAGACGAGGAGCTGGAGTTCGAGCTCGACATGCGCACCGCGGAGCTCGTGCGGTCGGGACTTCCTGGCGCTGAGGCACGCGCGCGCGCTCGCAGGGAATTCGGCGATATCGAGCAGACGCGCCGCTACTGCGCCGAGAGCGACATCGCCGCGCAGCGCTCCGAGGGCAGGAGCGAGTGGGTCGCGGAGCTGGGCCAGGACGTGCGACTCGCCTGGCGGGGGATGCGACGTACGCCCGGCTTCGCCCTCGTGGTGCTCACGACGCTCGCTCTCGGGATAGGCGCAAACACCGCGGTCTTCTCGGTGTTGCGGCGGGTGGTCATCAAGCCGCTCGCGTACGCGAACCCGGAGCAGCTCGTTCGCATCTACGGCGCCACTACCCGTAATCCGCATGCGGGCAACCTGCTCACGCCCGCGCAGGTGGAGGACCTTCGCGAGTCGCCCGTCTTCGCGCAGATCGCGCCCTTCGGCTACTACTCGAGCTACACGTACGTGAGCGACAAGCGGGCGGAGATGTGGCAGAGCGTGACGGTGAGCCCCGAATTCTTCCCCACACTCGGCGTCCGCGCACTGCTCGGGCGAACCATCGACGCGCGCGACGTCACCGATGCCCCCGCGCCAGCCGTGGTGCTCAGCTACACCCTGTGGCAGCGAAGCTTCGGCGGCGACTCTAGCACAGTGGGACGCGACGTTCTGCTCGACGGCCACGCTCGCACCGTCATCGGCATCATGCCGCGGAGCTTCGTGTTCCCCGAGTCCGACCGCGATCCCGAGGTCTTCACTCCGCTCGATGCACGCGCCGCGTTCCGCGATCCGGTAGCCGCGCGGCAGCGCCGCTCGTTTCGGGCACTTGCCCGGGTGGCCATCGGAGTGGGGCCGACGGAGCTCCACGCTGCCCTCGAGATGCTGTCGCAGCGCGAACAGGCGAGTCATCCGGAGCTCGGCGAAGGGAGCATCATCGTCGCCGTTCCGCTGCACGACGACATGGTGGGCGGCGTGCGCCCGATACTCCTCGTGGTCATGGGTGCCGCGCTCCTCGTGCTGCTCATCGCCTGCGTGAACGTGGCCGGCCTCTTCCTCTCCCGCGCGATCGCACGCCGGCGAGAGCTCGCCGTACGCGCCGCCCTCGGCGCAGGGCGCGGACGCCTGGTGCGGCAGCTCCTCACGGAGAGCGCGATGGCGGGAATAGCTGGCGGTGCCATCGGAGTGGCGCTCGCCTTCGCAGCGAAGCACCTGCTGGTCGTGGGTGCGACCATCCTCCTCCCGACGATGGGCGACGTCTCGATCGACGTCGGTGTGCTGACGTTTGCCTTCGTGCTCTCGGCCTTCTGCGTGATCGCCTTCGGGATCGTCCCCGCGCTGGTCGGGACGCACTTCCGGCTGCAGGGATCGCTCGGCGAGTCCACTCGCACCACAGGCAGCCGCTCGAGCTCGAATCTGGGGCGTGCGCTGGTAGTCGCTCAGGTGGCGCTCGCGCTGGTGCTGCTCATCTCTGCGGGTCTCCTCGGCCGCACGCAACTCTCCCTCGAGCGGACGGGCATCGGCTTCGACACCCGCTCCGATGTGCTGACCTTCAACGTCGCGCCGTCTTCTCCCCGATATGCCGATGAGGCTCGACGGCTCGAGCTCTTCGATGAGCTGAAGGAAGGGATCGGCGAGCTGCCTCCGGTCAGGTCCGTGGCGATGGTCACCGTCGCACCGTGGAACGGGTACACGACCGGTGGTGCGGATTCCCTCTTCGCCAACGGGCTCGCTGCGGGCTCGAGCGACTTCGACGTGGCGAGTCAGGTGACCGTATCCGACGACTACTTCGCCACGCTCGGCATTCCGATCCGATCCGGCCGCGAGTTCACGTCGCTGGATCGCGACAACGCGCCGCCGGTAGCCGTGGTGAGCGAGAGCGTAGCGCGTCGCTTCTGGCCCGGACGCAATCCCATCGGCCAGCGAATCCGGCTCGGCAGGCGAAACGCGCCGCAGATGGAGATCGTGGGCGTCGCCGCCGACGTGCGCGACCGCCCCGGCGGCGAGCTGAAGCCCACCGTCTCTCGTCCTGCTCGCCGTCAGCGCCATCGCCTGCCTGATCCCCGCTCGCCGCGCCACCCGCGCCGACCCCGTAGAAGCGCTCCGCGCGGAGTGATGCAGCCGCCTCTCCTTCCCCTTTCACCATCATCCCCGCGAGAGCGGGGATGATGGCTGCCTGTTGCGCAGTTCCTATTTCCTGTTTTCTGTTTCCTGTTTCCTTGCTGTTCCTGCTTTCTGCTCTCTGCTTTCCCCCTACCTCACCCTGAACGTCAGCGGCATCTGCACCAGCTGCCTCACCTTCCTCCCCTCCACCTCCGCTGGCCGGAACTTCCACTCGACGAGCGCGCGACGCACCGATTGCACGAACAGGTCATTGGTCGCCTGGATGGCGCGGAAGCTGGACATGTCCACGCGACCCGTTGTGTCGACCACGAACTGCGCGAGCACCTCGCCCTCCACGCGGCCCGACTGCAGCACCGACGGATACTCTGGCTTCGGGTTGCCGGCGAGCGGTACCACCGCTTTCTCCACCTGCCAGGCGCTGTAGGCACTCGAACCGCCGTTGGCCGTGGTGCTGCTCGTTCCGATCGTGCTGCTGCTCTTCGCTCTGCTGATGGCGAACTGGCTCGGGTCGATGGGTGGTACCGAGAGGTCCACCGGCGGGATCCCACTGGGGATGGTGGGAGGCACCTCGACGTGCGTGAACGGTAGCGTGGGGATTTTCGGCTGGCTCGGTGCCTGCGGACTGACCGGCGATGACCGCTCGTGCGACGGCACTGGTTCGGCGGTGTGGATATAGACGACATCGTGCGGTACGGGCGCAGCCGCGGCCGTACGATCACCGATGTGTGCCGTTATCGCGACGACGAGTGCGATCACTACCGCGTGAACGATCACGCTGATTGCCGTGGCTCCCCTGCTCCTGCTCCGTGTGCGTCTCGACTCGATGAGCGTGCTTAGCATGCGAGTACCCTCCGGATGCGTGGCGATGGACTGAGCTGCAACTGCATCTCATCGCCACTATTGCTTCCGGAAGTGAATCTGTCGTGCAGTCCCGATTACGAATCCGCGACTGTTGCATTACGAATTCTTCATGGACATCCCAACTCCCTTCTGGAGCTCGAGCGGCCGAGTCCGCTCGAGTCCCAGCAGTGCGCCGCACTGCTCCCCGAAACTCGCGGCTCTCCTCCGCCGTCCGTAATCGCGATACGATCCGCGAATCCGGGCAGCTCCGCCACCACCGCTCCACCGTGGCGCGCGGTGCATCTCGACAGGAGGTGTGCATATGTGGTTTCACTCGTTCGTTACCGGCGCCGCCATGCTGACCACATCGACGCTACTCGCGTCAGCACAGAGCTCCGCGACGGTGCCCGCCGCGAAAAAGGCGGGCGCCACCCCCGCACCGACGCCCTGTATGGCCGACTCCAACGCGCGCCGCTTCGACTTCTGGGTCGGTGAGTGGGACGTCACTCCGGCGGGGGATACCGCCGTTGTCGGCCACAGCGTGGTGCAGATCGTGAGCGGCGGCTGCGCCCTGTTGGAGAACTGGACGGCCAGCAACGGTTCGCAAGGAAAAAGCCTCAACAGCTACAACGCGTCGCTCGACCGGTGGCAGCAGTTCTGGGTGGGACAGAATGGCGGCGTCACGGAGTACCGCGACAGCCACTGGGACGGCTCGACCCTGATATTCGAGGCACACTCGCGCAACAGCAAGGGGAACTTCGAGCAGAGACTCAGCTTCACGCCGATCGACAGCAACACTGTTCGCCAACTCGGCGAGATATCCACCGACGGCGGCACCGCCTGGTCAGTGGGTTACGACTTCTACTACCATCGCAGGAAGTGAGTACGGAGTGATGAGCCATTCGCGTTGCGGCCCGGCTGCTACGCGATCAGGTCGACCATGTCGCCAACCCGGAGGGTTCCCGTCGTTCGGTGGATGAGGTTCTGCCCGAACATGACGCCTTGCCCCGGCACGTCGCGATAGGTCGCGAGTGTCCGCAGCGGCTCCTTCCCCCGCTCGGCGGTCGACTGGTCGGTAGTCGTGATCGCGCAGCGCGCGCACGGCTTCACCACCGAGAATTCGATCTCGCCGATCCTTATGCGCCGCCAACCATCCTCGGCGAAGGGTTCGACGCCCGAGACCACGATGTTCGGACGAAAGCGGTTCATCGGCAGCGGGGCGTCCATACGGTCATTGAGGTCCGCGAGCGACTCTTCGGTAGTGAGGAGAAAGGGGTAGCCGTCGACGAAGCTGACCTGGTCGCTGTCACTCACGGCGAAATCCCGATCGACCGGGCGCACGGCGTCGTCGGCGATGCGTACCAGGCGGCAGCTCACACCCAGAAAGTCGCTGGCCCACTCGGCGGCCTCGTTCCCCTGATCGATGGCATCACAGCTGTCGCGCCACACCGTGACCCTGCGACGCTCCCCATCCGTGGGCATCGGAATCGAGAGCGCTTCGCGCCCGGGTGCGGCAAGCGAAAGCGTGGCGTCGGTGAGTCGCGGCTCCACGAGCGCCATACGCGGGATCTCGCGCTGCGAGAGAAAGCGGCCGTCGCCGTTCACCAGCATGAAAGAGCGATCGCCCACGATGCCGCGCGCGCCGATCGCCGCCTCCGACAGAGGTGTGCCGCGGCAGGACTTCACCGGATAGAAGTTCAAGGAGGAAACGCGAGCGGTGCTCACACGAGGGACAATCATTGGCAGATAGCTGTCGCAATGGAAGTCGCCGGATCGCGCACTCCGGACAGGGGATTCGTTGCCTGAAACGCGCCGGGCGTGGCGCGCGCCCGTTTCGGCCCGGCTTTTGACAAGGGATGTGCCCGGAACGTACATCCCACGCCCATGACATCCAACTTCGTCGAAAGAGCGGGCCGCAAGGCGCTGATAATGGGAGGAGCGGCGATCGCCGCCACCGTCGCCACCGTCGTGCTGAAGGCGACGGGGGCCGGCGACATCACCGTCTTCATTGCCTCCGCCGTGGCGCTGGCCATGCTGGCGTCGCTGGTGGGCGAAGCGACGGACCAACTGGGCACCCGGCTGGGCCCGGGCGCCACCGGTGTCGTGCAGTCGGCGCTTGGCAACCTGCCGGAGCTCTTCATCAGCATCTTCGCGCTGCGCGCCGGCCTCGTGATCGTGGTGCAGACCGCCCTCATAGGCTCGATCCTCGCCAACAGCCTGCTGGTGCTCGGGCTCGCATTCGTGGTCGGCGGCCTGCGTCATGGGAGGCAGCGGTTCGGAACCGACACCACGCGTATGACGGCGATGCTGCTCGTCCTCTCCGTTGCGTCTCTCGCGATCCCGACGCTCGCAACCGCACCGGGCGCGCCCGACTTCGGCCACGCGCGCGATCTGAGCATAGTGACCGCGGTCGTGCTCCTCCTCGTCTTCGTGGGAAGCATCCCGATGGCCGTGAAGGGCGACATCGGCCCATCGCGCCCGGAGGGGAAGCGGGGATCGGGCTGGCCACTCGTCGCGTCGATCATCGTCCTGGCCGCGGCAGGGGTGGGCGCTGCCTTCGTCTCCGACTGGTTCGTCGAAGCGCTGCGGCCGGCGATGGCGAGCCTCGGGCTGTCCGAGGAGTTCGTGGGGCTCGTGATCGTGGCCATCGCCGGGAACGCCGTGGAAAACGTGGTGGGTATCACCGCAGCCGCGCGCAACGAACCCGACCTGGCCGTGAGTCTCATACTGAACAGCAGCCTTCAGGTAGCACTTCTCCTCGTGCCTTCTCTCGTCATCATCAGCATATTCCTCGGCGGGCCCATGCTCACTCTGGTCGCGCCGCCGCTGTTCATCACATCGCTCGGCCTCTCCGCCGTGCTCGGCGCGCTGATAGTCGGCGACGGTGAGTCGAACTACGTGGAGGGGCTGGCCCTCGTGGGGCTCTACATCATCATCGCCGGGAGCGTCTGGTTCGGACCGCCGCTGTCGCCTTGAGCATTCAATATCCGCCACGCCCCCGGAAGAACGAGCGAGCCACGCAGAAGCCGGGCTGACGAGCACCGCGCTTACCACGAAATTCGCGACGTTCGTCCCATGATCGTGGCCACTCGTCGCGTGCGCATTGCGTCGCGCCCGGCAGAGCCTTATCGGATGTGCGTGAATCCTACTGCGCATTCTCGTTCGCGAGCGGTATTCCGCGCGCGGTCCACCGCCATGTGGACGCGCCTGCTGATCGGCCTCGCGTACATCGCGGTCGCCGCGCTCTGCGTGGCATGTGATGACGGACCCACCGCTGCCACCGGAGCACTCTCGGTCCCCGTCGACCTCTCGCAACCGTGGGTGCAGGTGGCCCCGGCCGCGGCAGGCATGGACTCGGCTGTCCTCGAGGGAGCCGCCGCGGCCGCGGAGGAGATTCCGCGCTTTCGCAGCCTGCTCGTGGCGCGTCACGGACGCGTGGTGCTCGAGCGATACTTCGGTGGGGCCGATGCCTCCACCTTGTTCGATGTCCGTTCCGTAACCAAGACCGTGGTCGCGATGCTCACGGGACTGGCCCTGGCGGACGGCGCCCTGCCCGGCATCGGTGCGCGCCTTGGAGACTACCTCGGGCCGCCGAACACTCTGGACGCCGACGACAGCGCCGTCACCGTACACGAGCTTCTCACGATGACCTCGGGGTACGAGTGGCATGAGCTCGGTGGCGGTCCGGATTTCGCCTTATGGAGCGCGGCGTCGGACCACGTGCAGTACCTGCTCGACCGCCCTCAGTTCGGTCCACCGGGTCCCTTCGAGTACAACTCCGCGGCGGCCCATGTTCTCGGCGTGCTGCTGCAGAACGCCGAAGCCGAACCGCTCCCCGAGTACGCCACCCAGGCTCTCTTCGCGCCGGCCGGGATCACCAGCGCGCGATGGGAAAAGCTGGAGTACGGTACGGTGAACGGAGCGGCGGGAATGTCCATCACCGCGCGAGATCTTCTGCGCATTGGCCAGCTCCTGCTGCAGGAGGGGCGATCGGGCGAGCGGATCGTGGTGCCGGGAGCGTGGATACGCGCGATGACGTCGCCGCGGTTCGCCTGGCGAGAGGTGGTCGGTCCTCAGTCCGGCGTCAGTTATGGCTAC
>DATCXR010000362.1:0-2610 GCA_036565685.1 Gemmatimonadaceae bacterium
GCGGTGTGGACCAGATCGTCTACATCACCGGCCACCTGAAGGAGCGGGTGGAGGAGTACGTGAAGGGGCACTACCACTTTCCCTCGGTGTTCGTGGAGCAGGTGGTGCAGAATGGAACTGCGAGCGCGGTGCAGCTCGCGCGGGAGTACGTGGACGAGCCGGTGCTCATCATCTTCGTCGACACCATCTTCGACGCCGACCTTTCGGTGATCAACGAGACCGACGCCGACGGGATCATCTGGGTGAAGGAGGTGGAGGACTACCAGCGCTTCGGCGTGGTCGTCTCGGACGGCGAAGGCAACATGCGGCGGATCATTGAGAAGCCGTCGGAGCCGATATCGAAACGGGCGAACATCGGACTCTACTACATTCGGAACTGGAAGCTCCTCTACGAGGGGATCGAGCACGTAATGAAGCAGGCGCCCAACAGGGGCGAGTACTACCTCACGGACGCCTTTCAGTACATGATCGACCACGGCGCCCGGATAAAGGTGGTGGACGTGGCCGGCTGGTACGACGCCGGAAAGCTCGACACGCTCCTGGAGACGAACCGCGTGATGCTGCAGAAAGGGCGCGCGCATCGTCCGGCATCCGCGGGCGACTCACGGATCTTCGATCCGGTCTACATCCACGACGACGCCGTTCTCGAGCACGCGACCATCGGCCCGAACGTCTCGATCGGCGCGGGGACAGTCGTGAGGAACTCCGAGATCCGCGATTCGGTGGTCGGCGAGAGGAGCACGATCACTGACTCCACTCTGCGGCAATCGATGGTGGGCGACGAGGTGGTGCTGGAGGGAGTGAAGGGTTCGGTGACCGTGGGCGACCACTCCGAGGTGCGCTCCGCCTGACCCCGTCAGGCCAGCCCGGCAGCACCCACGATGATCCCCAACGCGCGTGCGACGCCCGCTTGCGCGTTGGTGTTGTCGAACCACTCGGCTTCGGTGTGCGCGTCGCCTCCACGGCCTCCCGCACCGATCGCGATCGAGGGGATCCCGCGGCTGATAGGAACGTTCGAGTCAGTCGAGGCAGTGGCGAGCTCGGGGGCGCGCCCTATCAGGCGCGTGGCCTCGATGGCCATCTCCACGAGCGGGTGATCGACCGGCGTCTCGCCGCTCGGCCGGTCGCCTATCAGCAGCACCTCGCTCGCGAGCGGCGGCGTGCCGCGCGAACGGCGCGAGTTCTCGTCCAGCGTGGCGACGCGCACTATCTCGCGAAGCGTGCGGTCGTGCTGCGTCAGCATCGCGGGCGATACCGAGCGCAGATCCACCTCGAGCCACGCGCTGTCGGGGATCGAGTTGAGCGAGAGCCCGCCTCCAGTGCGTACCACGCTCAGCGTGGTGCGTGGCTCCGTGGGGATCGGCAGCCGTGCCATCCTCGCCGCGGCGATCGCCGCGGCGTGCACCGGGTTCGGGACGCCGAACGATGTCCAGCTGTGGCCGCCCCGGCCGCGAAACTCCATGCGGTAGCGGTACGAACCGAGCGCGCGGTGGACTATCCGTTCGTCGCCGGCTCCGTCGAGCGCGATCGCGGCGATCGCATTGCGCGCCGCTCCCGTGAAGAGGGCCTTCGCTCCGCGGAGATCGCCAGCGCCCTCCTCGCCCGTGGTGCAAACGAAATCCACCGGCGCGCGGGTGCGAAGCGAGTGCCCATCGATCACCTGCGCGAGCGCGAGCATCACGGCCAGACCGCGGCCGTTGTCGCCGATCCCCGGTCCGCGCAGCCGTGCTCCCGAACGGTACACCTCGAGCTTCGTGCTGCCTGGAAAGACCGTGTCGAGATGCGCGCAGATGACCACGGGGCGCAGCGCGGTACTCTCGTCTCCCGGGCCGCCCGACTCGCCGGGTCGCCGTCCGATCACGTTGCCGGCCGTGTCGATCCTCACGTTCGCGAGACCGAGCTCGCGGAAGCGCTCGGCCATCCACCGCGCGCGCTCGCCCTCTTCCCCCGATGGGGCCGCGATCCGCGTGATGGCCATCTGATGACGCAGGATCTCCTCATCGAGCACGACGAGCGCTCTGCGCGCTTCGTCGAGCGCCTCGCTCTGCCAGAGCTCCGCGAATGGACGGTCGGTAGTCTGCATGGCCCTCAATTGACCACCAGAGCGCGGATGCGCAAGTGCGGGGCGCATCACGGCCCATATTGTCACCCCCCGTCCGGGGGGTACATTCAATGAAGCACGGGCCGTGCGAGGCCCTACTCCCGCTCAGTCCAGACATGCAAGAGCACGATCTCATCCACGATTGGAATGTGCAGCAGGGCGGCTTCGACTGGCCTGCCTGTCGCGTGGAGCTGAACGACGAAACGCTGCGCGACGGTTTGCAGTGCCCGTCGGTGACGAATCCCGCTCTGGAGGACAAGCTGCGGCTCGTCCACCTCATGGTGGAGCTCGGGATAGCGGCCGCGGACATCGGACTCCCGGGCGCTGGCGGGCGCGCGGGGGATGACGCGCTCGCGCTCGCCCTGGAGATCGCGCGCAGCAGCATCCCTCTCGAGCCCAACTGCGCGGCGCGGACTGTTCTCAGCGATGTCGAGCCGATCGCGCGCATATCGCAGGCGGCCGGGATCCCGATCGAGGCGGCCACGTTCATCGGCTCGTCTCCCATCCGC
>DATCXR010000373.1:0-1189 GCA_036565685.1 Gemmatimonadaceae bacterium
GCTTCCGCGCGGTCGAGCCACGCGAGCTCCATCCCACGTCGCACCGCGTCGCCCTCCTCGACAGTGAGCGCCTCGATGCGGCCGGTGGCCTGGAATCCGAGCTGCGCCTCGGTGGCCTCGACCGTGCCCGAGGCGGTGATCTGGCGCGGCGATGCGCCGCTGGCGGTGCGGAACTTCCATACCATCGCGCCGATGACGACGAGCATGATGGGGATGAGTACTCTCAGTCTACGCTTCATGGTCTGGTCTCCATCACACGTTGTAGCCACGGCAGAGACAATTCGCCGGTCACCCGCGCCAGCTCCAGCCGGGCCGCGATCTCGTTCATCGTGGCTTCCGCGAGGCTGGCGCGCGCGGCGAGAAGGTCTGCCTCGGCGGTGAGATAGTCGGTCTGCGTTCCGGAACCGGCGTCGAGCGCGAGCTTCTCGATGCGAGCGACCTCCGCGAACCTGGCCGCGGCACTCGTGAGACTCGCCTCGCGCGCGGCGGCTTCCTGCACCGCCGAGTGCGCGCGGTCCAGCTCCTGGGCGAGCTGCAGCTCGGCAAGGCGAAGCTGCTCTTCCATCTCACGCTGCCCCGCCCTGCTCCGCGCCACCTCGGAGCTGTTGGCGCCACCGGTGAAGAGCGGGAAGGAGACGACGGCCCCCGTACTCCACTCTCCCCACGATCTCGTATCGGCGCTGCCGCGCTGGTAATAGGTCGCGCCCAACTTTATCTGCGGCCACAGTGCGCCCTTCGCCACCGATACATCCGCCTCGGCAGCCGCTGCCTGCAGACGGGCGCGTGCCACCGCTGGGCTGGCGCTCCGTGCCGCATCGAGCAGCTCCGTGCGCGGCGAGAGCAGCGAGTCCGCGAGCCTCATGGGCACCAGTCGTCCGGAACGCGTCTCGTCCTCTCCCGCGCCCGTGAGTCGCGCCAGATCGCGCTCCGCCTGATCGAGCGCCTCGGCGAAGTGAACGCGCTCGGCGTGCGCGCTCGCCAGCGAAGCCTCGGCGCGGAGCACCTCCACCTGCGGAGCGCGCCCCACCTCGAACCGTTGGCGTGCACGCGAGAGCTCCGCCTCGAGCGCCGCTATCCTGCGGTCGTGCGCGTCCACCACCTGCTGCCTTGCAAGCACCTGGACGTACGACGTCGCCGTGCGTGCCATGAGCGACTGCTCGCTGCCATCCACCGCGGCAGCGGCAGCGGC
>DATCXR010000379.1:0-6345 GCA_036565685.1 Gemmatimonadaceae bacterium
TCGCCCCCGGCGCCGGCGGCATCGCGCGACGACGGAGCGTAATAGTAGCGATCCGCTACTAATTCCTCCGACGCGCTGCCGACACGCGCGATGACCGCGGAGACATCCGCCGGTGTCATTTGGTAACCGTTAGTCACTAAATCGGCCTTCGTCCGTACCATGATGACCGGCGCTTCCGTGAGCGCGCGGACGCGCGATGCGGTGAGTGCGAGCGACTCCTCCGTCTCGCCACAGGCGAGCACGGCATCGGCGGTGCCGAGGTACCGCTCGCTCACCTCGATCCCGAGCCGCTCCACGACGTCGAGCGTCTCCCTGAGACCCGCCGTGTCCACCAGCCGAACGGGCCAGGAGCCGACGTCGGCCACCGCCTCGATCGCGTCGCGCGTGGTGCCGGGAATGTCGGTCACGATCGCCCGCGTACTGCCGAGGAGTGCGTTGAAGAGCGAGGACTTCCCGGCGTTCGGCGCGCCCGCTATCACCACCAGCGCTCCTCGCCGCAGCATCTCCCCGGTGGCGGCCGTGGCGAGGAGCGCGTCGAGCGCCGCGAGGAGGTCGGCGATCCCCCGCTCCACCCGCTCCGCCGGGATGGGGCCGTCGTCTTCCTCGGGGAAGTCGATGTCGTAGGCGATGAGCGATTCCAGTCCGATCACCGCATCGCGCAGCGCGGCGATCCTGCGCGAGAGGCTCCCTTCGAGCTGACCGATCGCGGCATCGTGCATCGCGCGCGACTGCGCATCTATCAGATCGCCCACGCCCTCGGCCTGCAACACGTCCATCTTCCCGTTGGCTACGGCGCGGCGCGTGAACTCGCCGGGGAGCGCTTCACGCGCGCCGGCGGCGAGGAGAGCGCCGAGCGCGAGCACGGGCACCAGCTCTCCGCCGTGCACACTGAGCTCCACGAGATCCTCGCCAGTGTACGAGCGCGGAGCGGCGTACACGGTGACGACCGGGTGGTCGATCACCTTCCCGCTCGCGGGGTCGCGGAGGGTGGCGAGGTAAGTGGCGCGCGGCTCCGCTCTCCAGGGAGTCACCACGCGCGATACGACGGTGTGCGCATCGGGGCCGCTCAGCCGGATGACGGCCAGCGCCCCACGTCCAGCGGGAGTCGCGAGCGCGGCTATCGTGTCGCCCGCGCCGGGGAGGGGAAGGGGAATGGGGTGCGCCAGATCGTTCGACATCGTAGCACTTCCACGCGGGCCGCTGTCGCGCGCGCTCATGCCGCGCCATCCAGCTCGAAGGTGTTCCCCGGCTCGAGGATCTTCACGTCCGCGCGTCGATGGTGACGTTCGAGATCGGCTCGCAGCTCGCGGATCGCCTGGTAGGGTCCCGAGGTGACGTGCCGGAAGGTGCCCCAATGGTACGGGATGAAAAACCTGGCGCCCAGTGATTCGAAGAGGGTGAGCGCATCCCCGGGGGTGAGGTGGCCGCGCCGAAAGGCCGCGCGCTTCCACCAGGGCGCGTGCCCGATGGGGAGGAGCGCCACATCGAGCGATCGGTTCCCCGAGGGTGGGAACCGCTCCTCGACGATACGCCTGCCGTCCGCCGAGAGGGCGGTGTCGCCGGCGAAGAAGCAGGTGGAGGAGCGATCGGCCATGAGGTACATGTTGGCGGCACTGCGCCAGCGGTCCACAGCGTAGCGAGCGCCCATGTGTCGCGCGGCGCCGGCGGTGATGTCCACGGGACCTACCTTCACGCTCTCATCCGGCGCGAGCGGTTGCGCGTTGCCGTAGCCGCGGCGCGCGAGCCAGTGCGCCACCGCCGGCGGGGCGTAGAGCGGCACCGCGCGCGGCAGCGCGTCGAGCGAAGCGAAGGAGAGGTGGTCGGCGTGAGCGTGGGTGAGGAGGATCGCATCGAGCCGCGGAAGCTCCTCGAGCGCGATCCCCGGGGGCGAGACGCGCGGGAGGAAGCGCGCGAGCCGGGGGTCGAAGTTCGGGTCGGTGAGGATGCGCACCCCCGCCATCTCGAGCAGGAGCGTGGCGTGCCCCACGTAGGTGACGCGCAGTCTCTCCGCTCCTCCTCCGCTTGCAGAACCCACAGGCAAAGCACTCCTCCCGGCAAGCGCCACCCGCCGAACGCCTACCCCGTTTTCGCGGCCACCGGGGTGGGCGGCCGTGAGGCGGGCGGTCCCACCTTGGCACGCTCGCGAGCAATGAGCCACTGCTGCGGAAGAGCGGCGATGTTCTGCACGGCGTAGTAGAGGTTCAGCCCGGCCGCCAGGTTGAAGAAGAATACCGTCATCATCACCGGGAAGACGTACGCCATCATCTTCGCCTGCGAGTTGGACGGCGAGGTCCGGAGTCCGATCCAGGAGAGCACGAACATCGAGATCCCCATGGCGATGGGGAGGATGTAGTACGGATCCTTGAGCGAGATGTCGGCCATCCAGAGGAAGGAGACGCCGCGGAACTCGATGGTGTTCTGGAAGACGAAGTAGAGCGCGAAGAGGACCGGCATCGGGATGAGCATCGGGAGACACCCCATGAGGGGGCTCAACGGGCTCATGCCGTGCTCCTTGTAGAGCTTCATCATCTCCGCCTGCTGCTTCTCGGGCTGGCTCTTGTACTTCTTCTGCAGTGCCTGCAGCTCGGGCTGGATGCGCTGCATCTTGAGGCTCGAGCGCATCGCCGTCTGGTTGAGCGGCCAGAGGATTATGCGCACGGCAACGCCGAAGATCACCAGCACCCAGCCGTAGTTAATCTTGAGCACGTCGTGCGCCCAGAGGAGGATGCGCATGACGATCGTGGCGAACGGCTGAACGACCCCCTGGAAGAAGCCGCCGTATGGGTTGACGTGATCGAAGTCGTCGCCCAGCGCGAGGAGACGCCGCCACTCCTGGGGCCCCGCGTAGATGGTGAAGGAGAAGTCCCCCTGCGGCGTGATCGGCTCGAGCACGATGGCGCTGGCGTTCTTCTCCACCTTCCCGGTGTGCGGGAGCCCGCGGAGCATGGCCCCGCCGAAGCGGCCGGTGGTACTGTCACTGAGGAGGCCCAGGACAAAGTACTTGCTCTTGCTCGCCACCCAGTCGAGTGGTCCGCTCTCCACTTTCACCTCGGCCGTGTCGAGCTTGGAGAAGGGCGAGCTCTTCGCATCTCCGTCGGTCGGCTTCACCACGTAGGCCAGGTGACGCTGGTCGTCGACCGTGTCGGCCTCCTGCGAGTTGAGACCGCGCTCGAGATGCGTGATGATGTACTGCCCACCCTCGGCATTCCCGGCCGTTCCCACGCTTCCCTTTACACGTACCAGATAGGAGTCGGGCGCGAAGGTATACGATATCGAGACCGGTACTCCGCGGGCCGTGGTGTGGAAGGTAAGTGCGGGAAGCCCGCCGCCCGAGCTCCGCGAGCTGTCTATGGTGAAGGCCTGCTGGTCGAGATGGATCGTATCGCCGGGTGCGCGCACCAGCTCGTAACTCAAGAGCGGAGTGTCTTCACGCGCGAGCTCTACCGGGCCGTTGTGCTCGGAGAGCGCCTTGTAGTCGTTGAGCTGGATGCCGATCGGAGCCGCGCCCACTGTGCTGAAGCGGTAGACCGCCTTCGGCGTAGCCACGGTTACGGTGTCGGCTGCAGGGGCAGGCACTGCAGCGACAGTGCTCTCGCTCGCCACGGGTGGAGGTGCCGCCGCGCTGACGGTGGCCGGCGTGGTGTCCGGGACTCTGGCGGTGATGCTCTCGACGGCCGCGGCACTCCGAGCCGTGTCGGCTGCTGTACCGGCGGGCGCGGCTCGTTTGGCCGGCGGGAAGATCCTGGGCGTGATGACCAGTACCAGTGCCGCCAGTATGACGAAGATGATGAAGCGCTTGTCCATTAATCGCTTGCTGGGTCAGGGCACCGGGTCATAGCCGCCCGGATGGAATGGGTGGCAGCGTCCGAGGCGGCATAACGTGAGCTTGGTCCCGCGCCACGCACCATGCTTCTCGAGGGCTTCCACGGCATAGGCCGAGCAGCTCGGGTAGAAACGGCAGGTGGAAGGGAGGAGTGGTGAGATCACCACCTGGTAGCCACGCACCAGGAAGATCAGCAGCCAGCGCATCACTTCGTGTCCAGCATGGCTGCGAGCCGCTCGCGTGAGCGGACGAGTTGCCCATGGAGATCCGCGAACGAGGCCTCGTAGGCTTCGCGTCGGACTCGGACGACCAGGTCCCCTGCGGGGAGATACGGGAGGAGCTCCGTGCGCACGATCTCGCGGAGTCTGCGCTTCAAGCGGTTGCGTGCAACGCTCGTCCGAGAGTACTTCGGCACGATGAAGCCAGCCCGAGGGTGAGAAAAATGGGAAGCGGCAGCCCGGATCTCGAGAACCGGAGTCCGGATGCGCTTCCCTTCGCGCGCTACTCTGCGCAGGTCGGCATCCCGCGTCAGCCGTGAGGCGCGCGGGAAGCGCAGGTCGTCAGGCGCCGGCGTACTTGGACGGGAGCTGCACCGTCAGCCGCTGGCGGCCCTTCTTGCGGCGGCGGCTCAGGACTGCACGTCCCCATCTGGTAGACATCCGCTCGCGGAATCCGTGGGTGCGAATGCGACGCTTGTTGCGGGGACGGTAGGTTGGCTTGCCCATATCTACTCCGAAAGCATTTCTGAAAGGCGACGAGGTACAGAACGGTAAAGGTAGTGAATACCGTCATATACGTCAACTTCCGAGCGACGTTTCAGCGCCGGCAATTAGCTACGCGACGGGCACGGCGCGATTGACTTTTCCACATTCCATGTCTACCTTCGCGTCCCCGCCGTCTCTCCTCATCCCGCATGGAACTCACACCTTCAGAAGTGTGGGCACGTCTCCTGGAGCGCGTACGCCCGGAGCTGCCCGAGCAGAGCTTTCGCACCTGGCTCGAGCCCACGGAGGCGCTCGAAGTAACTGGCGATACGCTCTTCGTCGGTACGCCGGACCGCTTCGCCGCGGAGTGGAACGAGTCGAAGCACGCTGATCTGCTCGCCAGCGTCGCGCCAGTGGCACTGGGGCACCCAATCACTGTCGTGTTCAAGGTGACCGAGGAGCGACAGGCACGGCCGCAGATGGACTTCTTCGTCGCGCCGGTTCCCGAAGACCGCAAGGAAAACTCGGCTACCACTGCGCCGCTGGATACCTCGAGCCTGAACCCACGCTACACCTTCGACAACTTCGTGATCGGGAAGTCGAACGAGCTGGCCGCGGCCGCGGCACAGGCGGTAGCCGCTTCGCCGGGAAAGGTCTATAACCCGCTCTTCATCTACGGCGCCACGGGACTCGGGAAAACCCACCTGATGCAGGCGGTGGCGCACGAGATCGCGCAGCGCGTGCCTGGCACCCGGATCCGCTTCGTGAGCGGCGAGCAGTTCACGAACGAGATGGTCTTCTCGATCAGAAATCGCTCCCAACCCGAGTTCCGGCGGCGCTACCGCGAGACCGATTTACTCCTGGCCGACGACGTTCACTTCCTGAAGGGGAAGGAGGCCACCCAGGAGGAGTTCTTTCACACCTTCAACGCGCTCTACGAGGCGGGACGTCAGATCATCCTCACGAGCGATCGGCCGCCTTCCGAGATCCCCGGCCTGGAAGCACGACTCGTGAGCCGTTTCCAGTGGGGGATGGTCGCCGACGTGGAGCTTCCGGAGCTCGAGCACCGCATTGCAATCTTGCAGAACAAGGCACGCCAGGACTATGTGAAGCTCGAGATCCCTGATGAAGTGATCCAATTCATCGCCGAGCATGTGCGATCGAGCGTACGGGAGCTTGAAGGAGCGATCAACAAGCTGCTTGCCGTGGCTTCGCTCAAACACCGCGGGATCACTGTGGAGCTGGCCCGCGAAGCACTTCGCGACAAGCTGCGTTTGAACGGTGATGCTGAATCGCCGGAAAAGCTCACACTATCCGTTACGAGTATCCAGGAGGCAGTAGCCAGGGACTGGGAAGTGACGGTCGATGGTCTCCGATCGAAGAGCCGCACCAAGCAGCTTGCCATTCCACGTCAGGTCGCGATGTACCTCATCCGCGACCTCCTCGGAACGCAACTCGTCGAGATCGGGAACGTCTTCGGTGGGAGAGACCATTCGACGGTCATTCACAGTCTCGAGAAGGTAGAGCTCATGATGAAGGACGATGAGCTCTTCACACAGCGCGTCGTGAACCTGAAAACCACTCTGGAAAAGCTGAGGTCGTAACGTGGAAAGACGTGGATAACCCCGAGCTATCCCCAATTTTCCACGCTTGCCCAGAACGAGCTGTTGACCGGCGGGCAAAGCCCGGACTCACCCACAGTCCCTAGCTATCTGTAAGCTCAGCGAGTATCGTAACTTCCGCGACTTTCCCGCATTTCCACACACTCTACTACTGCTTCTATCTTTTAACTCTTATAGAAAGCAGAAGTACAGGCCG
>DATCXR010000398.1:0-19356 GCA_036565685.1 Gemmatimonadaceae bacterium
GGCGCGCGTTGCGCTCCGCTTCGCCACCACCGGCTTCGTCTTCGCGTCCGAGCAGGACTCGCGCTCCGCGCCGCCGCTCCCGCTCGCGCGGCTCATGCCCGTTGTCTCGCCACTCGGCGTGCGCGTGGCGGCGTACGACTCGGTGCGGCCCGCCTCGCGGTCGGTCGCCGGCACGGGGACGGGAACGCGTGTCCTGGTGTGCATCCACGACGGGAGCGCGCGCGTGCGCGCTGGCAACGTGCTGCGCGTGGTCGCGCTCCTGGCCAAGCGCCATCCCGAGCTCCGTTTGATCTTCCTGGGGCCCGGTTCCGCGGATGCCGATCTCAAGGTGCACGCAGCCGCGCTACGGATATCGCGCGCCGTGAGCTTCCTGCGCGAGCGCGACGACTACCTCTCCGTCCTCGCGCTCGCGGACCTCGGCTGGGTGGTATCGGGCGGTGATGACGGCGCGTACGCGCTGCTCGATCTCATGGGTTCGCGAGTGCCGGTGATCGCCGAGCGGGGTACGCTCGCGGAGCAGTACGTGCCCGATGGGATCGCCGGGATCGTGCTCCCGCCGGGTGACGCGCACGACACGGCCGCGTCGGTAACGCGTCTGCTCGCGCACGACGATGAACGCATCGCGATGGGTGCCGCCGCAAACGCCCGCGTCGCGCGCGAGTTCACGGAAGAGGGGATGGTGGATTCCTTCGAGCGCGCCGCCGTAGCGGCGAGCGACCGGTCGGTCTGGTAGGCTCCGCGATGAGCGATCGTGCCTCCCCGGAAGCCACGCCGGCTCGCGGATCAGCGCGGACGCCGACGATCGCGCATCGCATGGAGTACGGTGCACTACGGTCGGCGATCGGAGTGCTTGGCGCCGTGCGCTGGCACCGCGCGGTGCGCGCGGGCGCGGCGATCGGACGTCTCGCCTACCAGCCCTTCGGCATCCGGCGCGAAGTGGTGGAGTCGCAGATCGCGGCGGCCTTTCCGGAGGCGAGCGAGCGCGAGGTGGAGTCGCTGGCGCGCGGAGCGTTCGAGCATCTCGGCCGCGTGACCGTGGAGACCGCGCTGCTCTCGCGCGTGGATCCGGCGTGGGTGCTCGATCTCTTCGAGGGCGTGGACGGGTGGGACGTGGTGGAACGGCTGCGCGCGAAAGGGCGCGGACTCATCATGGTGACCGGCCACCTCGGGAACTGGGAGCTGGGCGGCGCGTACATCGCGGCGCGCGGCGTCCCGCTCGACGTGGTGGTGCGGCGGATGGCAAACCCGCTCTTCGACGGCTACCTGACGCGCACCCGCTCGCGGCTCCGCATGGCCGTGGTGCGCGACCGGGACGCGGTGCGGCGCGCGCCGCGTACGCTCCGCGCCGGCGGCGCGGTGGCGTTTCTCACCGACCAGGCGGGTCTCAACCTCGCGTCCACCTTTGTCCCGTTCTTCGGGCGTCCCGCCAAGACTCCTCGCGGGCCAGCGGTGTTCGCGCTCCGCCTCGGTACGCCGGTGGTCTTCGGCACCGCGCTCCGGCTCCCTACCGGGCGCTACCACCTCTCGTTCGAGGAGGTCGCGGTAACGGAGAGCGGCGACGTGGACCGCGATGTGGATGAACTCGTAGAGAGCTACACCCGCATACTCGAGAAGTGGGTACGCCGCGCGCCCGAGCAGTACTTCTGGCAGCACCGCCGCTGGAAGCGCCAGCCCGAGGATACGCCCGAGGAGCTACGCGACCCGGTAGCGACGAGTCGCGGATGATCGCCACTATGGGTTCGCGGATCGCGGCGACGAGCGCGGCGCGTGTCATAGCGCTGGCGGCGCGAGGCGGGGAAGGATGATCCGCTTCGTCTGGGCGCGCCTCATCCACGATGGCCGCGCTGTATTCGCGCTCGCGATCATCGCCCTCCTCGTGGGTGGCGCCATCGCGGCCCCGCTCATCGCGCGGCACGATCCGCTCGCGATAGAGCTCTCGAACCAGCTCCAGCGTCCGTCGTTCGCGCACTGGATGGGGACCGACTTCCAGGGGCGCGACGTGTGGGCGCGCGTGGTGTACGGCGCGCGCGTCTCGCTCGCCGTGGGCTTCGTATCGCAGGCGATAGCGCTCACCATAGGCGTGGTGCTCGGCCTCATCGCCGGCTATTACGGCCGCTGGGTGGACGAGCTCGTGATGCGGCTCGCCGACGTCACGCTCGCCTTTCCGACGCTTCTCCTGCTGATCGCGATGGCGGCCGCCTTCGAGCCGTCGCTCACCACGGTGTACGTGACTATCGGCGTGGTGGGGTGGGCGGGGATGGCGCGACTCATTCGCGGTCAGGTGCTCGTCACGCGGCAGCTCGAGTTCGTTCAGGCGGCGCGCGCGCTCGGAGCCACCGATCGGCGAATTCTCACCTGGCACCTCCTCCCCAACGTGATAGCGCCGGTGGTGATCGCGGCGACGCTCGGTGTCGCGGGAGCGATCATGGCGGAGGCCGCGCTCTCCTTTCTGGGGCTCGGAGTCCAGCCCCCCACACCAAGTTGGGGGTCCATGATTTCCTCGGCGCGCGATCTCATCCAGCTCCGTACGGCGCCCTGGACCTCGGTATTCCCCGGGCTCGCCATAGGCGCGGCGGTGCTCGGCTTCAATCTTCTGGGCGACTCGCTCCGCGATGCGCTCGACCCACGCTTTCTCATGGAGACGTCGTCCACTGGCGACGACGCTGCCGACGACAAATGAGCTACGACCTCACCGCGCTACGAGAGCGCGAATTTCCCTGGGCTGTCCGCGGCGACGCGATCTACCTCAACAACGCATCCACCGGTCCGATCCCCGCGCGCTCGCTCGAGCGGATCAACGACTTCAACGAGCGCCGCACGAAGCCGTACACGATCTCGGACGACGACGAGATGGCAACGATCCGCAAATCACGTGAGCTGGCGGCGCGTCTCATCGGCGCCTCCCCAGCGGAGATGGCGTGCATGGTGAACACCACCTACGGGATCAACGTCGCCGCGCGCGCGCTGCCGCTCTCCGAGGGCGACCTGGTTTTGAGTTACGGTCGCGAGTTCCCCGCCAACGTCTACCCGTGGATGGCGCTCGAGCGGCACGGGGTGCGCTTCGAGCAGATCCCATGCAATGCGGAAGGACTGCCGGAAGAGCGCTGCCTCCACGAAGCGCTCGACAGGGAAGGGGTGAAGGTGGTAACGGTGTCGTGGGTGCAGTTCGCCAACGGCTACAAGACCGACCTCGCCGCGCTCGGCCGCGAGTGCCATGCGCGCGGCATCTACCTGGTGGTTGACGCGATCCAGGGACTGGGGGCCTCCACGATAGATGTGCACGAGTGCGACGTGGACATCTTCGCCTGCGGCGGCCAGAAGTGGCTCCTCTCGCCGTGGGGGACCGGCTTCGTCTACGTGAGGAAGGAGCTCATCGGCAACCTCGAGCCGGGCGTGGTAGGGTGGATGGCCACGCGCGGATCCGAGGACTTCAGCCGCCTAGTGGACTACGACTTCACCTACTACGACGATGCGCGGCGCTTCGAAGTGGTAACGCTCCCCTATCAGGACTTCGCCGGCTTCAACTCGAGTCTCGAGCTGCTGCTCGAGCTGGGGCCCGAGGCGGTCGAGCGTCACATCACCGGCCTGGTGGACATCGCCGTGGAGTGGGCAAGCTCGAGGCGCGATGTGCGGCTCATCACGCCGTCCGATCCTGCGCGAAGGGCAGGGATAGTCGCGATGGTGCCGAAAGGCGACGTTCGCGCCGCATCGGAGCGACTCACGCGCGCGAAGGTCGCGCATTCGCTGCGCGAGGGTGCCATCCGCTTCGCGCCGCACTGCTACAACACTGAGCAAGAAATACGAACCGCGCTCGCCGTGATGGTGGGCGAGCGCGGAGCGTAGTACTCGAGGAACGCGCGGCGCGATGGATGTGTGCGGACAACCCGGAGCACGGCGAAACGACCGTGCCCCGAGCCACTTCAGCCAATCAGTCGCACCAGCGCGTAATCGCGCGCGCCCTTTCGGAGAAGCAGGTGAGCGCCGGGCAGGAGCTCGCTCTTCTCGATGGTGCGGTCACTCCCCGTGAGCCGCCTTCCGTTCACGTTCAGGCCGCCCTGCTCGAGAAGGCGCCGCGCCGCGCCCTTGGACTGCGCGAGCTTCGCAGCAACGAAGAGATCGAGAACATCGATCGCTCCACCTTCCGGCGCCGGCACCTCGACGAACGGCACCTCGGCGGCGAGCGCCTCGAGGGCCCCTGCCGAGAGCGAGCGCGCCTCGCCCTTCCCGAAGAGGAGCGCCGACACCTCGGCGGCAGTCTGCGCCGCCTCGGCACCGTGCACACGTGCGGTCACATCGTTGGCGAGCGCCTGCTGCGCGGTGCGCCGCTCCGGATGCTCCGCCGTCTCGAGGTCCAGGGCCTCGATCTCCTCGCGACCGAGAAGCGTGAAGAAGCGCAGATACCTCCCCACATCCCGATCGTCGGTGTTGATCCAGAACTGGTACATCCGGTAGGGCGAGCTTCGCGCGGGGTCGAGCCACACGGCGCCTGCCTCCGTCTTGCCGAACTTCGTCCCCGATGCCGTGGTGACCAGCGGCAGCGTGAGCGCGTGCGCCTCGTTCCCCGTGGTGCGCCGGATGAGCTCCACGCCGGCGGTGATGTTCCCCCACTGGTCGCTCCCGCCGATCTGCAGCGTCGCCCCCTCGCGCCTGTGGAGCTCGAGGTAGTCGTACGACTGCAGGAGCATGTAGCTGAACTCGGTGTAGGAGATCCCGGCTTCCATGCGCGACTTCACGGATTCCTTCTGGAGCATGTAGTTCACCGTGAAGTGCTTCCCCACGTCGCGCATGAACTCCACCGCGCCGAGCGCGAGGAGCCACTCCGCGTTGTCGCGCATGATGGCGCCCCTGCTCCCGGAGAAGTCGAGGAAGCGCTCGAGCTGGGAGCGGATGGCGCGCGTGTTCGCCTCCACGACCTCGGGGGAGTTGAGCTGACGCTCGGCGGTCTTCCCGCTCGGGTCGCCTATCATCCCGGTACCCCCGCCCACGAGCACGATCGGGCGATGGCCAGCCCGCTGGAGGTGCGCCAGCCCCATCACGGGCACCAGGTTCCCCACGTGCAGGCTCGGCGCGGAGGGGTCGAAGCCGCAGTACGCGGTCACGGCTCCGCGGGCAAGCCACTCCGGGAGGCCTTCGGTGTATTGACTGAGCAGACCGCGCCAGGTGAGCTCGTCGAGCAGCTGCGCGGTGGGGAGGGTAGTGGAGGACATTCCCCAAAGATACGGTAGCACCGAATGTCAGTACACCGCCTCCCCTCGATAGGCGGTCCTGCCGATGATCGCCCGTACACCGGCACGCCGTGTGCCTTGCGTTGCCGCATGGCGTGGCCGTTGTTAGGTTCAGATTTCCGACCTCAAGAGCTCAGTTGCCCCTGTATCCTCACGAGCCCATCGGCGTGACTCCGACCGCCGAGATCCATGGCTGATCATCCCTTCAAGCGGAGCTTCTGGAAGAAGCGGCCGCGCCTCACGCGCGCCCTGCTCCTGCTCGGCGTCTTCGGCTTCACCTTCGCGGTAGGGATCGCCTACGCTTCGTGGACGCTGGTCTGCCGCGGCGATGCCTGCCCCGACGCCCGGCGGCTCGAGGCCTTCACTCCGCACCAGACCTCGAAGCTCTACGCGGCCGACGGCCGCTTCATCGCCGAGCTCGGCCTGGAGCGCCGCACGTTGGTGACGCTCGACGAGATCCCGAAGACGGTGCAGGAAGCGTTCGTCGTCACCGAAGACAAGCGCTTCTACGAGCATAACGGGATCGACTGGATCCGCGCCTTCGGCGCCGCCTTCCACAACGTACTCGCCGGCGGCTATGCCCAGGGCTTCTCGACCATCACCATGCAGCTCGCGCGGAACATCTTCACCGAGAAGATCAGCCGCGAGAAGACGCTCACGCGCAAGCTGAAGGAGATGAAGATCGCCCGGCAGATCGAGTCGCTCTACCCGAAGCAGAAGATCCTCGAGCTGTACCTCAATCAGATCGCACTCGGCAACGGCGCGTACGGGGTCGAGACGGCATCGCAGCGCTACTTCGGGAAGTCGGTGCGCGATCTCAACCTGGCCGAGGCGGCAACGCTTGCCGCGCTCCCCAAGGCGCCTTCGCGGTACAACCCGCGGCGCTTCCCCGATCGCGCCATCCAGCGGCGCAACACGATCATCGCGCTCATGCGTGAGCAGGGAATCGTGAGCGAGGCCGACGCGCAGCTCGCACAGGCGTACCCGCTGCAGCTCGCGCGCAGGACCGAGTCGGGCGAGCTCGCGCCGTACTTCGTGGAGTGGATCCGCAAGCAGCTCGAAGACCAGTTCGGAAGCCGGCTCTACACGCAGGGCTACAAGGTATACACGACCCTCGACATCGACATGCAGCTCGCCGCCGAGCGCAACCTCGAGCAGCAGCTCGAAGAGATCGAGGGAGGGAAGTGGGGGAAGTTCAACCACATCACGTACGAGCAGTACCAGGCGCGCAGCGCCATCGGCGAGGCCGACTCGCTGGGGAACTCGCCGTATCTGCAGGGCGCCTTCGTGGCGATAGATCCGCGTACCGGTGCCGTGCGTGCGCTGGTGGGCGGGCGCGATTACGACGACTCCAAGTTCAACCGGGCTACCCAGGCGCTCCGGCAACCGGGCTCCACCTTCAAACCCATCGTCTACTCCACCGCGATCCACAACGGCTATCCGTTGTCCTACATGCTCGACGACAGTGCTCTCTCTCTGCCGCAGGACAACGGCACCATCTGGACGCCGCAGAACTACGATCTGAAGTACGAGGGCTACATGCCGATGCGCCGCGCCCTCTATCAATCGCGCAACCTTCCCACCATTCGCCTCGGTATGGAGCTCGGTGAGCGCAACGTGATAGACATGGCGCGTCGCATGGGGCTGACCACGCCCATCCCCCCGGTGCCGTCGATCGCCATCGGAGCGGCCGACGTGTATCCGATAGAGATGGTGGCCGCGTACACCACCTTCGCCACGCTAGGCGAGCGCGTACAGGCCAACGGCATCCTGCGCGTGGAGGACAGCCAGGGGAACGTGGTGTGGGAGGCGAGCCCGCGGCGCGTGCGTGTGCTCTCGCGCGACGAAGCGTGGCTCATGGTGGACGTGATGAAGGACGTCGTGCGCCGCGGGACCGCCGCGCGCGTCTGGTCGTCGGGTTTTCACATCCCCGCGGGCGGGAAGACCGGCACCACGAACGACTACGCCGACGTCTGGTTCATCGGCTACACCTCCGACATGGTTGCCGGCGTGTGGCTCGGCTTCGCCCAGCCGCAGAAGATCATGTCGAACGCGCAGGGCGGCCGACTCGCCGCGCCCGCGTGGCTCGCCTTCATGAACGAGGTCTACCAGCGCCGTACCGCGCCCCCCGACTGGCCGCGCCCCGAGGACATCATCGTTCGCCAGATAGACAAGACGACGGGGATGCTACGGAACCCATTCTGTCCAGACAGCGTGGTCGCGACCGAGTACTTCATCCCTGGCACCGAGCCGACGGGCGAGTGCACCTACCACACCCCGTTCGGAATCCAGAATCCGATGGACTCTGCGGCCGCGAACATGTCGCGCCCGTTCAACCAGCCCGGTCGCCCCGCCCGGCGCGACAGTCTGCGGCCGGTGCCGGATCCGTTCCGTATCCCGGGGTCGCCTCCCCGACGCCCCGATACTTCGGGGGTGAGGCGGAGCCCGTAGAGCCGGGGAAGAGGTAGAAGGGAGCAGGGAACAGGGAACAGGAAACAGGAAACAGATACCGGCTCCCGGGGAGAGAACCCTCACCCCCGAGGCAGTTACCTGTTCCCTGTTTCCTGTTCCCTGTTCCCTTTCTTCTTCTTTCCTCTCTTCTTCTTTCCTCCCGCCCCGCCGGCAGTTAAAATTGACTCATCTCTCTCCGAGGCGAGTATGTCTGACGGGAGTTCGGGGCGAACTTCGCTGATCTGGCGCGATGGGCAGCTGGTGCCGTGGGAAAGCGCGACCATCCATGTGATGAGTCACGTGGTGCACTACGGCTCGTCGGTATTCGAAGGGGTGCGCTGCTACAACACGCCGGGGGGGGCCGCGATCTTCCGGCTCCGCGAGCACATGCAGCGACTCCACGACTCGTGCCGGATCTACCGGATCGTGCCTCGCTACGATGTGGACACGCTGTCGCAGGCGTGCGTCGAGACCGTGGCCGCGAACGAGCTCCTCGAGTGCTATCTCCGGCCGATCGTGATCCGCACCGGAGAGCAGATGGGGATCTATCCTATCGATCTGCCGGCGGAAACGTTCATCGTGGCCTGGCGCTGGGGACGCTACCTCGGTGACGATGCGCTCGAGCTGGGAGTCGATGCAGGGGTGTCGAGCTGGCGCCGGCCGGCGCCGGACACGATCCCGGCGCTCGCCAAGGCGGGCGGCAACTACCTCGGCTCGCAGCTCTCGAAGATGGAAGCGCGCGTCAACCGCTACGCGGAAGGGATCGTGCTCGACACGCTGGGATTCGTGGCGGAGGGAAGCGGAGAGAACATCTTCCTGGTGCGCGGCGGCGTGCTGTACACGTCTCCGCTCGCGGCGGGAATCCTGGCGGGAATCACGCGAGACTCTGTCGTGCGGATCGCGCGCGATCTCGGCATCGAGGTTCGTGAGGAGTCGATCCCCAGGGAGATGCTTTACATCGCCGACGAGCTCTTCTTCTCGGGCACGGCGGCGGAGCTGACGCCGATCCGGTCGGTGGATCGCATCCAGGTCGGTGAGGGGAAGCCGGGTCCGATCACCCGCGCGATTCAGGAGCAGTTCCTCGGAATCGCCACCGGGAAGATCGAGGATCGCTACGGCTGGCTCACGCCGGTGGGCGATGCCGTGACGGCGCTCGGATGAAGGAGAGAGGAGACATGCACCGCTCTTGCGGCCGCCGGCCCCAACCCTGGCACAGTTCGGGGGTGGACAGTGTAGAACAACGGGTTGAACGCGCCGCCAGCGCGCGGCGCGACGGGAGTATGCCCGTGTGTCGTAGTTAGCACGCTCCCGCCCTGAGGATCCAGGCGGGAGTTTCTTTTGTTGGTACAGGAGGGCCACGTGGTCGTCGGGTGTCTGGCGTTGAACGCATCGTTCGAGCCGCTCACGATGGTGCCCATGCGAAGGGCGCTTCGGCTCGTGCTCGATGGAAAGGCCGAGATTGTCGAGGCGGATGAGGAGCGCCTGGTTCATTCGGAGCGCCTCACGCTGCCGCGCCCGGTGGTCATCCGTCTGGTGAAGTTCATCCACGTGCCGCGTCGCTTCCGGCGCCAGGTGACCAACACCTTCCTCTTCGCGCGCGACAACTACCGCTGCCAGTACTGCGGCCGCGGCACGGCCGACTTGCGCCCGCGCGAATCGCTCACACGCGACCACCTGATCCCGCTCTCGCGCGGCGGCACGAACGACTGGACGAACGTGGTGACGGCCTGCTCGCCCTGCAACACTCGCAAGGGGAACCGGATGCCCGAGGAGATTGGGATGCACCCGCTCATCCACCCCTTCGAGCCCCACTTCGTCCACCTCAGCTGGGCCGTCCGCCGCCTCACCCCCATCCAGTCGAAGTACATTCGACTGTTCTACGGGGAGGAGACGCTGGAGCAGCTGGAGGGGTTGTAAGCACAGGGTTCAGGGTTCAGGGTGCAGGGTTCGGAAACTGCCTCGGAGTAGGGATCTCTACCCCGAGGCAGTTTCTGAACCCTGATCCCTGAACCCTGAACCCTTCTTCACCCCCTCCCCCTGAAAACCCTCGTCCTAGCCTCGTAATGCTGGCTCCTTCCGCCGAGGAGGCGCGTCACCAGGGTTTTGGCGCCGCGGGAGAGGGCGGTGCCGGCGTTGCGCTCGCCGCGGACGGCGGGGGAGAGCTCGCCGCGGAGCCAACGCTCCACTTCGTCGATGTCGTTCACCGATAGCATCTCCACATCGAGCATCACGATGTAGTAGTGGCGGCCACTGCCCGAAGGGAGGCGGATGGCCGGGCGATAGGGGCGGGCTACGGCGGTCTGCACGCTGTCGAACGACGCGTAGGAGCCGAGCGGTGCGGCGTGCTCCTGGACGATACGTGCGGCGCTGTAGCGGCGCTCGAGAGGGTTGTAGCGCACGATCACGTCCCACTCAGCCTCGGACTTCAGCGCGTCGAACACGCCATCGGCGGACCAGAGCTCCACCTTGAAGTGCAGGCGCGCGGGGAAGCCGCTGTGGAGGAGCTCCTCGAGCCGGCGGTCGCCGAGCACGTTCTGCGTGCTCACGGCCGGTGCACGGCGCGTCAGATCCGGCGCGGCCGGAAGCGAGATCTCCAGACGCGCGTCGCGCTGCGCCGCCAGTGGAGCGGCGAGGATGAGTAGAAGAAGCGCGATCAGCGGCGAGCGTCGCATCAGAAGCGGTGCCTTAACCTGACCGAGAAGTTGATGGGATTGCTCGCATCCGTCAGCGACTTCGCGATGAATACTCCCAGCACCTCGGCGTCGAGACCGATCCCGATGTCGCTCTTGAATGTGTCGAGCGGTGGGACGGCCGATGTCCTCCGCAGTGCCCCGTCGCCGCCGCGCTCGTGCAGCAGCCACCCGCGACCGGCATCGGCGAAGACCACCCATTGCAATGGGTGGTAGAAGCTCCAGTTCCACCCCTCCGCTCCCGCGCCACCGAATAGATGGAAGCGAAGGTTGCCGCGGTACTCGGCCTGCAGCAGAGCCACACGCTCACACTGCGCCGGGCTTCCCGGCAGCGCCGCGCCATCGCTGCACGTGAGCACGTCCTCGCCCGAGGTGATATCGCGGAAGTCGTAGCCGGGAAGGGTACCGGCGCCACCGAGAGAGAAGCGCCGCTGCAGTGGGAGCGGGTCGCCGCCCAGCCAGCCGCCGAGCACGAGGCGAAGGTTGAGCTGACTCTGTGGAGAGATGCGATTGTAGCGCCGCGCGTCGAGGAACCCGCGCGTGTAGTCCAGCGACGTGGGCGAGGAGGTGTCGGGACGCGCTACGGGAGCGGCGGGCCCCAGCACCACCTCCGGGCTCCAGCCGTGCTCCACGTTCGCCACGATGAGCCAGCCGGTCCACGGGTTGTCGACGTTGTTGCGAGTGTCGTACGAGAGCGTGGCGTCCACCAGCTCGAACCTGCCGGCGTCCATGATGGGATTCGTGCGCCAGTCGGCCGAGTTGCGGAAGAGCGTGAACGGATCGCGCGCCGCGCGCGGCTGCCAGCGCTCCTTCCCGTAACCCAGGGTGAGCGAGAGCGAGCTTCCCTCACGGAAGGCGAGGTAGCCCCGCCATCCCTTCCGATTGTAGTAGTCACGGTAGTCCCGGCGCAGGAAGAATGACGCGAGCCCGATCTCGCTGTCGCGCAGCTGCCATGGTTCCGCGGCCTCCACCATATCGAACGCATTAACGCCCACCGCAATGCCGCGGCCGTAGCCGAACTGCATCTCGGCGTTGGTGGTGTAGCCCAGATTATCCGCCTTCCATTCGAAGCCGTCGGCAGAGCGGTAGATCCCCAGCGCCTCCACGCGCAACGGGCCGAGCGGGTTGTTGCTCCTGATGCTCGGGCCGAAGAGCACGGGCATACCCTCGACGCGATTGTACGTGCCGCTCTTGAACTTGATGCGACTCACGCTGCGCTCGTGGCGCCGTTTCCAGCGGCGGAACCAGTTCGCCACGCTGCGGCTCTCGTCGCGCACCGCCACCACACGGTCGCCTTCCATGCGATACATCATGACGGGGCGGTAGAGCTTGAGCGCACCGCCCACCGACGCGCTGTCGGCGCCGTGCACCTCGCCGCCCGTCACCACCAGCTCGCCATCTATGCGCGCACCGGGCGCCAGCGTGACCTCGCCGTTGATCACCACTACTCGACCGGTCACGTGCCCCGCCACGGTCAGCGATGCCTCGAGCACCGAGAGATCGCCTTCGACCGTCTGGGACGCGGGTACGGTGAGGTCCCTCGTAGCTCGCAGCGCGGCCGGGAGGTTGTACAGGTACGCGACCTCGGCAGCGTCGTCGTAAGAGAGTGTGTCGGCGCGATGAATCGTGTCGGCACGCTGCGTGGTGTCGGCCACCTGCGCGCCGGCCGTGGCCATGCACAGCAGGAGGCCGCAGCAGGCGATGATGATCGTCCGCATCCGTGACTCCAGGTAGTACAGTGATGCCGCTATCCGCGTAGCGCGGCTCGGCGGGCAGTGATTCACGCGCTGCCCCAGTCCACTCCGAGCCGGCGCATCCGTCGGTAAAGGTTGGGTCGGTCGGTGCGCAGCCGCCGCGCGGCTTCGGCCACGTTGCCGCCAGAGGCAGAGAGAGCGCGTGTGATCAGCATGCGTTCGTAGCCATCCAGAGCGTCGCTCAGGGGAAGGTCACTTCCTTCGCCGTCCGCGTGCTGCGCCGGCGTCAGGGTGCTGCCATCGGAGCGCGTGCTGTCGTTGCGCGTCGCGGAGCCGGCACGGCCTTCGATTCGCAGCACCGCGCTCACATCGTCGGACGTGACCTCCTCGCCCGCGTGCAGGATCGCGAGGCGCTCCACGATGTTGGCGAGCTCACGCACGTTGCCGGGCCAGCGGTACGCTCTCAGTAGTCGCAGTGCGCCTTCGCTCCACCTCGGCGCTGGGCGCCCGCTCCGTGCGCGGTAGAGATTCGAGAAGTGGACCACGAGGGCGGCGATGTCGCTTGGGCGCTCGCGCAGCGGCGGGAGCGCGATGGGAATCACGTTGAGCCGGAAGTAGAGATCCTCGCGGAACTTTCCATCTTCCACCGCCTTCTCGAGATCCATGTTCGTGGCGGAGATGATGCGTACGTCCACCGGAATGGGCTTCCCGCCGCCCACGCGCTCGATCTCACCCGCCTCGATGGCACGGAGGAGCTTGGCCTGCGCGTCGGAGCCGAGGTCGCCAACTTCGTCCAGGAGGAGCGTTCCCTTGTCGGCCAGCTCGAAGCGGCCGATGCGCCGTTGCATGGCGCCCGTGAACGCGCCTCGCTCGTGCCCGAACATCTCGCTCTCTACGAGATCGCGCGGGATGGCGGCGCAGTTGACGCGCACGAAGGGGTGGTCGCGGCGCGCGCTCCCTCGGTGGATGGCGGCGGCGGCGAGCTCCTTCCCCGTGCCCGATTCGCCCACCAGGAGCACACGCGCATCGGTGGGTGCCACACGGTCTATGAGTGCCCGTACGCGATCCATCGGTTCGCTGGAGCCCACCATCTCTCCGGCGAAGCCGAGGTCTTCGCGCAGCGTGCGCGCCTCGCGGCGCGCCTGGCGCAGCTCGAGCGCCGAACGCAGCGTGAGGACCACGCTCTCGGGGGTGAGTGGCTTCTCTAGGAAGTGGAAGGCGCCGAGCTTCGTGGCCTTCACCGCGTCGCTCAGCCCAGCGCGTCCGCTCATCATCACCACCGGCACATCGGGGCAGCGCTCGCGGAGGCGCGTGAGAGTCGCCATCCCATCCAGCTCGCCCGGCATCATCAGGTCGAGAAGCACTGCGTCGGGCTCGCGCTCCTGCGCGGCACGCACGCCGCTCGCCCCATCGGGTGCGTCACGGACGGTAAAGCCCTCCGATGCCAGAAGAGCGCCCACCATGCGCCGGATGTTCGGCTCATCGTCCACGATGAGGATGTCGGCCATTATCAGCGGGGAGCGCTCGCGATGGTCGTCACCGCGAGGAAGACTTGGCGCCCACGCGAAGCGGGTCGGCGTCGGGTCGCTCAGCGAGGAGCTTGGTGGTGAAGCGCTGCCCCTCCGATATCCGCTCGACTTCGACAGCCACGCTGTCCATCGACTGCTGCAGCTGCTCGAGGCGCTGGCGCATCTCGTCGAGCTCGCGCGGTGTTGCGTGCTTGTCCTTACCCCAGATTCTGTTCGTCGCCTTGATCGATGCGTAGGAGCCCACGCAAACGATCGCGATGCTCGAAATCACGGCGACGAACTGCAGTACGTCACCCATGGTAGGTCGACTCCTCCTCGAGTTCCCGCGTACTGTTCATATCGCCTGCTCCATCTTTACCCATCAGCGCCGCTCGCGTTCGCTGGGCGAGAGCGCCGCCTGTGCCTCTGGGTGGCGCTCGGCGAGGAGCTTGGTGGTGAAGCGCTGCCCCTCGGAGATTCGCTCCACTTCCACGGCGATGGAGTCTATCGCCTGTTCCATGTGCTCGAGCCGCTGCTGCAGCTCGATCGGCACCGCCGGCTGCACCGATTTCCGATCCATCTTCCGCGCGAAGGCGCGCGCGAGGGGCGAGCCGACGACTATGACCGCCACCATCGTGAAGAATCCGAGGGGTACCACGATCGCTACCATCCCTGGTTCCATCTTCTTCCTCCTGGATCAGGTCTCCGCGCCGTTCACCGGGAAGGTGAACCGTATCTCGGTTCCCTCGCCGGGGCGACTGGTTGCATCCACGGAGCCGCCGTGAGCGAGCACCGTCTGCCGAGCGATCGCGAGCCCGAGACCCGTGCCACCCGATGTGTGCGTGACGTACGGATCCCAGATCGTCCTCAGACGCTCGGCCGGGATTCCGCAGCCTGTATCGCGCACGCGGAGCTCCACCGTTCCACGTCCGTTCGACGCTCCGCGCACCACGGCAACTCGGACATCGCCGCCGTCTCGGCATGCCTGCACCGCGTTGATCAACACGTTCGAGAGCGCCCTCGACAACGCGTCGTAGTGGCCCGACACCAAGGGCAAGTCATCCTCCACCTCCACCGACGCCGCCAGCTGCTCGGGTACTATCGCCTTCGCCGTGTAGCGGGCCAGCTCTCCCAGATCCACCTCCGCGCGTGGCCCCTCCGGGAGCCGGCCGAACTGCGCGAAGCTGCGGGCCATCTCCTGGAGCCGGCGCGACTCCGTTTCCAGCACCTCCACCACATCCGAGAGTCGCGGGTCTGCGTCGCGCTTGAGGCGCGCCACGGCCAGGCCGATGGGCGTGAGCGGATTCTTGAGCTCGTGCGCCACCCGTCTCGCCGTCTCCCTGAACGCCTCCAGGCGTTCCGCCTCCAGCTCGCGCTCGCGCGCGGCCCAGAGCTCTCGCGACATCTTCCGCATCCTCTTCCGCAGTACGTCGAACTCCGGAGCGCCGCGCCGCGGTGGACCCTCCGGGAGCGGATGCCCTTGCGCGATGAGCTCGGCCCACTCAACCACCTCGTTGAGCGGCCGGCTGAGCTGCCGGCTCAGATGGCCGGCAACGCGCGATGCCAGCACCGCCAGGAGCGCCGAGCCCACCAGAGCCAGCACGCCGACCACTACCACCGCTCGTGAGGTGATGTAGCCGTAGCGCTTTGCCTGGACGAGCGAGGCGGTGAGCTCCCGCTCGTGCGCGTCCAGAGCGGCGCGCTGCTCGCGGTCGAGCCGTGCGCGGCGCACTTCGGCGATCGCCTTCCTTCCCGTGGCGGCCACATTGTCCCACGCCCTGCTTCCACTTAGGACCGGGAGCGTGGATCTCACCACCATCGCCCCGCCGAGCATGAGCACGGTGGACGGAACTACGGCGAAGAGCACCAGATAGAGCAGTACGCGCTTTCGAAAGGACAGCCGCCTCACACCCACTCCATACGCAGGATGGTACCGGGGGAGTTTCGAATCGAGACACATCAATGTACAACGGACGAGGCGAGCGCGCGGCGTGCACGCGGGGGCGCTGGGGCGGCGGTCGGGTCGGAGCCTGCGCGCCGCTCCCCCACACTTTACGCAACTCCTTCGGCTCGCTTACATTAGACGAATGATGATGTTCGAATCATTCGGAGTCTGATGTCCAACTCGTGGACCCTGGCGCGCACCTTTGCCGTGCGCGCGCAGGAGCATCCAAGGCGCACGATGCTGGTAGCGGACGGTCGCTCCCTCACGTACGCGCAGGTGGACGCGAAGTCGGCGGCGCTGGCCGCTGCCCTTGCCGAGTTGGGGATCGAGGAGGGCGATCGCGTGGCGATCGTCATGCCGAACTGGCCCGAATGGATCATCACGCTCATAGCGGCGGCCAGGCTCGGCGCCACTGTGGTGCCGCTCAATCCACGTCTCAGCTACCACGAGCTGAAGTACCAGCTCCGGCACGCGGAAGTCTCCGCGGTTTTTGCCCTGGAGCGACATGGGGGCGTGGACTACCTGCAGATCTTCGAGGATATCGTCACCGAGCTGCCCGACTTGCTCTATCTGGTCACGGTTGGCGACGAGGATCTCTGGTACGACGACAGGATCTTCCAGTTCGAGGATCTCCTGTCGAGCGGTGAAGGTCGCGAGATGGGCATCCCCGACTCGGTGGATGACGACTCGGATCTCGCGATCCTCTACACATCGGGGACGATGGGGAAGCCGAAGGGCGTCCGCCTCTCACATCGCACGGTCGTCGAGACCGCGGTGCACACGGGCGAAGCGCTCGAGATGGACCCATCGGATCGCGTCTTCGTGTCGGTCCCGCTCTTCACGATCTTCGGCTTCAGCATTGCCGTCGGGACGATTGCCGCGGGTGCCACGCTCGTGTTGCAGGAGACGTTCGAGCCGGAGGGCGCAGTAGAGTTGCTGGAGCGGGAGGACGTCACCGTCATTCACGGCGTCCCCACGATGTACCACATGCTGATGCGCGCGTCGGGATTCGACCCGGAGCGGTTTCCGCATCTCCGTACCGGAGTGGTGGCGGGCGGCTCGGTCCCCGAGGACCTGGTTCGCCGCATCCGTCGCTGGTGCGATGTGCAGGTGGCCTACGGCCTCACCGAGACGGGGCCCACGGTGACGATCACCAGCTTCGGCGATCCGGAAGAGAAGCGCCTCACCACGGTGGGGCGACCGATCCCCGGAGTCGAGATCAAGGCGGTGGACTTCGTCACCGGAGCGTTGCACGGACCCGAAGCCGTCGGCGAGATCGCCGTGAAGGGTCCGAATGTCATGCAGGGGTACGCCCGCATGCCGGCGGAGACCGCCCGGTCGTTCTCCCCCGAAGGCTTCTTCCTCACCGGTGATCTCGGGATCATCGACGAGGAGGGATATCTGCGGATCGTCGGTCGTACGAGAGAAACGATCGTGCGGGGAGGATATCAGATCTACCCGCGTGAGATCGAGAACATGCTCCGTGCGCACCCTGCTGTGGATGACGTCTGCGTGATCGGTGTCCCCCATGACATCATGGGAGAGCTGGTCTGCGCATGCGTCGTCCCTGTCGAAGGCGCGGTCATAACGGGCGGCGAGCTCAAGGAGTTCGCGCGCGATACCATGGCCGACTACAAACTACCAGATCTCGTTCGCTTCCTCGATGCCTTTCCGATGACCGGGAGCGGAAAGGTGAAGCGGCGAGAGCTCGAGCGCATGATGGCGCTCGAATACCCAGCCATGATAGGAAGTTAATGAACACACGCAACATCAGGCCGGCCGCGCATCGCCCATCGGTTGCCCCTATGCACCGCGGCCCGCAGGCCATGTCCTCCGTCGCGGTCGCACCATACGGCAGCCCTCCCTACGTACACGCGCCCAACGCCGCGCTCCTCATTGACTTCGACAACGTCACGATGGGGATCCGCTCCGACCTCGGGAAGGAGCTGCGCAGTCTCCTCTCGTCGGAGATCATCAAAGGCAAGGTCGCCGTGCAGCGGGCCTATGCCGACTGGCGCAGGTACCCGCAGTACATCGTTCCGCTCTCCGAGGCCTCGATCGACCTGATCTTCGCGCCGGCTTACGGCTCGTCGAAGAAGAATGCGACCGATATCCGCCTCGCCATCGACGCGCTCGAGCTCGTCTTCACGCGCCCCGAGATCGGAACGTTCATCCTCCTGTCCGGCGACTCCGATTTCTCGAGCCTCGTCATCAAGCTCAAGGAATACGGCAAGTACGTCATCGGCGTCGGCATCCGCGAATCGTCCAGCGATCTGCTCGTGCAGAACTGCGACGAGTACTATAGCTACAACGCGCTCGCGGGCCTCGTGAAGGCGTCGGAAGAAGAAGCGACGCGCAAGTACGATCCGTGGGAGCTGGTGACCGAAGCCGTCCAGCGCATGAAGCGGAACAACGACGTCATGCGCTCCGATCGGCTGAAGCAGGTGATGCAGGATATCGACAGCACCTTCGACGAGAAGAACCTCGGCATCTCCAAGTTCTCGCGTTTCTGCCAGGAGGCGGCCCAGCGTGGTCTGCTCTCCGTCACGAAGCTGGAGAACGGGCAGCTCGAGGTCGATATCCCCGCTGCTGCACCCGCGCCTGCTGCACCCGCGCCTGCTGCACCTGCGCCTGCTGCACCTGCGCCTGCTGCTCCACCGCGTGCCGAAGTCGCCGCTGCGCCCGAGCCAAGTGGCAATGGTACGACTGCGGGCGAGGAGCGTGGTCCGCGTCGCGGTCGTCGCGGCCGCGGCGGACGTGGTCGAGAGCGTGAACCGCGCGGTGGGGCTTTACCGACCACGACTGGCGAGCATGCGGTGCCTACCGAGGCGGAAGCTGCTCCCGAGATTCCGGCCGCCGAAGTGCCGCCGCCCGCCGTGGAGCGCCCCGCGCAGCTCGAGCTCACGACGGAGATCCGACCGACGCCTTCCGATGCTGGCATCGGCACCTCCGGTGAGCGCCTGACGCGCGCTGAAGCGTTCGATCTGGTTCGCCGTACGGTTGCTGATCTCGCGCCAGAGGACGAAGCGCTTCGCGCGAGCGACGTTCGGCGTCGTGCGCGCCAGCTCCTGGGTCACGATTCAGAGAGCTTGAGCGATCGCATGTTCGTGCGAATTCTCAAAGACGCGCACGACAGCGGCATCGTCGACCTGCGTCGTCGTGGAGATGACTTCGAGGTCGGTCGAGCCATCGAAGCCGCGCCCGTGCACGAACAGGTCGCGCGAAGCGAGCAGGCGGCAATTGCAGCGGCAGCGAAGGCTGCACCGGCGGCACCTGCTCCGAGAATCGGTATGGGGCATCGCGGCGCCGGTCCGCGTGGTCGTCTCAGCGCACCTCCGCCGGAGCTTCTCTCGATCGGCGTCGTCGACACCGAGCCACCGAAACCGTCGGTTGTCGCGCCGGTAGCCGCTCCCGCTCCAGAACCCGAGGAAGCTCCCGCGGCTCCAGGTGCTCGCGGTGGCCGGAAGCGTGCGCGGGGAAAGAAGGCGGCAGCAGCCGAAGCGAAGCCCCAGGCGGCCGAGGCGCCAGCGCCAAAGGCCAAGCGAGGGCAGGCCGCGAAAAAGGCAGCGGGCAGGCCGCGAGCGAAGAAGAGCGCGGCAACGCCGAAGGATCGCTGATGACGAACGCCGCGCCGCAAGCGCGGCGTTCTCGTCTCGAGCCGCCGCTGCCTCGGTCTTTCTACGATCGCCCCACCGAGCTCGTCGCGCGTGATCTGTTGGGCGCGGTCCTCGAGCATCGAACGGCTGACGGCGTGACATCCGGGAGAATCGTGGAAACCGAGGCGTACCTCGGCGAGCACGATCTGGCATGTCATGCAGCCGTCGGCCGAACGGCTCGCACCGA
>DATCXR010000408.1:0-4461 GCA_036565685.1 Gemmatimonadaceae bacterium
CGCGCGCGGTGCGGACCATCGCCCACCTGCCGAGCGTCGGCGTGTTGATCGGCGCGCCGAGCCGGCGGCGCATCGCGCGCGTACCGGCCCAGTTCATGTGCGCGTACGCGAGCGCGTTGCCGAGCGTCTCCGCCATCCGGCCGCCGGCCGCGCGCGGGAGTCGCTCCCACTCCACTCCGGGTGCATCGGCCGCGTAAGTCGGGAGCAGCTCATCGGGCACCACGTGCAGCGCCACCACGCGCCCGCGCTCGCTCGCCTCCTGCAGGAAGGAGCCGAGCACGAAGTTGCGGACCCCCACTCCATCGGGGACGACGAGCAGCAGAGTCATTCGGCCATCGTGCGCGGAGCGCGCTCGGTACGAAGCTCGGCCATGCCGGGAGCGCCGGCGCGAGAGCGACCCTCGAGCAGAGTCGCGTAGCGCTCCTGCACCTCCTCCTTCATCCCCGGCTGGATCTCGGGCTGCGCCACGGCGCGTCCCTGGTTGTACGTGCGCCCCAGGCGCCAGCTCCTCCACGGACGGAGCGACGCTTCGCGACTGAGCCCGAGCGCATCCTTGATACGGTTGGGGAGTCGCGCATCCTCCGCCGACTTCCACCGCTCGAACGCCGCAGCCGCCGCGGCGCGCGTCCGCCGCTGGTCCTCGTCGCTGTACGCGCTCGGCGCCACCACCTCGTGCAGCAGCTCGGCGCAGCGCTCGCTCGACTTCCCGTCGATCCGATAATAGAAATCCTCGATGAACGCGTCGCGCGCGCGCTGCTGATCGTCGGGGATCGGCATCCCGTCGAGGTAGGCGACGATCGCGCGCTCGGCTTCGTCCACCGACGAGGCCACGTGGTTCCCCGAGACGAACTCCTCGCGCGCGGCGCGCAGGAAGTTCCCCACCTGCAGCTCGATCACCGGCTTCCCCAGCATCCAGCACTCGGTGGCCGTGGTGCAGCCGCGCTGCAGCGACACATCGCAGTGGTAGAGGAAGTCGCGGATCGGCGCGTCGAAGGCGATGTGGATGTTCGGTGCCTGCTCCGTGAGCGGGAGATAGTCGGCGATCGGCTCGGCCGGGTGCACCTTGATCACGAAGTTCCACTCCGGGTTGCGCTGCGCCAGCTCCAGCACCACGCGCGAGTGCTCGCGGTACTGCGTCTGCTCGTCCTCGAGCATGGCGTACACCTCTTGGCGCGTGAACTCGGCGCGCCCCACGTAGCGCTCGAAGAAGCGCTCGCGGTCCTGCGTGCGGTAGGTGGTGTTCGTGCACCAGAGGATGAGCGGCGCGTCGGGGTTGGCGATGCCGAGCTTCGCCGCCAGCTCCTCCTTGCTCTGGATGAGCGCGAGGTACGGCTCGCTGTACAGGTCGAAGCGCGAGCACCCCGTGGTGTAGATCTGGTCCGGCGTCATGAGCTTGCGCTCGAGCACCGCGCGGCGCACGTAGTCGCCCCAGGCGAGGTATCGGTCGCACCACTGCGTGTGCTCCGGCACCCGACCCGCCATGCGGGCGGCGCTCTCGGTGTCCTGGAAGAGCCCCTCGGTGGGGAGCACCGCCACGCGAGCGCCGTAGCGCTTGGCCGTCTCGGCCTGCCGCGCCTTGTTCTCCCACATCAGATGATCGAGGACGAGGAGATCGGGAGCGTACTCCATGATCTTGCGCTCTACATCGTAGATGTTGGTGAGGCGCACCTCGTGGCCGTAGCGCTGCTGGAGGTGGTAGGCCACGAGCGAGTGACCCTCGAGGTCTCGCGACTTGTAGGCCACCAGCATCAGGATCCGACGCGAATGCTCCCGTTCGTTCATGATAAACCTCGTCATTTCGTTAACCCGCGAGCTGGACTCGCGGTCCATCGAGAGACTCCGGAGCGGTGTTCCCGCCCCCGGCGACCAGCGCCGCGCCCGCGCGATAGGCGGCGCGCCCCAGCTCGATCTGTCGCTCCGCCGCCTCGAGCAACGAGGGCCGCACCTCTTCGGCGTTGCTCCACGCCGTGTCGAGCGCGGCGCCGAGCATCGTGGCGAAGGGCGCGCCGAGATCGTTGCCCGGGGCGACCACCTGACAACCGGGCCCGAACAGCTCGGCGAGCCCGAAGAACTTGTCCACGTAGTAGTCGGAGTGGGCGAGGCAGACGGTGGACACACCCTGCGCCAGCGCGAAGACCGCCGCGTGGTAGGCGCCGGTGACGAGCACGCGGCATTTACCGAGCTGCGCGATCACCGCGCGCGGCGTGTCGAGCGCCGCGCCACCATCCGGCGGATCGCCGCGCGCGCCGAGCAGCTCGCGCAGGAGCGCGCCGTCGTGCGCGCGGCCGCGCGCTATCGGAGCGGGGACCATCGTCGCGTCGACGCGTTCGGCGAAGTCGTGCAGCACCGGTCGGATGCGATCCAGGTATCCCGACTCGGTGCCCGCGTTCCCGGCGATCCGCACGTTCACGCCCAGCGCGCTCCCCAGCGCTTCCGGCCGCTCCGGGTGCGCGAGCTCGATCGCATCGTCGCCCGTGACCGTGAAGCGATCGTCTGGGAGCCCGAGCGACCGGAGGAGAGCGGGGCCGGCACGCCCTTCGCGCAGCCCGATGAGACTCACCGACGGGAGCACCTCCCGGGCGCGCGACACGAGCTCCTTCCCCCGCATGGGACCTATCCCCTGCCCGAACATGAGCACCGGGACGCCGCACGCGGCGGCCATCTCCACGGTGGCGAGGACGTTCAGGGCGTGGCCCGCCGTCGCGTCGCCCATGCTCCCCTGTCCGCAGATCACCAGGAGCTGCGCGCTGTGCATCGCCTCGATGAACGCCTCGAACTCCTCCACGCCGGGCCCGCGGTGGCGGAGTCGCAGGCGGAGGCGCATCAGCTTCTCCGCGGCCGCGGGGCGCTCGTAGCGCAGCCGCCGCTCGAAGTCGGTGAGCCGATGCGAAGCGCGCTCGGGGAGGAGACGACGGATCGGGCCCGGCACGTACTCGTGCGAGAACCAGAGCGCGCGTCCATTCACGGCGAGCGGCGCGGCGCCGGGACAGTGACGCGCGAGCTCCGATGGCGCGTTGGTGAAGACCAGGATCTCCGATCCGGGCCAGAGCTGGTGCAGCCGCCGGAACGCCACCTGGAGCATCGCGGCATCGCCCATGTTCTGGATGCTGTAGCTCCCCGGCTCCACGATGATGCGGAAGGGACGACCGTTCATTGCGCCGTCGTGCATCAGTCCAGTCCTCCAATAGACGTGTGCGCGAACCAGCTTCGCACGATCTCGTCGGCTATCGCCAGCGATGCGGTCGCACCCGGGCTCGGTGCATTGAGCACGTGGAAGGCCGTGGGGCGTGCGAGGAAGCGGAAATCCTGCACGAACGCGCCATTCGGGAGAACCGCCTGCGCCCGCACGCCGGCGCCGCCCGGCTCCAGATCTGCGGCCCGCACCTCGGGGACGAGTCGCCTGAGCGCCTCGGCGAACAGCTCGCGGCTGAACGAGCGGCGCAACTCGGCAAAGCACGTCGCGGGATACTTCGCGAGGAAGCGCCAGACGCCGGGGAATGCGAGCGCATCGACCATGTCGCGCGCGCTCACGATCGCCTTGCGGTAACCCTCGCGCGCGAAGGCGAGCACCGCGTTCGGCCCGGCTTCTATTCCGCCGCGGATGAGGCGCGTGAAGTGGACGCCCAGGAAGGGGAACGCCGGGTCGGGGACGGGATAGATGAGATTGCGCACGAGGAAGCGCCGGTCGGGACGGAGTGCGTAGTACTCGCCGCGGAAGGGGACGATGCGCACGTCGCGCGCCTCGCCGGCCAGCGCCGCCACGCGATCGCTGTGGAGGCCGGCGCAGTTCACGAGGAGCTGCGCTTCGTGCTCGCCATTCGTGGTCTCGGCCACCCACGAGCGCTCGGTCTTCCGGAGCGCGCTCACCTGCGCGCCGGTGGTGACGCAGCCGCCCTGGCGCTCGATCTCTCCCTTCAGCGCCTCGCAGACCTTCGGATAGTCGGCGATCCCTTCCTCGGGTACGCGCACCGCCGCGATGCCGGCGGCGTGCGGCTCGAGCTCGCGGATGCGCTCGGGTGAGAGCCACTCGAGGTCGCGGAGGCCGTTGCGCTGGCCGCGGTCCAGGAGCTCGCGGAGTCGCGGCAGCTCGTCGGCGCCCGTGGCTACCACCACTTTGCCGCAGATCTCGTGGGGGACGTCGTGCTCCTGGCAGAAGCGCGTCATCTGCCGGATGCCGTCCACCGCCATGCGTGCCTTGAACGATCCGGGCTTGTAGTAGAGCCCCGCGTGCAGCACGCCGCTGTTGTTCCCGCTCTGGTGGCGCCCCACGCCGGCTTCCTTCTCGAGCACGCGCACGACGAGGCCGGGGCGCGCGAGCATCAACTTGTACGCCGTGGCGAGCCCCACGATCCCGCCTCCGATCACCATGACATCGTCGCGCGCGCGCATTCTCAGAGCTCCACCACGCCGCGGCGCACCAGCTCTTCGATCGTGGCCGCCGCGGAGCTCACGCTTATTCCG
>DATCXR010000410.1:0-33196 GCA_036565685.1 Gemmatimonadaceae bacterium
TTCTTTTCGGCCGCTTGCGGCTGGTAGCCTGCTCCCTGTGCCGCTCTCCGCGTTCTCCGCGCTCCTCCGCGTTCTCCGCGCCCCTTACCGAGGGGGACTCGGACGCCGAGTTGTAGCCGGATCGGCCAGAGAGGGCCCTACTGTCCGGAGCCTTCTCCGCGCTCTCTCTTTACCCCTCCGCGACCTCCGCGTCCGCAGGTCCGCGCGATGTACCCGGAACCCGAGACGCGCCACCCACGCGCAAATTACTTGACCCGCCTCGCCGCCAACCGGAAGCGTGCGTAGTACCCCCATCGGAGGAACCATCGGAACCAGAGCTGAACGCGCCCCATGGAGATGAAGCTCTTGTAGACCAGCGCGCCGCTTTTGCGGCCGAGGGAGATGCCGTAGAAGAAATCGCGGCGGAGCCGATGTGGAGGGCCCTCGGCGGGGGCCCAGCCGGAAGAGAAGCGGCGCGCGAGGTACGCTCCCTGCCAGATCGCTTCGATCGCGCGCTCCATCGTGGGCCAGGGACGGCCGCGTTCATCGATGATCCGGGCGCAGTCACCGATCGCATAGATACCATCGTGACCCGGGACAGCGAGTCGCGGAGTGACCGCGATGTGGCCATCGTCCGTGAGGGGAAGGCCGAGCGTCGCCGTAGCGGGGTTGGGACGCACGCCGGCGGCCCATACCACGATGTCGAAAGGTATGCCGATCCCGCCCTGGAGCACTACCTGCTCGGCGCTCACGGCTGCGACCCTGCTCGAAACCAGGATCTCGACACCGAGAGTGCGTAACGCACGACCGGCGTCGCGCGCTACGCTGAGAGGAAAGGTGGGGAGGATCCGGACGTGATCGCATATCAGCGTCGTGGCCAGGCGCGCGCCGTCCACGCGTGCGGCCGCGAGCTCGGCGCTCCATTCCACGCCCGTGACGCCGGCACCCACCACTACGACGCGCTGCACGCTCGCACCGCCTACCCGCAGAACGTGAAGCCGGCGCCGGATCGCCTCGGCGGATTCGAGGAACTTGACGGCGATGACGTTGGTCGCTTTCGCGAGCGTATCCGGAACGTCAGGAACACTACCCACCGCTATGACGAGGCGCTCGTACCCGATCTCCCTCGCGTCATCGAGGATGACGACGTGCCGCGCTTCGTCCAGGCGCGTCACCGCGCCCCGCACGAGCTCCGCGCCGATCGCTCCGCAGAACGCCGCACTGTCGAAGCGCATCTCCGACGCCTGACTCTCACCGCCCGCGACTTCGTGTACGAGCGGGATGTACTCGTGCGCGTCCCGCGGATCGATCACCGTCATCTCGCCGGGCGCGAACCGGCCATCGCGGCGGACGCACCTATAAAGGAGCTCCAGTCCAGCGAAGGAGCACCCCACGAGTACCGTCCTCGGCCGCGTCGCAGTCATGCCAACATTATAAGTGCCAAGTCTCGCATCGTGTACGGTACGTCATCACCGCTCGAGCGGCGGTGACGGCTGTTCGTGTGCAGTTCGAGCCCCCTGCCGCCTGGCTCCTGAGGTCGTTCCTGTTCCCCGGTTTCCTTGTTCCCGTTTCCCAGCAGCTCCTGCTTTCTGCCTTCCGCTTTCTGCTTTCTCTTCCCCCCACTCCTTCTCCCCAACATCTTGCTCGCATGGGTGATGGTGGGAAGGGATCAGGCGTCGTTTACCTCGTCGGCGCAGGGCCGGGTGACCCCGGGCTGCTGACTGTACGTGCTCGCGAGCTGCTCGCGCAATGCGACGCGGTGGTGTTCGACGCGCTCGTCAACCCCGCGATCCTGTCCGGCAGCGCGATACCTGAAGAAGCGGAGAGGCACTTCGTCGGGAAGCGAGGGGGCGAGAGCTCGGCGCGCCAGGAGGAGATCGAGGTGCTCCTCGTCCGCCTGGCGCGCGATGGGAAGCGGGTGGTGCGGCTCAAGGGCGGCGACCCGTTCGTCTTCGGTCGCGGGAGCGAGGAGGCGCAGGTCCTCGCGGAGGCCGGCGTCCCATTCGAGGTGGTGCCGGGGGTCACCGCCGGCGTTGCCGCGCCGGCATACGCGGGAATCCCGGTCACTCATCGCGCGGTCGCAACCTCCGTCACCTTCATCACCGGCCACGAGGATCCCAGCAAGGGGGAGAGCGGCACCGACTGGTCGGCGCTCGCACGCACCGGCGGCACGCTGGTGCTCTACATGGGCGTCCGCCGTCTTCCGGAAATCGTGAGCGCGCTCGCCGAGGGCGGGATGTCACTCGATACGCCCGCGGCGATGGTGGAATGGGGGACGTTCCCGAGGCAGCGCACCCTCACCGCGACTCTCGGGACGCTCGTGGATGAGGCTCGCAGGGAGAAGATCTCGGCGCCGTCCATCACCATTGTCGGCGATGTGGTGGCGCTGCGCGATGAGATCCGCTGGTTCGACGAGCGACCGCTCTTCGGCAGGCGGATCATCGTCACCCGTGCGCGCTCCCAGGCGTCGCAACTCGCCGAGCGACTCGCTACGCTGGGCGCCGACGTGATCGAGGCACCGGCCATTCTGATCGAGCCTCTCGATCCCGTTCCGCTGCGGACCGCGCTCGGCTCGCTCGGCGACTACGGGTGGGCGATCTTCACCAGTCGGAACGCCGTCGAGATCACGTGGGGCGAGCTGAACGCACTCGGCCTCGACACACGGGCATTCGCCGGAACGAAGGTCGTAGCCGTCGGTCCGTCCACCGCTGCGGCGCTCGCCGAGCGCGGGATAGCGGCGGATGTGATCCCGGAGCGCTTCGTCGCCGAGGGCGTCGTCGACGTGTTACGCCGCCGCAGCGATATACGCGGTGCGCGAGTGCTGTACCCGCGGGCGGAGGGCGCTCGTGACGTGATCGCCGACGAGCTCGCCAAGCTAGGGGCAATGGTACTGGCGATCCCGATCTATCGCTCCGTCCCGGATCCCGCCGGGGTCCGTGCCGCGCGCGAGGCGCTCGAAGGCGGCACTGTGGACGTCGTGACTTTCACATCCAGCTCCACCGTTCGCTTCTTCGTGGAATCCATCGGCATCGACGCCGCGCGCCGCGCGACTATCGTCTCGATGGGACCGATCACCAGCGAAACGGCGCGAACTCTCGGCCTGGAAGTCGCGGCGGAGGCGCGCGAGGCGACGATCGATTCGCTGGTCAATGCCGTGGTCGAGACGCGGCGCTGACGGACCTCGCGCGCGGTACGGTGAATTGCCGGTTAGCTTTCGCGGCGTGACGACCATCCATCGAGAGAGCCTTGACCCATGGGGGGCCACGTGACGCAGTCACGGGGGAAGCGTGCTGCGCGCGACGGCGTCTTTCGCATCGCGTCGCGCTCATCCGAGCTTGCCCTGCGCCAGGCGCGCATCGTCGAGTCCGCGCTCGCCGCGCGGGGCGTCGCGTGCGAGATCGTCCCCTTCAAGACCACCGGCGACAAGCGGCTCGACGAGCCGTTGAGCAGCATCGGAGGCAAGGGACTCTTCACGCGCGAACTGGAGGAGGCGCTCGAGAAGGGGCGCGTGGACTGCTGCGTTCACTCGCTCAAGGATCTGCCCACGGAATCACCCGCTGGACTCACGATCAGCGCGATCCTCGAGCGCGAAGACCCGCGCGATGTTCTCGTGGTGAACGATGGAATCTTCGCCGAGTCCATCGCCGACCTGCCGCGCGGAAGCCGTGTCGGAACGTCGAGCCTCCGCCGCCGCGCGATGCTCGCGAACCTCCGTCCCGATGTTGACGCGGTGGAGTTGCGCGGCAACGTCCCGACGCGCCTGCGCAAGGTGGACGACGGCCAGGTGCACGCCGCTATCCTCGCCGGCGCGGGCCTCCTTCGCCTGGGTGTCCACCAGAGAATCGACGCCTGGCTCGAGCCGCCGGACTGGCTCCCGGCGGCCGGCCAGGGTGCCATCGCCGTCCAGTCGCGTGCAGACGATGCCGAAACGACCGCGATCCTCGCGCCTCTCGACCACGAGCCGACGCGCGTCGCCGTCAAGGCCGAGCGTACCTTCCTCGCTGGCCTCGAGGGCGGCTGTCAGGTGCCGATCGGCGCGCTCGCGGCGGACAGCTCCGGAGCGCTCGTTCTGCACGGTCTGATCGCCGAAGTATCCGGCCGTCGCGTTCTTCGCGGCAGCGTCACGGTCGATCCGTCGTGCCCCGCCGCCGCCGGCGAGCAGCTCGCGTCCATCCTTCTCAGCGACGGCGCCGGCGACATCCTCGCCGCGCTGCGGGAGAAGAGAACAGTTCCAATGCCCCAACCGGAGTGATGGTGAGAGAGAGGAGAAAGCAGTGAACTGCTCGAGGGTTCAGGGTTCAGGGGGCAGGGTTCGGGAACTACCCGACGGTCGAGGTCTCGACTCCGAGGTAGTACCTGCACCCTGAACCCTGCCCCCTGAACCCTGGGGTTTCACTGCTTCCCGCTTTCTCCTCTCGTCTCCCAGCCCCATCACAGATGCCTAACTTTCCCTCCGCCCGTCCTCGCCGTCTCCGTAGAACCCCGTCCCTTCGCGCGCTGGTGCGCGAGACGCGGCTTTCGGCGGAGCAGCTCGTGCTCCCGCTCTTCGTGCGAAACGGAACGGGGGTGCGGAAGCCGGTGGAAGCGATGCCGGGCGTGGCGCAGCTCTCGGTAGACGAGATGCTGCGCGAGGCGGAGGCCGCGGCGAAGGCGGGGGTGGGGGGTGTGCTGCTGTTCGGCATCCCGGATACCAAGGACGCTACTGGCTCCAGCGCGTGGGATGACACTGGTCCCGTACAGAATGCGGTGCGCGCGCTGAAGACGGAGCTGCCGCAGCTCGTCGTCATCACGGATGTGTGCATGTGCGAGTACACCGATCACGGGCACTGCGGGATACTTCGCGATGGCGACGTGGACAACGACGCGACACTCGAGCTCCTCACGAAGGAGGCCCTCTCCCATGCGCGCGCGGGCGCCGACATGGTCGCGCCGAGCGACATGATGGACGGGCGCGTTGGTGCGATCCGGCGGGAGCTCGACCACGCCGGTCAGCCTAACGTGGGGATCCTCTCCTACGCCGCGAAATACGCGTCGGTCTTCTATGGCCCCTTCCGCGAAGCGGCCGAGTCCGCGCCGAGAGAGGGCGACCGGCGCGGCTACCAGATGGATCCCGCCAATGCAGACGAGGCGCTGCGCGAGGTCCGACTCGACATCGAGGAGGGCGCCGACGCGGTGATGGTGAAGCCGGCGGGACCGTATCTCGATATCATCGCACGTGTCAAGGACGACACCGGCTATCCCGTCGCTGCCTATCAGGTGAGCGGCGAGTACGCTATGATTAGGGCGGCCGCCGAGCGCGGATGGCTGGACTGTGAGCGCGCGATGATGGAGTCACTGCTCGGCATTCGCCGCGCGGGCGCCGACTTCATCATCACCTACTTCGCCACCGAGGCCGCCATGCGACTCGACCGAGCGCCCGGGCTCTGAACCGATAGAGGAAACGACGATGCAATACCGCACCTTTCCCGGTACCGATCTCTCGGTGAGTGAGGTCGGTTTCGGTATGTGGACGATCTCCACCGGCTGGTGGGGCGAGAAGACCGACGAGCAGGCGATCGCGATGCTGCGCGAGGCGTACGACGAGTACGGCATCACCTTCTTCGATGCCGCCGACACGTACGGCAACGGACGCTCCGAGCGTCAGCTCGCGCGCGCCTTCGGTGATCGCGGACTGCGCGACAAGGTGGTGTACGCCACGAAGGTCGGTTACGACATCTACGATTCCGCCGCGCAGGCATCGCGCCGCGGACAGCGCGAGCTACCGCAGCGCTTCGACTCGGCATACATACGCAGCGCGGTGGACCGCTGCCTCGAGCGGCTCGAGACGGATTACATCGACGTGCTCCAGATGCACAACGTGAAGATGGAGCACGTACGCGACCCAGAGATCTGGCAGACGCTGCGCGACCTGGTGCGCGAGGGGAAGCTGCGCACATGGGGCGCGGCCTTCGGACCCGCCATCGGCTGGCTCTACGAGGCGGTGGAGCTGGTCGAGCGCGAGCGAGACATCAACACGATCCAGATGATCTGGAACATCATCGAGCAACACCCCGGCACCGCGATGCTCGACGCAGCCCGGCACTACGCCCCGAACTGCTGCTTCAACATCCGCGTCACGCATGCGTCGGGGATGCTCGAGGGGAAGTACACGAAGGACACGGTCTTCCCCGAGAACGACCACCGGCGCCACCGCCCTCGCTCCTGGCTCATCAACGGAGTCCGGAAGGTGGAGACTCTCGACTTCCTCACCGAGCGGATGACGCTCGGCCAGGCAGCGCTCAGGTGGCTTCTCGCCGAGCCGCGCGTGGTCACGGCGCTCCCCAACATCTACGACAGCGAGCAGCTCGCCGAGTTCGCCGAAGCAGCGGAGAAGCCCGATCTGACTCATGCGCAGATGGCGCGCATCGCCGAGCTGAACGTGCGCAACTTCGACGTGCTAGAGGAGCCCATGGTGTACAAGGGGGTCACCTGGGATGAGGGCGCGGCGCACGCGGTCCCGGCGCGGGAGCGTGCCGCCTCGTGATGCACCCCTGGCACGACCTCCTGCCGGGCAATCACCCGCCCGACGAAGTCACTGCATTCATCGAGATCCCAAGCGGCAGTCGCAACAAGTACGAGCTCGACAAGAGATCCGGTCTGATCCGTCTGGACCGGGTGCTGTACTCCGCCGTGCACTATCCCGGAGACTACGGCTTCATCCCCCGCACGCTCGCCGAGGACGGCGACCCGTGCGACGTGCTCGTCCTTCTGAACGAGCCCACTTTTCCGGGCTGCCAGATCGACGCACGTCCGATCGGGCTGCTCGATATGCTCGACCGCGGCGAGCGCGACTACAAGATTCTCGCCGTGCCGTCCGGCGACCCGTTCTACGGTGAGTACTTCGACATCGCCGACATTCCCCAGCACTACCTCAAGGAAGTGGAGCACTTCTTCCACATCTACAAGGACCTCGAGGGGAAGCGCGTCCAGACCATCGGGTGGCGCAAGAGCGAGGAGGCCATGCGCGTGATCCTGGAGTCGATGGAGCGGTATCGCGACGCGCACGTGATCCCGACGGGACCGTGATGATGGCGAATGAGGACCACGGATAGCGGAGGGGAAGAATCGGCGAACGGCCGCGCGCAGGTGACCACCATCGACGCGCGGCCGTCGAAGCGCCCCCGAATTTCGGTGCTCTTCGTGTCGGAGCAACCGGAGCGCTTCATGGCGCTCAGGCGCAGCGCGCTCGCGGGGCGCGCCGTTCACCTCTGGGTGCAGGACGGTGTCGCGGCCCCCGAGTGGTCGCTGGCGCTGCGCGGCGATCCGGAGCAGCCGGGTACGTACGAGCCGCTGCGCGGGCGCGATGTGATCGCGATCATCGATCTCGCCGAGGAGCGGAGCGCGCAGCGCGTGGCGCACGCTATCTCTGAGGCGCTCTCGCTCCCGTCGGTGCTCGTAATAGATCGTCAGGGGAAGGGCGGGGAGCGCCACCGCGCGGTGCGCGACGGCGTGACATGGATAGACGAGAGCGAGCTGCTCGCCGATGCCATCGAGTCGGTGCTCAGGCGCATGGCTGCTCGCAAGCGACTGCACGGTCTGCGCGCCGCGCTCGACGGTGCGCGCTCCTGCGCCTTCCTCGTCCAGAACGACCCCGATCCGGACGCCATCGCCTCGTCGCTCGCGCTGCGCCAGGCGCTCGGATACCGGCCGGAGCGCGCACCGATCGTGACCCTCGGGCAGATCACGCGGCCGGAAAATCAGCGCCTCATCTCCGCGCTCGGTGTGAGGGTGCGGCACGTGGAGCGCCGGGCGCTGCGTGGGTTGGGCCCGCTGATCCTGGTGGACGTGCAGCCACCGTACTTCGGCGATTCGCTTCCCGCGGTGGCCGCCGTCGTCGACCACCACCCGTCGACTGGCGAATACGACGTTCGCTATCGAGACGTGCGCACCTGGTTCGGCGCCAGCGCCACGATGGCGGCGGAATATCTGCTCGCCGAACACGACGCGCCGATCGGCACCGCGCTCGCCACCGCGCTGCTCTACGGGATCATCACCGACACGAAGTCGTTGTCACGCGCCGCGAGCGATGACGATCTGGAGATGTTCGCCTATCTGTTCCCGCGCGCCGATCACGCGCTGCTCCGTCGCATCCAGCACCCGTCGTACGGCACGCTCGCGCTCAAGCGCCTTGGCCAGGCGCTGCAACACGCCCGCGTGCACGACGGCCTCGCCTACGTGCACCTCGGAAAGCTCCCCGCCGACCAGGAGCACATCGTGGCGCAGCTGGCGGAGTTCTGTCTGGGTATGAAGGGCGCCACCGTATCGGCGGTCTCCGGTATCTTCGGCCCGAAGCTCGTGATGAGCACCCGCGCCCTCTCGCCTTCAGCCAGGCTCGGCGAGCATCTCCGCGCCATTTTCTCCCCCTACGGCAGCGCCGGCGGCCACCCCGTGATGGCGAAGACCGTAATCGATCTCAAATCCTGGCGCGCCGACCATCCCTATAAGGATGAGAAGGGATTGGAGCGGACGGTGAGGCGGGCCTTGCTCGACGAGATGAGCGGGAAGGAGGAGGGGGGAGCAAAAAGGAAACAGGAAACAGGGAACAGGAAACAGGAGGGAGGAGGAAACGGCTAACTGCCTCGGAGTAGACGACTCTACTGCTACGAGTCGGTACCTGTTTCCTGTTTCCCGTCTCCCGTTTCCTTTTTAGTCCCCCCTCTTCATCACCAGCGCCGCATTTATCCCGCCGAAGCCGAACGAGTTGGATAGCAATATCTCGGGGCAGGTGGCGCGGCCGGAGTGGGGGATGTAGTCGAGGTCGCAGCCGTCGTCGGGGGTGCAGAGGTTGATGGTTGGGGGGAGCCAGTCGTTGGTCATGGCGAGCGCGCAGATCGCGGCTTCGATCGCGCCGCTCGCGCCGAGGGCATGGCCGTAGTAGCCCTTCGTGCCGCTCACCTGCATGCGGTAGGCGTCGTCGCCGAAGACGCGCTTGAGGGCGAGCGTCTCGGTGGAGTCGTTGAGCGGAGTCGAGCTCCCGTGCGCGTTCACGTAACCGATCTCGCCCGGCTGCACGCCGGCGTCGGCCAGCGCGCCGCGGATCGAGCGCGCGGCCTGCGATCCGTCGGGGCGCGGCGCCGTCATGTGGTACGCGTCGTTCGACATACCGAAGCCGAGGATCTCGCCGTAGATGCGCGCGCCACGCGCGATCGCGCGCGAGCGCTCTTCCAGGACGAGAACCGCGGCGCCCTCGCCCATCACGAAGCCGTCGCGGTCGCGGTCGAATGGGCGCGATGCGCTCGAGGGATCGTCGTTCCTCGTCGACATCGCGCGGATGATCGCGAACGCACCGAAGCAGAGCGGCCAGAGCGGCGCTTCGGCGCCTCCGGAGATCATCACGTCGGCGTAGCCGTCGCGCACCTGGCGGAATCCCTCGCCGATCGCGATGGTCCCCGACGCGCAGCTCATCGCGTTCGTGGTGTTCGGTCCCTGGACGCCGAGCTCGATCGCCACGTTGCAGCTCGCCGCGCCGCCGAAGACCATCAGAGCGAGCGCGGGATCGACACCCTTCACTCCCTCGCGCATGTAGACCCCGCACTGCTGCTCCGCGTAGCCGACTCCTCCCAGCGCCGTCCCCATGGTGGATCCCACGCGCTCGAGATCGCAGCTGCCGAGGTCCAGCTCCGCGTCCTGAACCGCGAGTCGAGCCGCGGACACCGAGAACTGCCCGAAGCGATCCAGCCGCCGAACGCGCTTACTCTCGAGAAAGTCGTCCGCTCGGAAGTCCGGCACCTCCGCGGCAATGTGGCTGCGGAATGGCTCGGGGTCGAAGCGCGAGATGAGTCGCACCGCCGACTTCTCCTCGCGCAGCCCTCGCCACAACCCATCCACGCTGGTCCCTATGGGCGTTATCGCCCCTATCCCGGTGATCACGACTCTGCGGCGATTACGATCGATGGACATTGTTGGGAGAGTGAAGAGAAAGGAGAGAGTGGCGAACGGCAGGAAACAGGAAACAGGAAACAGGAAACAGGTAAGAGCTCCTGGGGAGAGCGCCCTCTACCCCGAGGCAGTTCCTGTTTCCTGTTTCCTGTTTCCTGTTTCCTGCCTACTCTCTCTCTCCGCCACCTCCCCCAGCCCCCTTAGCGTCCTCTCGGCTATGGCGGAGATGAAATGCGGGCCGATGACCGTGGTGGCGGCGAAGACGCCGATGAGGGGCCAGTGCGGCCCGTTCCAGGCGTGCACGATGCGCACGAGAGTTCCCTCGCTGTGTTCGTTGAATGTCCACTCGACGTCCATGCCGCGCGTGATCCCCTCGATGTGGCGAAAGCGTATCGCGGGACGCGTGGAATCCACGGCCATCTGCGAGAGCCACCAGGTGGGCCAGCCGGCGGGTAGTGGTCCCAGGGGGCGCCACGCCGCCATCTCTACCAGACCTCCGCCGTCGCTGGTCCATTCCCGGACGTGCACGCGGCGATAGTGCGCGAGGTAGCCGGGCCAGAGCTCCACCTTGCGCGCGATGTCGAAGATCAGCTGCACGGGAGCGTGCACCAGTCGTTCGTCGACGGTCTTCATGGCTGTGCCCAACGGCATGTCGCCGAGCCGGTACGGCGGGCGCGCGAGCGCGCCCGCTTTCGGCGTGGAGTCTGTCATCTTCACCCGGTCCGGTTCGGTGTCCATGCAGCGGTCAGGCGGAAGGTTGGGCGCTGGCGCACTCTCGCCTGCCTGCTCACTGCGCGCCCCACCATCTCCTCCAGCTCGCTCCGGGTGAACCCGCGCATCACCGACACGACGCCGTCGTGGCGGCTCACGGGATGAAAGCGGAGTGGGAAGGAGACGAGCCAGATTCCCGATGCGGCCAGCCAGCTGCGGCGCAGGTCGCTTACGATTACACGATGCTTCGCCACGCGGTCGAGTTCGCGCAGCACTTCCAGCGCGCGAGCGTCCTCGAAATGGTGGAGGAGCTGCGAGCAGAGAACGATGTCCACGGAGTCGCTGGCGAATGGCAGTGCCAGCGCGTCGGCTCGCGCCGTCGGCAGCGCAGGGCACGATGCCTTGCGGGCGAGCGGCTCGGACGCATCCACCCCCACCGTCCGCAGCGGTACTCCAGCATCGGCGGCCACCGCGCGAGCCCGTTCCGCTATGTCGCCGAGGCCGGTGCCCACGTCCAGAAGCACGACTTCCTCGTCATCGGCCAGCGTTCGCAACTCGAGCAGCGCGATGCGCAGCTCCGCGAGCGGCGCGCTCGCGCCGCCGAAGTATCGGTTCGCGCACGCCACATCCCGGAGCGAGCGCACGGTCACCTGTCCGTCCACGCCCGGCTCATCCAGGTATTCCAGCCCGCGTCTGCGGCGCGGCGTGAGAAGAGCAGTCACTCAGCGCTCCAGCTGCGCGTAGCCGCCGCGATAGTAGAGGAGCGGGCTTCCCTTGTGAGCGGCTGCCGCGATCACCTTTCCGACGATGATGGTGTGATCGCCGCCCGGGTAGCGCGCATCGATGTCGCATTCGAGATAGCCAAGTATCCCGCCGAGTATGGCGCAGCCGGTAATGCCGCGCATGTAGCCAATGCCTTCGAAGCGGTCGTCTATCTGCTCCGAGAAACGCCGCGATATCGATTCCTGCCCCGATGCGAGCATGTTCACGGCAAACTGATTCGCCTCGGCCAGTACGCGGTGCAGCACGGTGTTGTGCTCGACGCAGATGACTATGAGAAGTGGATCGAGGCTAAGCGAACAGAACGCGCTGACCGTCATTCCGTGATCGGTGCGGGCGCTGTCGCGAGCGGTGACGACCGTGACGCCGGACGCGAAGCGTCCGAGCACGCTGCGGAAGAGCGCGGGATCTATCATCGAGCCGTCGTCGACATCGGGAGGGGGAGCGGGTGGCATCACGAGGGGAGTAGAAGACGTGAGAGGAAACGCAGTGAGAGGACCTTCCGCGGGGGGACGAAATCGCCGGCGACACCCACCAGCAGGTCGGCCATCTCCTTCCTTCGCGAGAGCGTACGAGCGGCCCGGTTCATGAGCGTGGGAGTCGCCACGGCCAGCGCTACCAGCCGCTCCACCTTCCACTTGCCACTGAACTCACTGGCGCGTGCCGCGTCGTATTCGGCGAGCGCCGCATCCGCATCGCGCGGGCTGCGCGCGGAGATCGCTCGCTCCACGAACGGCGCCAGTAGCTCGCCACCGCGGAGCGCCGCATAGATCCCCTCGCCGGTGAAGGGATCGTAGAAGTCCGCCGCGTCGCCCACGAGTGCGGTGCCGCTCGCCCACGCGCGTCGGGCGCGCTGCGCGAAGGGGCCCGTTGCCAGCACAGGCGAGATGCGCTCGGCGCCGGCAAAGCGCGGCGCGAGCTGCGTTCGCGATCGCAGCCAGCCATCCAGAAACGCCGCGCTCCGTCCCTTCGCCGAGCGCGCGCGCCACACGGGCATCACCAGAGCCACGTTGGTGACGCCATCGCCCACGTTCGCGAGGCCCACGTAGCCGTCATCCTCCACGTGCATCTCGCCGTGCTCGCCCATCCCCTCCACCCCACGAAAGTGCGCCACGAGCGCGAGCCGATACGGGAAGCGTGCGTAGCGCGTGAGGCCGAGCCGCCGCCCCACGATCGAGCGGAGACCATCGGCGCCGACCGTGATCGGCGCGGTGTAGTCACGCGGCGCGCCATCGGCGAGCGCCGAGACACCGCGCACCTTTCCCCTCGTATCGCGAAGGACGTCGGCGACGCGCACGCCCTCGAGCACGCGCACGCCAGCGCACTTCGCGCGCTCGAGGAGGATGGAGTCGAGGATCGTGCGCCTCAACGCGAGCCCGCTGTCGCGGAAGCCGTGCGCGGCCGCGAAGTCGCCGCGGATCCGCTCGCCCCCCGGCGAGCGCACGGTCATTCCGCGCAGCGCGGCCGCGCCGGCGCGCTCGCATTCCTCGAGCGCGCCCATCTCCGAGAGGATGCGCGACGCCTCGGGACTCAGGTATTCGGCGCACGGCTTGTCGCGCGGGAAGCGCGCGCGGTCGAGGAGCAGCACGTCCATACCGCGGCGCGCGAGCTGCCACGCCGTCGATGCACCGCCCGGTCCACCGCCCACCACCAGCACCTGTGCGTCGCTCATGCGGCATGCTCGCTGTCAACTTTCATCCGCCCACGCCCCACCGTACGCGAGAGCCGCTGGAAGAGTGCCATGTAGCGCCAGTGCGGCCTTGGTAGATGCAGCGCGGAGGCGAGCCGGGTGAGGTAGGGAAGGATTACCGAGCGCGAGTCTGCCGAGAACATGAAGCGCGGCTGGGTGACGGCGAAGCGGCGGAGGGTGGCGAGGCACTCATCCATGTCGAGCGCGCTCGAAAAGTAGAAGCGGGGGAGGAGGAGCGGGTCGTCGGCCGCGATCACCCCCTCCTCGATAGCCGTGCGCTGCAACTGCGTCCCGGGGTACACGCGGAGCCCGACCGTGAGGTACACCGCGTCGCCGCGCGACATGCGCCAGGCGGCGAAGCGCAGCGTTTCGGCGAGGGTCTCGCGAGTCTCGCCCGGTCCGCCCACCAGGAAAATCCAGAGCACGCCCATCCCGGCGCGCTCCACATCTTCCGCCACGCGGTGGACGCGCTCCGCGTCGAAGCCCTTTCCCAGACGCTCGAGCACGCGGTCGCTGGCGCTCTCGGCGGTGATTCCCAGCCAGCGGAAGCCCGCGCGGCGCATCGGCTCGAGCAGGTAATCGGGCACGCTCGCCGGGGTGAAGTTCGTGGTGTCGAGCTTCACGCTCAGCCCACGCCTCACTATCGCCTCGCAAACCGCCGCGGCGTGCCGCGGCGGAGAGTTGAAGGTGGAGTCGACGAACTCGAAGTTGCGCACCCCCGCATCGCGCGACAGCTCGGCGATCTCGTCCACTACCGCCTCCGGATCGCGCAGGCGGTAGCCCCACCCCTCCACGTTCAGGTAGGTGCAGTAGACGCACTTGAAGACGCAGCCGCGCTTGGTCTGGATGGGGACGGTTCCACCTCGGCGCTCGTACGCGCGGAGATCGAGCCAGCGGTGCATGTGCGTGGCGGGGAGCGAGTCGAGTCCCGTGTCCAGCGCTGCGTCGCCGCCAGCCGCGGCGAGCTCGATACGGTCGCCATCTCTGCGAACCACGCCCGGGATCGCGCCCGGCGTGCGGCCGGCGGCGAGCGAATCCATGATCGCCACCGTCGCACGCTCCCCATCGCCGGCGACCGCGTAGTCCACGCCCAGCGTCTCGAAGAGCGAGGCGGGCGCGACGCCGAACGCCGCGCCTCCCGCGATGACCTGCGCACGCGGAGCCGCCTCGCGGAGCGCCGCGAGGATTCCCGCCGCCTCCGGCGTGTAGTGCCGCAAGGCAACGAGATCGCTGTTGTCTATGTTGCGCACCGAGAGGCCCACCACGTCCGCTCGGAAGTCGCGCGCCGCCCGGCGAGCAGCATCGAGCGGACGGCGCGCAAAGCACAGGTCCAGTACTCGCACGTCGTAGCCGGCGTCATCGAGCGCGGCCGCCACACACGCCACCCCGTTCGGCACCACCGGCATCGGCTGGCGCTCACGGTTGGAGCTGACCAGCAGCACGCGCGCTCTGGTGGAGCGCGCGTTACGTGGGGTGGGGGAGGCGGCCCCGGGCTCACTCATCGCGCACGAATTCCACGCCGCCGAGCGTGAGCGAGGAGAGGTGAACCTGGAAGTCGAAGGTCACCGAACCCGTGTCGGGAGGTTGAAAGGTGATCGTGAGCTGCGTCCCCGTCGCTTCCCAGCGCGCGTTGGCCATGACCGTGTCGGCGAAGGCGGCCGCGACATCGGTAGCGATCACCAGGCGCTGGGCAGTGCTGTCTTCCGCGAAGCGCCACACGGTCTTGGAGCTGTGCACGCCGCCATTGTCGTCGGTAAAGACTTCGTCGTGCGACCACTGCCCTATCAGCAAAGCCGAGGCACCGCCCCCTCCGCTGCGCCCGGAGGTGGTGTCTGGACGGAGCCCCGCGTCGCCATCCACGCACGCGAAGATCGCGAGCGCGAGTACGAGCGCTGCCACGATTCGCGGAAGCACGAGCGCCGCTCTCATCCGAGCCATACCAGCAGTGCCACTACCGCCCCTGCCGCGCAGCTCAGAAGGTTGACTCCGTCGTTGTCGAGCCAAGGAATCCCTCCCGTGAGTTCAGTGGTGGTACCGCAGATGTGCACCTTTCGTTCGGTATGCCGCCCGCAGCGGGGGCAGCACCGCCGGGCCTGCCAGAGCGCGCCAGCGAACGAGTCCGCCAGCGCGCCCGCAACTCCGCCGATGATCGCCGCGGCCGCCGCACCCGGCGGCCAACCCACGAGCCACGCTACCAGCGCGATGAGCAACGCTCCGGCCACGGCGGCTCCGAGCCCGAGAGGAGTCACCGCACCAGAGGTCCCCGCCGGAACGCGCTTCCACGAAGTCACCAGGACGGGAGATGTGGGGGAGAGTGTGCCTACCTCGCTGCTCCAGGTGTCGGCGGTGGAGGCCGCGATCGCGCCGGCACCGAGAGGGAGCCAGCCGGCCCATGGGAGGAGGAGCGAAAGGAGTGCCGCGAGGGTGAAGATCCCTCCATTGGCGAGCACTTGCAGCGCGTCGCGAGCGCCGCCCTTGGCTATCACGGATTCCGTGAGCCGGGCTCGCGCCGCCTCACGCACGCGCGAGAGGGCACTCGATGTAACGAAAAAGACCAGCAGCAGCGCGGCCCACCCCCAGCCCGCTGCCACGCAGATAGTTCCCACCGCCACCGCCGCCACACCTCCATCACGGGTCAACGCGCGCGAGCGCACGGCAACCAGGACCATCAGAGAAGCGAGGAGGAAGCCGAGCGCAGCGCGCTCGATCACTCCGGCTCCCGCGCCGCCTCTTCGTCCATCAGCATCTGCATTATGCGCCGCCGCAACTCGGGCGGCGCCTTCTCCATACGCGCGCGCTGCTCGACGAAGCGGAGGAACACCTCCTCGTGCCGGAAGTTGGGATAGCACTTGCGGCAGATGGCGAGGTGCGCGCGGATGCCCTCCTCCACCTGGGGAGTAAGCTCCCCGTCGAGAAATTCGTAGATCTTTTCAATCGCCTGTGCGCACGTCAGCGACGTCGCTGTATCGTCTCGGGTCATGGCGAATGAGGGTTGGAAAGCATCTCAGTCCTGTAGCAACTATCGACTCAAGGAACGGGAGCGGTCAAAGGTTCCAGAGTGTGCGGCCGATCCTTGAAGCGGAAGAGGGTGCTGATTAGCTTAGCGCGTCCCACCGGTCGGGGATGCCACCCCGCGCGGAGCGTGCCTCGCCCGCCAGCCGGCTTCCCAGCTTTGTACCCTCACACAACGATGACGATCACCGTCGACGCTCTGCTCCCCCTCAGCTTCCTGGAGGCGGTGCGTAATGTCGACCTGCCCGACGACGACCTGGACGCCGAGCTGGTGCCGGAGCTGCGCAACAAGCGGCTCGGGCTCAGCGACACGGTCTACGCCCAGATCAGGCGCTACAGTGAGGCTGCCAGGCGGCACCAGCGCGCCGTGCAGGACGAGGCGACAGGGATTGCAAAGCTGATCGGGCGCAGGCCGGATGCGGAAGAGGTCTTCCGCGCCGCGGGCCGCTACCTCGCCGCGCAGGCTTACCAGGCGATCCCGGGAACCTCGCGCAAGCTAATAGCGGTCCTTCCTTCGTTCGTGGCGCGCCCCATGGCGCTACGCCACACTGGCCGAATCGCGCGTCGCTACCTCAACGGCTCGGTACGCCGCTCGGGCTCCTTCATATCGCTAGAAGTCCCGCACTCCGCCACCGTGGACAGCGCGCCCGGTCGCGCCGGGTGTGCCTACTACGCGGAGTTCCTCACCGAGCTCCTGCGCCTCCTCGGCACCAGTGTCGGCGCGGCCGATCACGTGCGCTGCGCCGCGCGCGGGGAGGGGAGCTGCGAGTGGCGGGCGGAGTGGAGCGCGATAGCCCAGCGCTGAGCGACGGGGTCAGGTCGTGACTCGATACATTCCAGGGTCTCGGCCCTAAAATGCATCGAGTCACGACCTGACCCCGTCCCGTTACTTGTTCTGCATGTTGAACGAGTTCGAGAGCACCGAGGTGCCGGGGACTCCGTCGAAAGATCCGCCGGCGGCGAGAATGTAGCCACCGGCCTTCGTCAGTCGAACGTTGTCGAAGGTGGCCACTCCGTTCGCATCCGTAACGCGACTGACCGTGGCGCTTGCGGCGGCATTCCCATCCTGGAAGTATGCGATCGAGCTGCTGTTGCCGGCGATGGAGAGCGTGACTGTCGCACCGGACAGCGGACTCCCGTTCAAGGTGGACACCCGCACCTGCGCGGGATTACCACTGGTGTCGGCCAGCGGCAGACTGATCGCACCGTCGGCGACGCCGTGAACGAAAGCGAGCTGCACGCTCTGCATGTCGATCACCGCGAAGGGACTGAGCACGCTCCTCCCGCCGCCCACGGAGCCGATGATCATCGCGGCATTGAGCGTCCGCGGGGCGAAGATGTCGAGCGCGTGCCGCGCGAGCCGTAGCGGCGAGAAGCTGTTCGATCCCGGCGCTGCCGAAAGACTCGCGAACGCCGGAGGAGCGTCGCAGCCCAGATCCAGCTCCTTCAGTATCGACTGCTCGTGCTGTACGCGCAGCGTGTTGGCGAGCTCCACCTCGCACTGTCCGATGGTCAGCTGCGAGCCGAGAGTGAGCTTGCCGCTCGCGATCGTGGGTATGGTGGCGACCTCGAACGCGCTCCCCACGGTGGGGTCAGCCGTGAGAAAGTCGGTGAGCCTGTAGCCGTAGATCAGGAAGCGCTTTGCCTGCGATGTGGCCGCGACGCTCCAGCCCTGCGGCGCCTCCGCTGCCCAGTAGGGCGACTCACCGCGCTCGTACGCCCCCGCTGTTGCGTCGCTCGACTTGCCCCGCACCTCGTACATCCAGCCGGGACTCAGCGCGCCCACGACGCTGAAGTCGCCGGGCACGTTGGCCGAGATGTAGCTCTCCATGCAGCCGACGAATCCGAGCGTGAGCGCGTTGAAGACGGAGCCCGTTGCACTGCTGCTCTGCGCGCTGGTGCCGCGAATCTCGGCGAGCCGAGCGAGCCCATCGAACGCCTTGTCGGTGCCCGCGGCGGTCGGTCCGTTCTTCACGAGCTGCTGCAGGCTGCCGATGATCGTGAAGAGAGCATCCTGGTTCGACGATGCGAAGGCACGCGCGTTCGCCCTGAGGCCGTTGATGTCGCAGGTGAGCGCCAGAGGAGCCGTAGTAGCCCGGGCGACCTGCGAGTTTCGGGTGGAAGTCGGGGTTTCGCCGCACGCGGCGAGCGCCGCGACGGAGGCGGCGGCAAGGAGAGACGCGAGATACGGGTGGCGCATGGGATTCCCGTGTGAGAGGTGTAACAGTGGAAGACGGATGGCCAGAGAGTGTCTCTCGGCCCTTCGTCCATTTATCGGGGGGGAGGAAATGCCCTTCGCGTGGGGGTGAAGACCGGAGCTCAGTCGGGGTTCTTGACCAGCGCCTGGTAGCGCGGGTCGGAACGGAGACTCTCCAACCACCACGATTTATCGTTCGCCGCGGACTCACGCTGCTGCGGATTGGCTGCCAGGTATCTGGCGATGAGGCTCAGCGCCGCGTCCTTGTTGCCGCTCTGGGCGTAGACGTTGATGGCAAGGTTGGTGAGCTCGCCGCCCGGATCGATCTGCGCGTCGCCCTGATTCGCGGCCGCCATGGCTTCGGCGCTGTCCTTCATCCCCGCGCGCACGAGCGCCAGGCCGACGATCAGCTTTCCTTTGAACTTGTCGAACTCCTGCACGTTCGGTGGGCTCGCCTTGATGTACTCGTCGTAGGTCGCCCACACGTCGCGCATGTCGGGCGGCGTGTTCGTCGGAAGCGCATACAGCCAGAGCTTGCACTCGGTAAAGAGGTAGTTCTGCGGGAAGCGCGATCGCCCCTCGTTGCACCACTTCGCAGCTTCGATGGGAACGTTCATGTCGAGCGACGCGAAGAAGAGACGCAGGATCGTCCTGTCCGCATCCCTGAGATACGGATCCGCGCGGTAGGCATTTTCGGCGGCCATCTTCGCTTCCGCGAGCTCTCCCTTGTTGATCAGGAGGTGGCTGAGGTAATTCCAGGCCGTTGCACTATGGTCGTTGGCGAGCGTGGCGGCGCGCAGATCTCTTTCCGCCGAAGCGAAGAGTGCGAGGGAGGCGGCCGGGTTCGGCGCGAGGTTGTTGAGCCACTGCCAGTAGTGCAGCGTGCCGCGCGCCTCGAGGGCACCGGCATCGGAGGGCGACTTCTTCAGCGCCCGCTCGGCATTTGCGAGCCCGGCGTCGATCCACTTCGTGAAATCGGGGCTCGTAGCCGCGGGCAATCGAGACGCCCTGAAGCCGAGCCACGCACGCTCGACGATTGGCGCAGTCCAGTTGGGGTCGAGCGTTTCGACATTCGCCAGCGCGGAATCCGCAGCGGCTACCTTGCGAAGCGCGGCCGGAACGTCGCTCGCCTGCGCGAGCGCGTCGATCTCGGCCTCGGTCTCCTTGGCCCGCTGCATCGCTTCCCAGGCAGCCGCGCTTCGGGTGCCCACTCTCGAAACCAGTTGCTGGATTTCCTCGCCGACCTGCTTGCGCAGGAAGATCGATACCTGAGCGGCGATAGTGTCCTTCAGCCCGAGCGAGCTCTGAAGGGAGGCTGCCACTTCCGTCTTGCCAACCTGCGTGCCGCTCGCCGCGTCCACGAGCCGGACTGTGACCTGAACGCTGTCGTTGTTCATCGGCTCGACGACGCCGGTGACGATCGTGCCGACTCTCAGTGCTCGGGCGATGCTGTCGGTAGTGATCCCGTCCTTCCCCCTGAAGGCGGCCGAGCCGTTCTGCGAGGTGACGTTCAGCTGCTTGACCGCGCTGAGCTCATCGATCAGCGCTTCCGTGAGTCCGTCTGCCAGATAAGCGAGCTGCTTCCCGGGGCTGCGGTCCTGGAAGTACATCACCGCGATGTTGTTCTTGGCGAGCTCGCCCGTCAGGCCAGCCGGCGTGGGAGGCGTCCCATACATCGTCTTCCAGCCGAACCACCCTCCGGCCGCGAGTAGCGGCACCATGACGGCGGCGGCGATCATCAGGCTCTTCTTCCGCCCCGTGCCCGATACCATCCGCTGGACGGTGTTCGCTGCAATCGCCTGCGCCGCCAGGCTCTCCTGCCTCCGTCGCGCCGCGCCCTCGTGGTCGGTGAGCGCTGCGGCAAAATCGGTCGCCGAGTGGAAGCGGTCGGCGGGGACCTTCGCCATGGCGCGGACGATCGCGTCTTCCACGGCATCCGGAACAGTGCCCCGCACGATCTTGAGGCTGGGCACGTTGTCGAGCGAATGCCGCGCGAGGAGCGCCATCGCGGTGGGGCCCGAGAACGGCGGCTGCCCCGCGAGCATCTCGTACATGACGCAGGCGAGGCTGTAGACGTCGCTCTCGGCCGTGACCTCTCTGCTCGCCATCGCCTGTTCGGGCGACATGTAGGTGGGCGTGCCCACCGCCATCCCGGTGCGGGTGAGCGTCTCGCCGCCCGCCACCGACACCGCGCGCGCGATCCCGAAGTCGGCCACCATCGCTCCGTTCGAGGCGAGGAGGATGTTCTCGGGCTTGATGTCGCGGTGGATGACGCCCCGCGAGTGCGCGTAGGCCAGCGCCTCGGCGACCTGGCGAGCTATATCGATCGCATCCCCGATGGGCAGCTGCTTCTCGCGGTCGAGCCGGTCGCGGAGCGAGGCGCCGTCCACGAAGGGCATCGTGTAGAACAGGATCCCGTCGGTCTGACCCGAGTCCAGCACGCCGACGATGTGCGGATGCTGGAGCGACGTGCCGACCTCGATCTCGCGGAGGAAGCGCTCGACTCCGAGCGTGACGGCGAGCTCCGGGAGGAGTACTTTGACCGCAACGTGGCGATCGTGCTCGAGATCGCGGGCGAGGTAGACCGTCGCCATCCCGCCGCGCCCCAGCTCGCGCTCCAGGGCGTAACGCCCCGAGAGCGCGGTCTGTAGCGACGACAACGATACCTGGGACGTCGTCGATTCCACTGGCTCGTGCCCGCCGTGCACGGGTTATCACCGGGCTCGCGGCCGGTCGAGTACCGGTCGCTCCGTGATGTCGCCTCGCGGTCATCAGCCCTGCGTCAGCGATGTCGACCGCGGGTGGTCGAGCTCGATGACTGACCCTGTAATGGGCACAAGACAAAAATGTTCGCGCGCGAGAAGCAAGATACAGTCGCGCTTTGTCGTCTGTTCCGCAAGTAAGGATGACTGAACATCGTGTCCGGGGTGGAAAAAAATCTTGCGACGCCGTGCAGAGCTCAGTGACCGCGCGCCTCCGTGACGCCGAGGATCGTTAGTGCCGCCTGACTCAGCAGCTCCGCTATGTCGCTCTCGTCGCGACCGCCGCGCGCGAGTACATCGTAGCTCTCGAAGCTGGTCAGGACCTGAAGCAGGTCGACGGCGTTCTTCACGTCGCGCCTGGCGGGTTTGCCGTAGCGCTGCGCGATCCGCCGCGCGACGGTTTCGAGAGCGCGGCGGCGCCAGGCGTCACGCTCGATGGCATCGGCATCGGCAGCGGCGGCGGCGGGCCGCAACCCACCCCAGCTCCTGAGCCGCCGGAGCGCGACGCGGTCCGAGGCCCAGAAGCCGCAGAAGACCGCGACGAGACCGGCCAGCGAATCCAGTGGATCCTCCCGCTTCATCTCTTCGGCGAGGCGGTCCATCCCGCCGCGCTCCGCGAGCTGGTCGAAGAGCGCCTCGAGTAACTCCTGCTTCGAGCCGAACTGGTAGTAGACGGTCATCCGCGACACGCCAGCCTGCTCGGCGACCTTCTCCACGGTGAACTCGTCGAAGCCCTTCTCGACGGCGAGGTCGCGCGCGGCGGCGAGTATCCGGGAACGGGTATCCCGGGCTGGCCCTTCAGCCCTGGAGGCTGGCCTGCGGCGTGGCGGCATCTGCTTCTCTTGACCTGGGAACTATACAGTCTGTATAAACAATATGTATAAAACGACCGCGGGGCGGAAGGTAAGCGTCGGAACCGTTCGCCGCGCGCGCCCGCCGTACCCGCAGCAACCGCAAGACCGGCGAGCAGCCTGGCCGGTCCGCACCAAGAGGATCAGGAGGTCGGGACTATGTCGATGCTATACAACATTCTGAAGTTCCTCCATGTGAGCGCCGTGATCATCTGGCTGGGTGCGGTAATCACCCTCGCGGTGCTGTTCGTTCGACTCGCGCGCGAGCGAGAGACCGGAGCGTTCCAGCTTCTAGCTCGGCAGGCGGAGTTCATCGGAAAATCGCTGATCGGTCCCGCCGCGGGCGTCACCCTCCTCGCCGGCGGCGCGCTCGTGTGGGAGATGGGCAGCGGAATGCCCGCGTGGACCTGGTGGGGTCTCATCGGCTTCGTCGTGTCGGTGACGCTGGGCGGCGGAGTCATGCAGCGCGCCGGTCGCAAGCTCGGAGCCGTCGTCGCTGACCCCAACCCGGATGCTGCCGCCATAGAAAACCTCCAGCGTCGCCTCCGTATGCTCGGGATCATCAATATCGTCGTCCTGCTTTCCGTGGTCTGGGTCATGGTGGCCAAGCCAACTTTCTGAGGGGGGCGGGCGGGGGACGTGCTGATCCGGGTTCATCTCGGGGGCTGGGTTCATCGCGCGGACCAGCGGACGCGGAGGACGCGGAGGGGAACTGAGAGGACGCGGAGAACGTCCTGCGGCAGCAGGCATCACGATCGTGAGACTGGCTGTGTCGCGAAAGAAAGCTCCTCTCGGTTAGGGACGCGGAGAACGCGGAGGACCGCGGAGAGCGCGGAGAAAACCAACAGGGCCGGGATCTCGAGCAGGAGCTCTTGGGGGAACTGCTCCCGCACCCGGAGTCCTGCCCACCCGGGCAGAACAGGAGGTGAGGGAGCAGTTCCCCTTTCTTCTTTCTGCCGCTTGCGGCTGGTAGCCCGCTCCCTGTGCCGTTCTCCGCGTTCTCCGCGCTCCTCCGCGTTCTCCGCGTTCCTTACCGAGGGGGACTCGGACGCCGAGATGCAGCCGGAGCGGCCAGAGAGGGCCTTGCAGTCCGGAGTCGTTCTCCGCGTCCTCTCAGTTAATCTCCGCGACCTCCGCGTGAACCGCGGGTAGCCTTCTCCCCTGCAGACCAGGCATACCAGCCGCGATGAACCCAGCCCCCGAGATGATGCCGAACAGCCGCCCCACCACCAGGATCACACCTGCGCTCTCCATGCGCACGCCCTAGATTCTCGGGGACCGAGGGGAGACCTTCCCCGGATGCTCACGCCCACTCACCCCGGACAATGCTCACTCCTTCCGCGCTTCCGACGCTGCAGGCCGCGCTTGCCGATGCTGGTCTCGACGGCTGGCTCCTCTACGACTTCCAGAGCACCAATCCCATAGCGGGAGGGATCCTCGGGCTGCGGGGGATGGTCACGCGCCGGATCTTCGCATTCGTGCCGCGCGAGGGAGAGCCCGTCGCCATCACGCACAACATCGAGCAGGGACCGTGGCGCGACTGGCCGTCCGACTGGAAGCGTGAGCGTTACAGCACCTGGCGCGCGCTCGAGGGGGCGCTCTCGAAGCTCGTGGCGGGGAAGCGAGTGGCCATGGAGTACTCGCCTGGCGATGCGGTGCCGTACCTCGATCGCGTCCCCGCGGGCGTACTCGAGATGGTCCGCTCGGCGGGGGCTCAGGTCACTTCCTCCGCCGATCTCGTCTCGCGCTTCTACGCGGTGTGGTCGGCCGATCAACTGGCGTCGCACCTGCGTGCCGCCGAAGTCGTGGCCGACGTCGCCCGCCAGGGGATGGCGCTCGCCGGATCGCGGGCGAGGGAAGGGTCGCCGATGCGCGAGGACGAGCTGCAGGAGTGGATCTCGAACCGCTTCAGCGGCGCGGGCCTCGAGTTCGATCACCCGGCCATCGTCGGCGCGGCCGCGAATGCCGCCGATCCGCACTACGCACCGTCCGCCAAGCGTCCGCGCACGATCGAGCGTGGCGAGTTGCTGCTCATCGATCTGTGGGCGAAGGAGCCCAACGGGGTCTACGCCGACCAGACCTGGATGGGTGTGCTCGGCGAGCCGAGTGACCGAGCCACGAAGGTGTGGGAGGCGGTGCGCGACGCGCGCGACGCCGCGATAGCGCTCGTCCGCGAGGCCATCGGTAGCGGGGAGCCGCTGCGCGGCGGCGATGTGGACGACGCGGCGCGGAAGGTCATCACCGAGCGCGGCTTCGGCGAGTACTTCACGCACCGCACCGGCCACTCCATCGACCCGCGCCAGCTCCACGGCTCCGGTCCGCACATCGACAACTTCGAGACGCGCGAGGAGCGCCTCCTCATCCCGGGCGTGGGCTTCTCGATCGAGCCGGGGATCTACATCGCCGGCGACATCGGGATGCGCTCCGAGGTCAACGCCTACATCGACAGCGAGCAGGCGATCATCACTCCGCGCGACTACCAGCGCGACCTGATGCTGGTCTGACGCCGGTGCCTTCGGACGAAGGCGGGGCGGAGGCGCGCGTGGTGCGCGGCTCCGTCGCCAGGAATTCCGAGGGCGCTGCGCCCGGCGGCGCGAGCGAGGGAGCTGCGGGCTCTCTCCGCCGCGAGCTCGGCGTATTCTCCGCCGCGATGCTGGTGGTGGGCGGCATCATCGGGAGTGGGATCTTCTTCACCCCCTCGGAGACGGCGCAAGCGCTCCCCACTGCCGGCTGGGTGCTCGCCGTCTGGGCGCTCGGCGGCGTGGTGGCGTTCGCGGGCGCGCTCACCTACGCGGAGCTCGGCGCGCTGATCCCCGAGGCGGGCGGCGCCTACGTCTACATCCGCGAAGCGTTCGGCGGGCTCCCCGCCTTCCTGTACGGGTGGATGTCGCTCCTCCTCATTGCATCCGGCGCGCTCGCCGCGGTGGCGATGGGCTTCGCCGGATACGTGGAGCACTTCGTGCCGATCGGCGCCGTGGGAGGGCGCATCGCGGTTGCCGCCGTCACCATCGCGCTGCTTTCGCTGATCAACTACTACGGCGTCAAGCCGGGCGCGATCGTGCAGAACATCATGACCGTGGCCAAGGTCGCGGCGCTCGGCGCGCTGATAATCGCGGGCTTCGTCCTCTGGAACAGGTTGGCGGGGCCGCCGCCAGTGAGCGACGCACCCGCGCCGCGCGCGTCGCTCATCGCGGGGCTCGGCGCAGCGTTCGTCCCCGTGCTCTTCACCATCGGTGGCTGGCAGCAGATGAACATGGTGGCGGGCGAGATCCGCGATCCGGGGCGCAACATCCCGCGCGCGCTCGCCATCGGGATAGCGATCGTGGTGATCTGCTACCTCGGCGCCAACGCCGCGTATCTGCGCGCGCTGGGGCGCGACGGCCTCGCGGTTTCGAACGCCGTGGCGGCCGATGCGGCCTCGCGGATGCTCGGACCAGGCGGCGCGACGTTCATAGCCGTCGCGGCGATGGTCTCGATCTTCGGCTTCGTCAACGTGACCATCCTCGCCAACTCGCGCATCGTCTTCGCCATGTCGCGCGACGGTCTCTTCCTCTCCGCCGCGGGGAGGGTGCATCCGCGCTACGGCTCGCCGCACATCGCGATCGCGGTGATGGCCATCTGGTCGCTCGCGCTCCTCTTCCTCTCACGCGGCGACATCGGCGTGCTGCTCAGCGGAGTCGTCTTCGCCGACTGGATTTTCTTCGGGCTCGGTGCCGCTAGCGTCTTCGTGCTGCGGCGCAGCATGCCCGAGGCTCCGCGTCCGTACAGGGTCCCCGGCTATCCGCTGCTCCCCGCGTTCTTCGTGCTGGCCGCGGTGGCGGGAATTGCCAGCTCGTTCTACAAGTCGCTGCGCATGTCGCTGCTCGGGAGCGCGATTCTGCTGGTGGGAGTAGCCATCTACTACTGGCGCCTCCCGCGCGGCGCGCAGGGCGGCGGCTCGGCGCCCTCGGCGCCCTCGGAGGCGCGGTGAGCGGTGTGCGGTTCCGCTGCTGCCATGGCCCGCGGGAAATGCAGGACGCCGTACTCCACTCGGCTCGACCGTACTACGCTCGCCATTCTCGACGCACCATGGCGATACATCGACAGCCGATGTATCGCTGCCGACGTGCGATAGCTGATGCATAGCCTGTCGATGTATAGTGACCCCAACTGCCTGACCCGCGCTCGACGCGGATGTCGACTGCTGAAGCCGGCGATCGTGCTCGCCGTGGCGCTGTCCGCTTTCTCGGCCTGCGCCGATCCCGGCGACTCCCGCGCTGTCGACGACGCCGACTCCACGCTCTCCGAGAGTGAGACGCTTCCCCCTTACCACGTGGTGGACGTCGGCGGCTCCGGCGCCATCGTCGGCCGGGTGACGCTCGAGTCGCCCTCACCCGGCGACACCACTTACACCGCCCCGGACAGCGCGGCCGCCTTCTGCGGTGCGAGCCGGCGAGTGCCGCTCGTGTACGGTCGCGGCGACTATGTGGGGGACGTGGTCGTCTGGCTGGCGGACGCCCGCTCGGGGAAGCGTCTCCCCGTCGAGCGCCGCTACGAGCTCACCAACTCCGATTGCGCGCTCGACCCCAGGGTGCAGGCGGCGGTGGAGGGCGGCATGCTCAACGTGCGGAACGCCGACCGCTCGGCCCACCGCACGATCTTCCTGCTCGGCGGCGACACCGTCTCGTCCGTTCGAGAGACCGAAGGAGGACAGGTGGTACCCACCGGGAAGCCGCTCCTGCACCGCGGCCTCGTTCGCGCGTACAGCGACCGCTATCCGTGGTCGCGCGCCTGGATCCGCGTCTTCGACCACCCCTACTTCGCCGTCACCAACAGGGATGGAATCTTCACCATCGACTCCGTTCCGCCCGGCGACTACACCCTGAAGATGTGGGAGCCACGCCTCGGCGTGCGCGAGCGGAAAGTGCACGTGGATTCGGCGCGCGATTCGAAGTTGGAGCTCTCGTACTGAGCTCTGCGCGCACTTTCCGCGTTTCCTCCGCGCCCTTTCCGTGTGGTCGCCGGGAACGGCGACCACACGGACCTCCGGGTTGACCCACACTCCCACGACCGTCAACTTTCACCTGCTATCCCGCGCGGCGCGCTCTACCGTCTGGCGCGCGCGGGCGTCCCTCGATACCTGGCTCGTAGTCTGGTGGATTTCCTCTTCTGGATCGCCGTGGTCTGCTGCGTCGTCGCGCAGGTCGCGATCGCGCGTTCCACGCTCGGCGCTCGCGCCCGGAGCGTGGAGCCTCGTCCCGGCGTCCCCCGTCCACGCCGCTCCATCGAGATCGCGTGGACCGTTCTCCCCGCTGTGGGATTGGCACTCGCTCTCTTCATGACCTGGCGCGCGATACATGCGCCCGCGGTGCCCGACCGGCCGCCCGTCGTCTTCGAGCGCGTCTCCTCCAATTAGATAGATCGTGAATTCGCTCCGGCGTCTCTCCTACATAACGCTCGGCATCGCGCTCACCCATCTGGTGTTCGGCGCGATCGTGCGCATAAGCGGCTCGGGGATGGGGTGCGGCGACCACTGGCCCAAGTGTTACGGGCACTGGTTCCCCCCGTTCGATCAGCCGACTCTGATTATCGAGTGGACCCACCGCCTCCTGGCGGCGCTTCTCATCACCGCCGTCGTGGCGCTCGCCGCGACCGCGTTCGCGAAGCGCTCGCTCCCGGCGGTGGGCGGGCGGGGCGGCGTCCTGCGCGCCGCGGCGCTGGCCGCGACGACGGTGGTCGTTACCGCGTTCTTCGGCGCAATCACCGTCTGGCTCGGAAATGTGTGGTGGGCGACGCTGGTGCACTGGTTCCTCGCCGCCGTACTCCTCGCCGCGCTCGCCGCGGCGGTGATCCGCGGAGGCGGGCTCGGTGGCAAGAGTGTCCTGACCGAGAAGGGCTCGCTACGCGCCGCGCGCGGTGCGATGGCGGCCGCGGGGCTCGCGCTGATCGTGCTCATGTTCGGCGGAATGACCGCGAAGTTCCCGGGCGCCTCGGGCGCCTGCCCGTCGTTCCCGCTCTGTGGCTCCCCCTTGTCGCTTCCGGCGCAGCACGTGCAGATGACGCACCGGATTCTCGCGTTCCTGCTCTTCTTCCACGTGTTGGGGTTGATGATCGCGTTCGCCAGGAGGCACGAGGCGCCGATTGTGGTGCGAGCCGCTCGCATCGCCTTCGGCTTCGTGTTCCTGCAGATTCTCGTGGCCGGCGCGATGATCGGGATGCACCTGCCGCCCGAGCTGCGCTCGCTGCACCAGGCGGTTGGCGTGGGAATCTGGCTGAGCCTCTTCACGACGGCGTATCTGGCGCGGTTCGCGTCGCGCGAGCCCGATGAGCGGATGGCGCCCATCTCGGATGCATCACCCGCGGGCGCACGACCAAGGCGCGCTGGCGCGGGGCAGGGTGAGGTGCCGGTGGTGGCCAGCCACGGGGTGCAGCCATGACCGGCGCGGCGGTAACCGGGGCACGCACCTCGTCGCTCATGCACGACCTCGTGATGCTCACGAAGCCGCGGATCATCTCGCTCCTGCTGGTGACGACCGTGGCGCCGATGTTCGTCGCCGGACGCCCGAGCCTCACTCTGGTGGTGCTCGTCACCATCGGCGGCTACCTGATGGCCGGCGGCGCGAACGCGGTGAACATGTACATCGACCGCGACATCGACGACCGCATGGCGCGCACGCGGCTCCGTCCGATCCCGAGCGGGAGGATGGATCCGCGCGCCGTGCTCGCCTTCGGCGTCATGCTCGCCACGGCGGCCACGGCGCTCTTCGCCTTCACGGTGAACGTGCTGACGGCGGCGCTCGCGCTCGCGGGCTTCTACTTCTACGTCTTCATCTACACGCGCTGGCTCAAGCGCCGCACGCCGCACAACATCGTGATCGGCGGCGCGGCCGGCGCCTTCCCGCCGCTCGTGGGGTGGGCCGCGGTCACGGGGCAGATCGATCTCACCGCGATCTACCTCTTCCTGATCATCTTCTACTGGACGCCGCCGCACTTCTGGGCGCTCGCCCTCCTCAAGCAGCACGACTACGGCCGCGCGGGCGTGCCGATGGCGCCGCTCATCTGGGGCGAGCGCGAGACGATGTGGCAGATGCTCTGGTACACGATGATCCTCGTGCCGCTCACGCTTCTTCCGGTGGCGTTCGGCGCGTTCGGGATCATCTACTTCGTCTCGGCCACTGTACTCGGCTCCGTGCTCTTCGCGGGAATCCTGAAGATCATGCGCACCCCGCAGTGGACCGCGAGCGCGTGGAAGCTCTACAAGTTCTCGCTCCTCTACCTCGCGCTCCTCTTCCTGGCCATGGCGATCGATCGGGGTGTATTTCGCTGATGGCACAGGGCGACCGCCGACCGGACGCCGAGGAGGGCGCGGCCGGATCGAGCGATGCGCTCGCCGCGCCGGCGGAGCTGGGAGTGCTCATCTCCGCGGGGGCCGGTGAGCCCGACCGCCTGCTCATCCTCGGTCGCCCGTCGAACGACCGCGTGCACGTTCGCGAGTGGTCCACCCACAACTGGTCGAGCGCGCCGGACGAGAGCGAGATCTCCGTTGCCGACGCGCTCGCGATCTTCCAGGGCGCGTACGATTCGCGCCGCCGCATGAGCGTATCGCTCAAGGGAATCGAGGCATGGCTCGCAAACCGTCCCGCGTAGACGGCGCCAGCAATGGCGCGGATGCAAAGGGGACGGCCGGAAGAGGAGCTGTAGCCACGAGCGGAGACGGACGCGCGAGGGGAATCCCTTCGCCCACCGCGCTGCGCCCGCTGCTGGCGCGGATGCGCCCCTATGCCGGAAGCCTCACGGTCGGCGGCATCGCGCTGCTCCTGAGCGGCGCGATCACGCTCGCCTTCCCGCAGGTGGTGCGCTACCTGCTCGATGCCGCCTTCATCAAGGCGAGCGCGAGCACCCTCAACCGCATAGCGGTGTTCCTCCTGGCGCTGTTCGCGGTGCAGGGAGTGCTCAACTACGTGCAGGTGAAGCTCCTCACCTCGGTGGCGGAGAAGGTGATCGCGAAGCTGCGCGAGGATCTCTTCTCGCACCTCGTGCGCCTCTCACCCGGCTTCTTCACCGAGCGCCGCTCGGGCGAGCTGACCAGCCGGCTCGCCACCGACGTCACGCTCCTGCAGTCGGTGATGAGCTATCAGATGACGGAGCTATCGCGCCAGATCCTCTTCCTGATCGGCGGGATCGTTCTCCTCACGCTCACGCACTGGAAGCTCACCGTGACCACGCTCGCCGTGGTGCCGGTGGTGGTAGGAGCCGCCTGGGCCTTCGGCCGCTCGCTGCGACGCGCGAGCACCGGCGTGCAGGACAGGATCGCCGATGCGATGGGCACCGCCGACGAAGCTTTCGGCCAGATCCGCACGGTGCAGAGCTTCACCCGCGAAGCCGAGGAGTCGAGGCGCTACAGCGAGCAGCTGCGCGACGTCGTGACCGCGGCCATCCGGCGCGCGGGGATCCGCGGGATGTTCTTCGGCGTCATCACCTTCTGCGCCTTCGGCGGCGTGGTGGCGGTGCTCTGGCAGGGCGGGCGCCTCGTGCTTGCGGGCGACCTCACGCCCGGCGCGCTGGTGGCGTTCCTGCTCTACGCGATCTTCGTGGCGGCGGCCGTCGGGTCGCTCGCCTCGCTCTTCGGCAGCTACCAGGAGGCGATCGGCGCCGCTCGCAGGGTGTTCGAGTTGATGGGGACGGAGCCGACGGTGGTGGATCCCGTGCATCCGGTGCCACTAGTGAAGCCCGTGCGCGGCGAGGTCGCCTTCGAGCAGGTGCGCTTCCGCTATTCGCCCGAGCTCCCCGACGTTCTGCACGACCTGACCTTCCGTATGGCGCCGGGAGAGGTGGTGGCGCTGGTGGGCCACTCGGGGGCGGGGAAGACCACCGTGGCCTCGCTCATCCCGCGCTTCTGGGATGTGGAGACGGGGAGAATCACGCTCGACGGGAACGACATCCGCGAGATCTCGCTGCTCGATCTGCGGAGCGCGGTGGGGATCGTGCCGCAGGAGCCATCGCTCTTCAGCGGGAGCGTGCGCGAAAACGTCGCATACGCGCGTCCGGATGCGGGCGACGCCGACGTGATCGCGGCCGCGCGCGCGGCGCACGCCATGGAGTTCATCGAGCGCCTCCCGGACGGACTCGCGACGCGCGTGGGCGAGCGCGGCGTGAAGCTGTCCGGCGGTCAGCGGCAGCGGATCGCCATCGCGCGAGTCTTTCTCAAGGATCCCGCGGTGGTCATCCTCGACGAGGCCACGTCGAATCTCGACAGCGAGAGCGAGCGGCTCGTGGGGCAGGCGATGGAGGAGCTCCTCCGCGGGCGCTCCACGCTGATCATAGCTCACCGTCTGAGCACGGTGCGACGCGCGGACCGCGTGATCGTCCTGGAGTACGGCCGGATCGTGGAAGCGGGAACCCATGCGGAGCTGATCGCCGAGGACGGTGTATACGCCAGGTTGTACAGGGGTCAGTTCCCCGACGAGCCGGCGATCGAAGCTCCGCGCGTGGTGGGCGCCGGCTGATCACCTCGCACTCGCGCCTCGCGGTGCGGTGCCGTACCTTGCAACCCTCGCCGTCATTCCCGCGCAAGCGGGGACCCATGTTCGGTCGGCTTACATGGATTCCCGCTTGCGCGGGAATGACGATAGGAACGTCGTCGTCGCTCGTCGTCGCTCGTTGTCATCCCCGCGAACGCGGGGATCCATTGTCCTCGCTTCGCGCAGTGCGAGGCCGTAGCTTCCCCTCCTATGCCCGATTCCAAGCTCCCCCGCCGGCTCGGCTTTCTCAGCACGACAGCCGTCCTCGTCGGTTCCACGATCGGATCCGGCATCTTTCGCTCGCCGGCCGGCATAGCCGACCGGCTCCCCGGCCCGCTCCCGCTCATGATCGCGTGGGTGGCTGGCGGCCTCTTCGCGCTCTGCGGCGCGCTCTCGCTCGCGGAAGTGGCGGGCGCCTTTCCACACACGGGCGGGATGTTCGTGTATCTGCGGGAAGGGTGGGGGCGGCTGACGGCGTTCCTCTTCGGCTGGGCGGAGCTGGTGATCATCCGCGCCGCCGCGCTCGGCGCGATCGCGACCACCTTCTCCGAGTACCTGCTACGCGTGCTCGGCTACGACCCCACGGTGCCGCCATACGATTGGTACGTGCACCTCGTGGCGGCCGCGGCGATCTTCGTGGTGGCGGTGTTCAACTATGTGGGACTGCGCTGGGGCTCGCTGGTGCAGAACATCACCACGGTCGGGAAGTACGGCGCGCTCCTCTTCATAATCATCCTCGCCTTCGCGATCGGCCTCCCGCACACGGGCGGCCACTTCACGCCCGCGGTTCCGGAGGGAAGCTTCAGCATGACCGCCTTCGGGCTCGCGCTGGTGTCGGTGCTCTGGGCGTACGACGGGTGGGAGGACGTGACCTTCGTGGGCGGCGAAGTGAAGAACCCGCGTCGCAACCTTCCGTGGGCGATCGTCGCGGGGACGCTGGCGGTGGTGGTGATCTACCTCCTCGCGAACCTCGCCTACCTGGCGGTGCTTCCCGTGGAGACGATTCGACAGTCGCCTCTCGTGGCGGCGGCAGCGGCCGAGCGCATCATGGGCACGCCCGGCGTGATCTTCGTGGCGTCCACCGTGATGCTCTCCACCTTCGGAACGCTCAACGGCTCGGTGCTGACGTCGCCGCGCATCTTCTTCGCCATGGCTGACGAGGGCTTGTTCTTCCGGAAGGTCGCGTCCGTGCATCCGCGCTTCCAGACTCCGTACGTCGCGATCTGGCTCGCCGCCGCGCTCGGGATTGCGTTCGTCCTCGTTCGCGATTTCGAGCAGCTCGCCGACGCTTTCGTGATAGCGATCGTCCCATTCCTCGCGCTCAGCGTCGCCTCGCTCTTCGTGCTTCGCAGGCGCGCCGACTACAACCCGCCCTTCCGGGTGCCATTGTATCCGGTCGTGCCCGCGCTCTTCGTGCTCGCCACCGCATCGCTGCTGGTGAACGCGATCATGGATCCCGGTACGCGCTGGTCCACCGTAGCGGTGCTCGGCGCCGTGCTCGTCGGCATCCCCGTCTACTACCTCACCGTCGGCCGCACCAAGGAGCTCCGTGGCTCGGCGGCGAGGGTGCTCGATCCTGGGGAGTAGGGTAGCTTCGCGAGGGAGAGGGCAGCCCGCGGTTCACGCGGAGAGCGCGGAGGACCGCGGGCTGCCCTCTCCCTCGCTAAGCTACCCTACTCCCCAGGATCCAGCACTCTCGCCGCCGAGCCACGAAGCTCCTTGGTGCGGCCGACGGTGAGGTAGTAGACGGGGATGCCTACGAGTACGGCGCCGAGCACCGCGACGGTGGACCAGCG